>DASSOM010000229.1:0-3529 GCA_035700625.1 Vicinamibacterales bacterium
CACCGAGCACGTGCACCGAGCACCGAGCACGAAGCACCGAGCACCGCGCGCGTAAGCGCGCTACGATTCCCGCAGCACGCGCACCGGGTCGATGCGCGCGGCACGGCGCGCGGGCAGCCATCCCGCCAGCAAGCCGACGACGCCAAGGGCTATCGCCGCGGCTGCAAACGTCGTCGGATCCCGCGGGCCGAGTCCGAAGAGCAGCGCCGCGACGAACCGCGACGTCCACCAGCTGAGCGCGAGGCCCGCCGCGACGCCGAACGCCAGAAGCAGCACGAGCCGGCCGAGCACGAGACGGATGACTCCGGACGGATCCGCGCCGAGCGCCATCCGCACGCCGATTTCCGCACGCCGCCGGCTCACGCCGTACGACGTCACGCCATACAGCCCGATGGCGGCTAACGCGAGCGCCAGGCCGCCAAAGAGCCCCGCCAGAATGGCCACGAGCCGTTCGCGCTGGATCGCCTGCTGGAGCTGGCTCGACATCGGACGAATCGTGAACGCCACGCGTGGATCCGCTCTGTCGATGGCCGTGGCGAAATCGCGCGACATGGCCTCCGGAGTGCCGTATGCCGAACGTACTGTGAGCACGAGCGCCGACCCGAGATCGTCCGTCTGCGCGAGAGGCGCATACAACGTCGGCTGGAGACCGGCGCGCTGCGTTTGATAAACCGTGTCGGCCACGACGCCGACGACGCGCAGCGCGTTGATCTTGGGTCCTTCCAGACCCGCGTGAATGTCGCGCCCGACGGCCCGCCCGTCGGGGAACAGGCGGCGCGCAAGCGTTTCGCTGATGACCGTCACCAGCGGCGAGCCCTTGACGTCGTGGTCATCGAAGTAGCGCCCGGCGACGAGGCGTATGCCGAGTGTCTTGAACCAGGTTGGCGACACGACGTTGACCCACGTGATGCGGTCGCGATCGGAAAGTGCCGGCCCGTGGGGATCCTGTTCGATCCGCGTGTTCCACGACATGCGGCCGACCGGGTTGAGTACCGACACGGCAGCGTCCGTGGCGCCGGGGACCGCCGCCGCGGCCACCCGCAGCCGCTCCAGGACACCGAGACGCTCGTCAGGATCTTCAATCCCGTTCAGACCGATGTCGGCCGCGAGCAGCGGCTCCGCGTCGAACCCGAGCGGCGCGTGGAGAAGACCGGTCAGGCTTCGGATGAAGAGCGCCGCGGCCACGATCAGCGTGAGCGACAGCGCCACCTGTCCGCCGACGAGCAGGTTGCGCAGGCCGAACCGGCGGTCACCCGCAATCGTTCGGTTCTGCTCCTTGATGGCGTCCTGCGGCGCGACGCCGTTGACGCCGATGGCGGGCGCGAGTCCGAAAATCAGGGTCGTCGCCGCGGCGACGGCGACCGTGAATCCGGCGACCCTCCAATCCGTCGAGAGGTCCAGCGCCACGCTGTCGCGCCCCGTCGAAAGCTGCGCAACGAGCAGCGCACCACCCCACCTGGCAATCGCAAGACCGAGCACGGCACCGGCCGACGCGAGCAGCACGCTTTCCAGCAGCAGCTGTTTTGCGAGCCGCCAGCGCGTCGCGCCGAGCGCCAGGCGGACGCTCATCTCGTGCCGCCGCGCGGCGGCCCGCGCGAGCAGCAGGTTCGCGAGGTTTGCGCACGCAATGAGGAGGACCGCTCCGACGACCGCGAGAACGATCCGAAGCGGCGTCACGTAGGTCTGACGCAGATCCGATACGCCCGTCGCGGCGGACACGAGCTTCAGCGGTTCTTTCAGATACCGCTCCTGTTCCTTCGCTGGCCAGTCCTGAGGCAGCGTCGCCTGCCTGATCGCGGGCTGCAGCGCATCGAGACGCGCCGTCGCCTGATCGATGCCTTCACCCGGCCGCAGCCTCACCATGATGTCCAGCCACCAGCTCGACCGGCCATCGAGCTGCTGGGTACCGCCCGGCGTTTGTGACAGCGCCGCAATCGGAACCACGACGTCCGCGCGGCGTCCGACGTCGGGCCCTACGAACGACGGCGGCATCACGCCGATCACCGTGACCGCCATACCGCTGATCGTGAGCTGACGTCCGATCACGTCGCTCGCGCCGCCGAACCGGTTCTGCCAGAACGCGTGGCTGACGACGGCGACCGCGGGCGCGCCGCGCACGTCGTCTGCGAGCGTGAACGTCCGGCCGATTTCCGGACGCACGCCGAGCACGTCGAACATGCTGCCGCTCGCCCATGCACCCGCGACGTAATCGGTCGCGCCATGTCCGGAGAGATTGAACCGCGTGCCCGACCAGGCGAACGCGTCATCGAACAGTTCGCGGCGATGCTCGCGGATCTGCTCCCAGATCGGATTCGTCCACGACCCGTCGTCGATGACCGCGAGGCTCGCGGGATCGCGGACGGGCAGCGTCTTGAAAACGAGGCTGTTGAGGATCGAGAAGAGCGCCGCGTTCGCGCCGATGCCGAGCGCAAGGGAGGCGACAGCGATGAGCGTGACCACCGGCGTGGCCCGAAGCGAGCGCAGCGCATCGCGCGCATCGGTCGTGAAGATGCCCTTCATGAACGGTCCTCCTCGGGTGAACTGCGATGCGTGGAACGCGACTGCGTCGGCAACCGCGCCGATCCAGAACGCGATGACGTAGATGCGGCCGCGGGCGCGGGCGTCGGCGTGTTCGCTCTCGAAGGCGTAGCGCATGCCCGGAGCGAAACGGTCGCGCGCGCGGCCGGGATAGCAGCGCAGAAAAAAGGGGACAGCCCCCTTTTTTCCCAAAAACGGACGGCTGGTCACGCGGGCCTCTCGCGCGTAGATCCGTCGTTCGACGGAAACGCCGCCAACAGCGCGCCAAGACGCCGGCGCTCGGTGGCGACGGCGTCCCGCCCGGCCTCGGTCAGGCGGTAGTACGCGCCGCGGCGTGGGTCATCGTGCTCCGGCCGGCCTTCGGCTTCAACGACCCAGCCGGCGTCGATGAGATTCGAGAGGTGGCGGTAGAACGAGCCGGTGCGCAGCGGCACCGTCCCCCTGCTCTGCTCGCGAACGGCCTGCATGATGCCGTAGCCGTGGCGGTCTTCCGTCGCCAGGGCAAGCAGGATGTGCAGAATGGCTGGTTTGAGCGGTGTAGATATGTCCATTTCGGATATGTCCATCCTAGACGATCTGTGGACGGTACGTCCAGCCTTTGGTTTACGTCTGTTCCGGCTAGGCCTAGAGCAAAATGGGGTGCAGTGGCGCCCAATGAAGGGGCGCCCTACGAATCGGCGACGCCACGAGCCTTACGACATGACGGACAGCTCTCGCGATCTTTTTCCCGGCGCGCTCGAGATGATGGTCCTTCGCACCGTCGCGCAGCAGCCGCTGCACGGCTACGCACTGGCGCAGCACATCCAGCGGATGTCGAACGATCTGCTCGCCGTCGAAGAGGGGTCGTTGTATCCGGCGCTGCAGCGCATGCTGAAGGCACGGCTGCTCAAAGCGGAATGGCGCGTGTCGAACACCGGCCGCCGCGTACGCGTGTACGAAATCACGGAGGCCGGCCGCGATCATCTCCATCGTGAAGTCTCACGATTCGAGC
>DASSOM010000230.1:0-14600 GCA_035700625.1 Vicinamibacterales bacterium
CTGGCCGACGCGCTCGACGGCGCCGATCTGGTCATCGAGGCGGCGCCCGAGAAGATCGATCTCAAGCTCGCCCTGTTCGCCGAGATCGAGCGGCTCGCGCCGGCCGGCGCGGTGATCGCGAGCAACACGTCCGCGCTGAGCATCACGGAGATGGCCGGATCGCTGCGCAATCCGCGGCGCGTCGCCGGCATGCACTTCTTCAATCCCGTCCACAAGATGAAGCTGATCGAGATCGTCCAGGCGCTCGAGAGCGCGCCCGCGACGATCGAGGCGATCGAGCAGGTGGCGCGCGCGATGGGCAAGGAGACCGTCCTCGTGCGCGAGTCCCCCGGCTTCATCACGACCCGGGTGAACGCCAGCATCGGCAACGAGGCGTTCTACATGCTCATGGAAGGCGTCGCCTCGGCGCGCGACATCGACAAGGCCCTGAAGCTCGGCCTCAACCATCCGATGGGACCCTTCGAGCTGGTCGACCTCGTCGGCCTCGACACGCGCCTCAGCATTCTCGAATACCTGCACCGGAGCCTGGGCGAAAAGTACCGTCCGTGTCCGCTGCTCGCCCAGTACGTCAAAGCCGGGCGTCTGGGCAGGAAGGTCGGCCGCGGCGTGTACGACTACTGACGCCCCGCCCCTCGAACCTCGCCCCTCGCCCCTCGAACCTCGAACTCAGAAAAACTTCCTCGAGATATTGAACCCCAGGAACCACGAGTCGTAGGTCTCTCCGCCGCGCGCGATCTGCCCGAACGTCGTCCCGAAGCCGTTGCCGACGTTCACCTGGAACGTGTGGCCGCCGACGCGCGTTTCGAGCGCGAACGTCATCTGATTCACCTTGGGGTCGTAGCCCGCCAGGCGCGGCGTGATTTCGCCCGTCACGTACAACGAGGGCAGCACGCGAACCCGCGCTCCCAGGCCCGCCATGAATGTGTTGTTCTCGTCGGCCACGTCTCCTTCGTCCGGATTCGTGTTGAACACGACGAGCGGTTCGGCATAGACGACGGCGTGGTTCAGCAGCCGCTTCGACAGGATCGCGCCCAGCGCCGACTGGTGCTGCTGGTGCAGGTTGTCGCGCCCCTCGAACGTGACGATGCCGTCCAGCCCGAACGGACGGCCGTCCCGCTCCTGCAGGATGCTCTGCTGTGCGAACAGCTGAATCGTCCGATCGTTCGTGCGGTGGATGCCGATCTGCGTGCCGCGGCGCAGACCGTAGCGCAGTTCGAGTCCGATCTGTGCGCCGGAGTCGAGGCCGAAGAAATCCGCCAGCAGATCCCCGATGTCTCCCGCGCCGAACGACCGCGAGAAGCGGTGGGTCACGCGGAATGCGAGCTTGTGGTTCGGAACGCGCAGCGTCGTCGGCAGCGCGGCGAGCGTGAAGTCCGGCTGCAGGGGATCGACGCGGACGTCGGGATCGGATTGCTGGGCGGCGGCCGTCGCCGGAGGCGCCGCGGGTGTCTGCGCGCCGGCCGGGACGGCCGCGAACAGGGCGAGCATGAGGACGTTCGAACAGATCGACATGCGGCTGACGACGGCAAACGGGATGCCGCGGCCGATCCCGAAAACGTCCGCATGATCGGCGCGAATGCGCCGGGTGCCGTTACGCCCGGGGTAAGCGGTTTCGGCGGGCGTAAGTCATTCGATCCGGTGCTTCGCGAGGTAGTAGCTGAGGGCGCGCTGGCTGATGCCCATCGCTTCCGCGGCGTCCTTCTTCACGCCGCCCGATGCTTCGAGCGCGCGCCGCACCGTTTCGCGCTCGGCCCAATCCAGATTCTGGCGGAGGAGCAGCGACGGCAATCCCGCCGGCGCGGCCGCGGGAATGCCGACGAGACGCACGGCTACGGGGCCGATCGTCGCGGACGTGGAGAGGACGACGGCGCGCTCGACGGTGTTTTCGAGCTCGCGCACGTTGCCGGGCCAGTCGGCCGCCCGCAGCGCCTCGAGGACGGCGGGTTCGATGCCGTCGATGCGCTTGCCCGCGCGCTGCGCGTGCTTGCGGATGAAGTGCTCGACCAGCACCGGAATGTCGTCGCGCCGTTCACGGAGCGGCGGGATGTGAATCGGGATGACGTTCAGCCGGTAGTAGAGATCCTCCTGGAACTTCCCGTCCATCACCATCTGCCGCAGGTCGCGGTTCGTCGCCGTGATAACGCGGACGTCCACTTTCTGGCTGCGCTCGGAGCCGAGCGGCTCGAACTCGCGCTCCTGCAGCACGCGCAGCAGCTTCGCCTGCAGCGGCGTCGCCATCGTCCCGATCTCGTCGAGGAAGATCGTGCCGCCGTCGGCGAGCGCGAACTTGCCCTTCTTGTTGTTGAGCGCGCCGGTGAACGCGCCGCGGACGTGGCCGAACAGCTCCGATTCCAGCAGGTTCTCCGGGATCGCGGCGCAGTTCACCTTGATGAGCGGCATCTCGCGCTGCGCGCTGTGATAGTGAATCGCGCGCGCGACCATCTCCTTGCCCGTACCGGTTTCGCCGGTGATCAGCACCGTGCTGCGCGACTGCGCGACGATGCCGGCGGTGCGAATGACCTCCTGCATCCCGCGGCTGCGGCCGACGAGGCCGTAGTGGTTGAATTCCTCGTCGCGCTCGCTGATGAGATACCCGTGCTGCGTCCGCAGGCGCTGATGTTCGAGCGCGCGGTTCACGACGACCAGCAGCTCGTCGATCTCGAACGGCTTCTGGAGGTAGTCGAGCGCGCCGAGCTTCATGGCGGCGATCGCGCTCTCGACGGTGGCGTGCGCCGTCATCATCAGGATCTGCGGCCGATCTCCTTCGGGCAAGGCTTCCACGAGCTCACGGATCAGATCGAGGCCGCTCAACTCGGGCATCAGGTTGTCCACGACGAGGACGTCGAAGAACCGCCGGCCGAGCAGCCGCTGCGCTTCGCGCGGGCTGTCGGTCGCGACCACTTCGTGCCCTTCCTCGCGGAGCGCCGAGGCCAGCGCGTTGCGGATCTTGGTTTCGTCGTCGACGAGAAGAATCGAACCGGTCGCGTTCATAACACGGGTGCACTCTGCAGCGGCAGCTCGATCCGGACCTCGGTGCCGCGGCCGACGTGGCTGGAGACGGTAATCCGTCCGCCCAGGCCTTCGATGATATTGCGGGAAATGGCGAGGCCGATACCGGTGCCGGTCCGCCGTGTCGTGAAGAACGGTTCGAAGACGCGCGGCAGATCCTCGGGGGCGATGCCGGGCCCCTTGTCCGAGACGACGATGGCCGCGCGATGATCGTCGATCCGGCGCGTCATCAACCGCACGGCGTCGGGCGGCGCCCCTTCGCCGCGCGATTCGACCGCCTGGACGGCGTTGCCGACGATGTTGACGAGCGCCTGGCGGACGCGCTCGGCGTCGATGACGGCCGCCGGCAGCGCCGGATCGAGGTCCAGCCGCACGTCGGGGCGCGCCCCCCCCGCGCCTGCCGCGCGCACCGCGTCGCGCGCGAGCGCGTTCAGGTCGGCCGGCGCGAGATCGAACGCGATCGGCCGCGCGAAGTCGAGCACCTCGGTCACGATGCGGTTCAGGCGCGTGATTTCCTCGTCGATGTCATGGACGGCGCCCGCGACCTGATCCGGCCGGACGTCTTCGCGCCGCAGGCCGCGCAGCGCCGCCTTGATGATCATCAGCGGATTGCGGATCTCGTGCGCGACGATCGTCGACAGGCGACCGAGCGACGAGAGGCGTTCACGCTGCGCGGCCTCGCGCTGGAAGCGCTCGATCGAGCTGGTCATCGTGTTGAACGTCGTCGCGAGCAGCCGCGCGTCCTCGTCCTGCCAGCCCTGCTCCGCGGGGACGGGAATGCGGCGGGTGAGATCTCCCGTGGCCGCCATCTCGCGCATCGTCGTCGTGATCGTCCCGAGCGGGCGCGTGACGGTGCGCGCGATGCCGTAGCTCAGGAGGGTCGCGGCCAGGACGGCGAGGAGGGCCGTCAGGCCGAGCCGCGCGTGCAGCGCGCGCAGGAAGCGAAGGCGCTCCGTGCGCGACCGCAGAATCAGCGCGGTCGGCTGGCCGGGCCCGGTCGTCGCCGCCAGCGGACGCGCCACCCACGCGTAATCGTTGCCTTCGAGCTCCACGTTGCCGCTGCGTCCCGCCTGGCCGAGCAGCGGCGCCAGCGCGGTCCACGTGCCGGCGGGCAGCGTCCCCGCCTGGATCGCGCCGCTGACGCCGAAGACGACTTCGCTGTTCGTCAGCGCCTTGAAGCGCGAGGCGAGCCGATCGTCCAGACTCGTGCCCACGCTGAGCGTGCCGAGAATTTCTGGATGCGCGCGGTCGATCCAGATCGGCACCGACACGACCTGGAGGATGCCGTGCTGGACGGGCCAGAACGAGACGATCTCCCGTCCGGCCAGCGCCTGCATGACGGCGGGCGTCGACGGCAGCGCCTCGTCGGCGACGTCGCTGTCGCCGATCCGCGCGAGCAGGCGTCCGTCGCGGTTGGTCACGACGAACAGGTCCGCGCTGAGCTGCTGCCGGTAGTCGGCGGCGATCGGCCGCACCGTCGCGGCATCCGTCTCGCTCACGGCCGCTTTCAGCACCGGCAGATCGGCAATCAGCCGCGCTTCGCGCTTGAAGTGATCGAACAGCACGGTGCGGTTCTCGTCGAGCAGGATGCCCGCTTCGTCGAGGCCGCGCCGCAGCTCTCCCTCGGCCTGCTCGGTGACCGCCGCATTGACGATGTAGATCGCCGCGGCGACCGAGAGCACGGCGAGCATCGCCGCCGCGAGGAAGATCCGGTTCGTGAGCGAGGCGAGCGGCTTCATTGCAGCGTAAAGTCGACGACGACGTCGGCGCCGCTGTCGGGGACGGTCACGCGCCGCGGCTCGGCCTCCAGCGCTTCGTTCCACACCGCGAGCGTGTAGCGGCCCGGCGGGACGCCGTCGAGATGATACCGCCCATCCTCGTCCGTCACCGCGAAGAACCGGTGCGCGAAGACGAGGATGAACGCGCTCATGTGCGAGTGGATGTCGCAGAACACCCGGACGATTCCGGGCCGGTCGAAGCGGACCGACTTCGAACGACCGGCGGCGTACCGGCCGAGATCGAACGACTTCGTTTTGGAGAGCGAAAAGACGTTGTGGTACGTGCGGTCGTTGTTGGGGAAGTCGACCGTCGTGCCGGCGACGATGGCGAGCACGTGGGGGACGAACGTCTCGTTCCGCTGATCCAGGCGCGCGTGCGGCTCGTCGCGCGCCTCGAACGCCTCGCGGGGAGCGGTCTCGAGATACACGACGCTGCGGCGGCGATCGACGGCGCCGTGCGGCGGCGCGGCGCCGAGTGCCGCGACGTCGGGACGGCGCGCGGCCGCCGGTTCGGCTTCATGCACCTCGATCCGCCCCCGGATCGTGCTGCCGGCGGCTTGAGATGTCGGGTGGCCCGCGGCGAGCGCGAGCGCGAGGACGGCGGCGGGTACGGCGAGCGATCGCATGAAGGCTAGAACCAGTACGACAGCTGGCCGGAGACATACGTGCGCTGCTCGACGCGGCCGCCGTCGCGCCAGTTCGACTGCACAACCAGGCGGCCCACGAGATTGCGCTGAAAGAAATATCCGCCGCCCGCCTCGAGGCGCGTGACCGGCGCATCCCACGTCTCCGACCCGAGCGTGCCGTGTACGGTCGAGAAGCCGAGGCGGTCCGTGCGTGCAGCGATGAAGACGCGCGGCGTAAGGCGATAGCGGCCCTCCACGTACGCGCCCGTGGCCCTCAAGGGCTCGTCCAGCCGCGGAGCGTCGATCGCCGGCAGCGTCCAGCGGCTCGACACGATTTCGCCGCGTACGAGCCAGTGATCCCGCGAGTACTCGCCGTCGAATCCCCACGCGGCCTGCGGGTACGATTCGTCGCGCAGGGCCGGCGAGAGCGAGTCCTTGATCGAGCCGTCGAGCCATTCGCCGCGCGCCGCCGACACGCCAAGCACGAGTCCGACGGTCGGACGCCACGCGACGCGGCCCGACACCTGCCGTCCGCCATTGTCGTCGTCCACGCGTGGATTCGAGAGCGTGCCGCTCGTGATCGCGACGCCGGCCTCCACCAGCTCGCTGTCCCAGTGCACCTCGACGCCGGTGTCCCAGCGATAGGCGCTGACGAGCGGCACGCCCGTGTCCTCGGTCTGCGCGCCGATCGGATAGTGGGCGAGCCATCCGCGTCCGCGCATCAGCAGCAGATCGTCGACGCTCGCGGGAATGGCGTCGGGGCGGAGCGACGTCAGGTACTGGTAGGCGAGGGGATAGCCGATGAGCGGATTGTCGTAGCCGTAGGCGCGCCGCCCGAACGCGCCGAACACCGGCGGGATGCGTCCCGCCTGGATCGCGAGGTGCCGCCAGGGCCGCACGCGCACGTACAGGGCGTACGGGGTGAGGTGCGAGAAATCTTCCGTGCGGAGTTCGCCGAGCACCGCGACGCGATCGGAGGGGCGCCACGCGGCAGAAAGCGCGAGACGAATCATCCGCAGCGCGTTCTGCTCGTAGTCGGTGTAGTTGAAGAACGCGCGATCATCGTCGGCCCCCACGGTCCCGACCACTTCCCCGCCCACTGTGACGGTCCCTTCCGCCAGCTCGACCGGCTTGGAGGGCAACACCTGGCCGGCGGCGGGTGCGGCAAGACAGCACACACAAGCCGCCAGGGCCCAGACGCGCATCATGTCGCCAATCCTAACCCCACCCTTGATTCCGCCATTCCGGAGGTATAAGGTTGGGGTTGTACTTGGAATCGCGTTCCGCATAGTGGAATATGCCGTCCACCCCAGGCGTGTCGACGTCGCTCGAGAAAGCGCTCGAGCTGTGCGAAGCGTTGGCCGGCGCGCAGCGCGGCCTCAGCGTCACCGAGCTGGCGCGTTCGCTGAAGCAGCCGGCGCCGACGGTCCACCGGCTGCTCGCCGTGCTCAAGCGCCGCGGCTACGTGCGCCAGGACGAAGACACGGCGCGCTACCGCCTTACCCTCAAGATGCTCGATCTCAGCTTCCGGTTGCTCGGCCGTTCGGAGCTGCGGCTGCACGCGTACCCGGTGCTCCGCGAGATCGCGCTCGGCGCCGGGCTGCGGACGTTCGTGACGATGCCGCCGGCGGGTGAGGTGACGTACGTGTGGAAGGCCGGGCCCGACGAAGTCAGCATGCACACGGCGTTCGGCCGGGAAATGCCGGGGCACTGCGCCTGCTATTTCGATCATGCGGGGAGCCGGCGGCTGTCGTGCATCAAGCTGGCCGGGGCGACCGACGCCACGCAGCCCGATCGCGTGCTCGTGCGGCTCGGCCGTCCGGAGCCGCCGTCGGATCCGCAACGCCTGCTCTGTACGTGCGCGCCGGTCCACGACTACACCGGACGCGAAGTGGCGCGTGTCGGCGTGTTCGGCCACGGCGCGTCGGAACCGGAGTTCTGCGACACGGAACCCGCCGCGGCGGCGGACATGGCAAGACGCATTTCGCTTCGGCTCGGATATCTGCAATGAACCCTGGAACGTAACTGGTTTCGAAAGCGAGCACCGAATGGCCTACATCATCTGCGAACCCTGCATCGGCACCAAAGACACCGCGTGCGTCGATGTGTGCCCGGTGGACTGCATTCATCCGCGGAAGGACGAGCCTGAGTTCGCCGCCGCCGAGATGCTCTACATCCATCCCGACGAGTGCATCGACTGCGGCGCGTGCGTGCCGGCGTGCCCGGTCGAGGCGATCTTCGCGCTCGACGAGACGCCGGAGAAGTGGAGCAGCTACATCCCGAAGAACGCGGCGTACTACCAGAAGTAGCGGCGGGTCTGAAGACCCGCCCTACCCCGGTGGGTACGTAGGCCTACCCCGGTGGGTACGTAGGCCGGGTCTGTAGACCCGGCTCTTACGCGCGGGGGGCGTCGAGCGCGCTGCGCGCCTCGAGGCGGGCGGCGCGCCGCACGTCCGCCTCCGCCGCCTTGCGCCGCTCGTCGTCCGTCTCCAGAATCAGCCCCGGGATCCGCACGCGCTGACCGTCGCGATCGATCGCGACGAACGTCAGATACGCGCGGCTCGTCATGCGCCGGACGCCCGTCAGCGTCTCTTCCGAGAACACGTCCACTTCGACTTCGAGCGACGTCGACCACACGGCGGTGACGCGCGATTGCAGGATGATCAGATCGCCGACTTTGATCGGATGCAGGAACTGCAGCCCGTCGACCGCGGCGGTCACGAGCAGGCTGCGCGTGTGGCGGTGGCACGCGATGGCGCCGGCGATGTCGATCAGGTGCATCACCGTGCCGCCGAGGATGAACCCGAGCGGGTTGGCGTCGTTCGGCAGGACGACCTGCACCATCTCCGTCGCGGATGCGGACGGGGGCTTCGCTAGTGACTGCGCCATCGCGCGTCGACGAACGCCTTCAGTGTCAGCCGCAAATCCGGCGGGAGCTCGTCCTCGCCGACGGATTGCAGGAGCGACACGGTGGACTGATACGTCCGGAGCTGCGCCTCACACCGGGCGCAGCGATGCAGGTGGCCATCCAGTTCCGCCTCGACGTCCGGCGGCAGGCGGTGTTCGAGGTAATCCGCCAGCAGCCGCACGAGGTTGACGCAATGATGGCCCATGGAGCACTACTTCAACATTGACGGGCGTTAGAAGTCGTACCCAATCCAGACGCTGAACTTGGGACGCCGCAGCCAGCGGCTGCCGCTTCCTTCGCCGTCGAGCAGCGCCTCGTCCGAGTACACGATGTCCTCCCAGTCGCGGTTGAACAGCGTCCGCCACGACCAGTCGAAGTGGATCGGGAAGCCGAGGGCGAACGTCTCGAGGCCGATGCCGTAGGAGGCGCGGCCGTCCACGAGGCGGAATCCCGAGATCGTGCGCTCCCGCCCGAGCACTTCCTGGAACGAACTCGGCCCCGTCTGCACGTATCCGATGACCGGCGCGCCGGTCGTCGTGTTCGACGCCCAGACCCGGAACGGCTGATCGTCGAAGCCGAACGCGCCGAAGTTGGCGAAGGTGACGGCGCGGAGGCCGCCGATGACGCCGATCGGCGTGAGGGCGGCTTCGATCAGCGGGAAGCGGAGTTCCGCGTTCGCGAAGAAGCCTTCGTTGCCCAGGAACTCGAGGTAGCGGTAGCCGCGCATCTCGGAGTTCCCGCCGAAGAAGAAGTATCCGGGATAGCCGCCCCAGCTCTTGTAGCCGCGCAGGCGCAGCGCGAACACGCCGTTGGTGGCCAGACGGTAGTACTTCCGCGCGTCCACGTCCACGGTCTGCCGATCGAGGATGCCGCCGACCTTCGGCGAAATCTCGTAGCCGAGCCGCATCGTGTCGCCCGACAGCGGCCCGTATTCGCGGAACACCGTCGTCTCGCGCACGTAGGCGAGGCCGAAGGGCATCAGCGTGCCGTTGACGAAGAGTTTCCGGCCGTACTGGTCAATCTGGTACTGGTCGGCGATCTCCTGGACGGTCGGGTCGTTGTACTCCTGCTTGAACTGATAAATGCCGCCGGTCAGTTCGAGGCGGGCGTAGCGGTTGATCGGATAGATGCCGGCCGCAATCCCGCCGCGCTGCGTCTGCGTGGCGATCGCCAGATCGCGGTCGATGAATCCGTACGCCGGGTCGTAGAACAGCCCGGCGAGGTTGCCGTAGAAGAACTGCGTCTGCGAGAAGCCCTGCAGCGCGTACTGGAACCGCCGCGACAGGTTCACGTAGGAGCCCGCCAGCGTGCGGTACTGCGACACCGACGCGGCAAACAGGTTGAACTGCTGATCGCCGAGGACGTCGGAGAAGGTGATCTGCGTCCCGCCGAAGAAGTCGCCGCCGCTGGTGACGCCGACGTTCACGGGCGGCCGTCCGTCGAGGAACATCTTCTCGAACTTGCCCTTCCGGCGCTCGTTCTGCTTGATGATCGTGTGCGTGAGCGGCGGCTGGAAGTCGATGACCGGCCCCGGCGCCCCGAAGTCGGCGCTCGCCACCGTGTGGAGCGGCTGCTGGCGCTCGAGGGTGTGGATGCCGTACTCCCCCTTGTAGTACGTGACGAAGGCGATCTTCGATTCGCCGCGCTCGCCGGCGAGCCGCACGGGGGACACGTTGCCCGTCAGGGTGTCCGTGTACTGCTTCAGTTCGCCCGTCTTCAGGTTGAGCGTCCAGATGTTGTAGATGTTCCCGTTGCGCGCCACCTCGGGGGTCTCGGGGATCGTCGGATCCACGGCCGTCGACGGGAACACGATCGTGTCGGCGTCGAGGAACTGCGCCGCGCCGTCGTCGTGCGTCCCGAAGGTGATCTGGGTCTTGGCGCCGGTGGCGAGGTCGAGGCGGAACAGCTTGTCGTTGCCGCTCACGCGCGCGATGTAGATGATCGACTTGCCGTCGGGCGCCCACGTCGGACCGTAGTCGCCGAACGCGTCGTTGGTCAGGTTGCGGACTTCCTTCGTCGCCAGATCGACGACGAAGATGTCGCCGACGGCGTTGCGCAGGCCGGCGAACGCGATCGACTTGCCGTCCGGGCTGAAGTCGGGAGACTCGGGCATGTCCACCGTCTTCAGATCCACGCGCTCCTCGATCTTGCGCGTGACGACGTTCTGGACGACGAGCGTCTTTTCCTTCTCGGTGCGCGCGAAGTAGGCGAGCCTGTCGCCGCTCGGTCCCCATGACATCCACGGCACGGCGTTGCCGCGGAACCCGCCGGGCGTGGCGATGTACTCGTAGCCGGAGCCCTGGCTGAAGCCGCTGGTGACGTTGCGGATCACCTTGCCGTCCTTCGTGGAGAGCAGGATGAGATCGAGTTCCTGATCCTTGCGGTTGCCGGCGGCGACCGCCAGGAGCTCACCCGACGGCGACGGCTCGATCGACACGACCGTGACGAACTTGCTCTTCTCGGGCTTCGGCGCGAGATTGCGTCCGTAGTCGGCCGGCCGCTCCTTGTCGCGGAACGGCTTGAAGCGGTCCTTGAGGTACTTGCTGAACTGCTCGTCGAACTCGTCGGGCTCCAGCTTGAACGCTTCCTCGTACGCGCTCTCGCCGCCGCCGATGACGCTCTTGCGCAGCGCGAAGAGGAACTGCCGCAGCCCTTCCTTGCCCCAGCGCGATTCGATGAACTCGAACGCGGCGTGCCCGAGATCGTAGGGGAGCCGCGTGAGCGCCTGGCCCTGAAAGTCCGTCATCGACGGGATGATGTCGGCAATGGCGGCGTCGCGGACCGACATCAGCGTCATCGGGTTCCAGTAGCCCGTCATGTAATCCGCAAGCCCTTCGTCGACCCACAGCGGGAGGTTCCGCCGCAGCAGCGTGCGCGGGATGATGTCGAACTCGAAGATGTGCGTCAGTTCGTGGGTGATGAGCCGGTAGAGCGCGTCCGACGTCTCGTCGATGGGCAGGACCATGCGGTCGCGGTACGGCTCCGCAAAGGCGAGCACCGCTTCGGGCAGCTCGCCCGGATCGATGTTCTGCTGCTGGAACTCGCTCGCGGTCTTGTAGACGACCAGCGGCACCTTGAAGGCCAGATCGTGCTTCAGATCGGCGCTGATCTGCTGGTACGCGCTCTCGGCGTAGCTCGCCACGCGCTGCAGGTGCGGCTCGGTCTCGGGGTAGTAGTAGATCTCGAAATGATCCGTCGTGTAGATGTGCCAGTCGAAGTGGTCGTACTTGATCCGGTTCTTGTTGTAGTACGGCACGAAGGGGGTCTGCGCGCTGGCCGCGACGGTCGCCGCGACCAGGCAGCACGCGACGAGTGCGGACACGCTCAGCGGACGGAAGCCGCGGTGACGGCGCATGGAACACCTCGAATGCCACAGACGGCCACAGAAAAACACGGAAAAACACAGAAACAACTCGCAAGCGCGCCACGGAGCAGGCGAACTCACCCTTCGAAGGTCTGCGTTCATCCGTGTTCTTCTGTGGCCGTTCTGTGGCCGGAAACGGGGCAAGTGCCGATGTTACTGTAGCTAAGACGAGCGCTGCAATCGGCCGGTCCCTGCAGCGGCCGTGCCGCGGGGGACCCCGCGAACGGCCGAGGCCCTTCTCGTCCCGCGCCCCCGTCGTGTCCTCCTCCTGTGGCGGCCTCGTCACCCCGCTGGTACAATCGGCGGAATAAGGCGCGTCCCGGCGGTGTTCCTGTCCAATGGGGCGACGCGACCTGCGTGCCATGGTGTTTCGCCGCCGTCCGCTTTCGTCCGGACCCCCCGAGCACGACGCGGACGCCGCGTTCGAGCGGGAGGCGCTGTCGTACCTCGACAGCCTGTATGGCACCGCGCTGCGCCTGACGCGCCGGCCCGCAGATGCGGAAGATCTCGTGCAGGACACGTACTTGAAGGCCTTTCGCGCGGCGCACCAGTTCGAGCGCGGCACGAACCTCAAGGCGTGGCTCTACACCATCCTGCACAATACGTGGCGCAACATGCGCCGGCACGCCGGGCGAAGCCCGATCGACGTGGATAGCGAGGCCGTGGATCGGGCCGCCAACGGCGCAGAAACCGAGCGCAGCCCGGAAGAGCTGCTGGCGCGGGCGACGCTCGACGCGGACCTGCAGGCGGCGCTCGACGCGCTGCCGGAGGTGTTCCGGCAGGCCGTGTGGCTCCGGGACGTCGAGGAGTTGTCCTATGCCGAGATCGCGCGCGTGCTGGACGTCCCGATCGGCACCGTGATGTCGCGCATTTCACGGGGACGGCGATCGCTTCACGCGGATTTGAACGCGCGGCGGACCGAGGCGGTCCGGCGCGCGGAGGCGGCGGCGGCCGCAGGGAAACCATGACCGACGAGACCCGACCGTCCTGCGACGACGTGGAGGCGCAGCTGGCGCCGTACGTCGACGGCGAGATCCCGCCCGACCGGCGGCGCGCGATGGACGCGCACCTGACGAAGTGCCCGCCCTGCCGGCGCCACGCCGAGGCCGAGGCGGACGCCGTGGCCCTGCTTCGCGCGCGGCGCGAGTCGTTGAAAGCGTCCGCCCCCGCCGGCCTGCGCGCGCGCTGCGCCGCGGCCACGCGCGCCGCCGGCGCGCCGGCCAGCCCGCTTCCGCGCGTGCAACGCTGGCTGCCGATCTCCGTTGCCGCGAGCCTGCTGCTCGCGGTCGCCGTCATCTTCGCCTTTGCCCTCACCAATCACGACGAAGCGCTCGCCGCCGAACTGACGCTCGACCACATGAAGTGCTTTCAGTTGAGCGGCAATCGAGCAGAGCAGGTCAGCGCGCTCGACGCGGCCGACCAGTGGCAGAAGAGCCAGGGCTGGCCGCTCGTCGTCCCCGCGAGCGTGCCGGCGATGCACCTGCGGCTGTTGACCGTGCGCCGGTGCCTCTCGACCGACGGCCGCGTCGCGCACCTGATGTATCTCTGGAACGGGGAACCGTTGTCCGTCTACGTCCTGCCTTCCCCCGGCTCCGACGGCCGCGTCATCGACACGCTGGGGCACGAATCCGTGCTCTGGACGGCGAACGGGCGCACGTACGCCGTGCTGGCCGCCGGCCATCCCGCCGGCATGGACGCCGTCGTGGGGTATGTGAAGGCGAACGTTCGGTAGCCAGCCACGGAAGAACGCGGAAAAACACAGCCACAGAAAAACACAGACGAACACAGCCGCAGAAAAACACAGAAGAACACAGAAGAACACAGACTTAAGATGAATGAGAGTGGGAGCAGGGAATCGATGAAGACCCGTTGGATCATTGCCGCGACGGCGGCCGCCGCGCTCGCGCTGCTGACGCTGCCGTTGATCACGACCACGGCCTCGCGTGGCTCCGAGGACGGGGCGTCGGCGAAGGGAGAGTCGATCGCGGCGCGTACGGCCACGTGCGACGCGGACGCGGTCAAGCCCGCCAAACTCGATTTCGTGCTCGAAGACATGAACGGCGAGCGGGTCAAGCTGTCGGATTTCAAGGGCAAGGTGATCCTGCTGAATTTCTGGGCGACGTGGTGCGGCCCGTGCGAGCAGGAAATCCCGGCCTTCGTCGAGATGTACGACCGCTACAAGGACAAGGGGTTCGTCATCCTCGGCGTGTCGATCGACGATCCGCCGGAGGCGCTGCGCGCGTACGCGAAGAGCCACCGCATGCAGTATCCGGTGCTGCAGATGCAGTCGGACGTCGAGGATGCGTACGGTCCGATCTTCGGCGTGCCGATGTCGTATTTCATCGCGCGCGACGGCTCGATCTGCAAGCGCCACCTCGGCCCGGCGACGCGCGAGCAGGTGGAGCGGGAGCTGAAGGCGCTCCTGTAGTACAATCGATTCAGATGTTGAAGGGCTTCACCCACGCGCACCTCGCCTGCGGCTGCCGGCTCGCGTTCCGCGACGGCGTCGAAGGCAGTCCGGTTACCGTGCTGCTCGACCTGAAGGCGCCCGGCTGCCGCAGCACGCTGCACGTGCAGGGGCTCCCGTTGTTCGACTACCGGGAAGCCCTGCGCCCGCCGACGCGCCCCGGTCCGCTTGCCGAAGAGGAATTCGAGGAAGAAGGCTAGCGCTTCCGTCCTTTCTCCTCGCGCTCCCGGCCCGCCTCTTTCAACGCGCGCCGCAGCAGAAATTCAATCTGCCCGTTCACGCTCCGCAGTTCGTCGTCCGCCCAGCGCTGTATCGCGTCGAGCACGTCGCGATCGATCCGCAGCAGGAATGATTTCCGGTCCGGCACGGCATCCTATTGATAAATGGTGCCGGTGTTGACGATCGGCTGCGTGGCGCGCTCGCCGCAGAGGACGACGAGCAGGTTGCT
>DASSOM010000231.1:0-8706 GCA_035700625.1 Vicinamibacterales bacterium
TTCGTCGATCGTGCGCCGGAGATTGCGGGCGACCGCGTCCTCGTTCTGCCGATCTCCAGCGGGACGCAGATCGTGGGGGCGCTCGTCGCCGGTCTGAGCCGGCATCTCCGCCTGTCGGCGGACTATCGCGACTTCTTCGACCTGGCCGCGGCGCGGATCTCCGCCGCGATCACGAACGCGCGCGCCTACGAGGAGGAGCGCCGCCGGGCGGAGGCGCTCGCGGAGCTCGATCGCGCCAAGACCACGTTCTTCAGCAACGTCAGCCACGAATTCCGGACGCCGCTGACGCTCATGATCGGGCCGATCGAGGATCTGCTCCAGGCGAGCGGGGGCGATGCTGATCGGGAGGTGGTTGCCGCCCTGGAGCTGGCGCATCGCAACGGCCTGCGCCTGCTGAAGCTCGTGAACACGCTGCTCGACTTCTCCCGCCTCGAGGCGGGCCGGATCGACGCGAGCTATCAACCGGTGGATCTGGCGGCGCTTACGTCGCATCTCGCGAGCGTGTTCCGCTCCGCGATGGAGAAGGCGGGCCTGCGGCTCATCGTGCAGTGTGAGCCGCTGCCGGAGCCCGTCCATGTCGATCCCGACATGTGGGAGAAGATTGTCCTCAACCTGCTGTCGAACGCGTTCAAGTTCACGTTCGAGGGGACGGTCACCGTCGCGCTTCGCTGGCGCGGCGATCGTGTCGAGCTGTCGGTGAGCGACACGGGAATCGGGATCCCCGCGGCGGAACTGCCGCGCGTGTTCGAGCGGTTCCACCGCGTGAGCCAGGCACGGGGGAGGACCCACGAAGGGACCGGCATCGGGCTCGCGCTCGTGTACGAGCTGGCAAAGCTCCATGGCGGCACGGTCACCGCCCGCAGCGACGAAGGACGCGGCAGCGAGTTCGTCGTCGCGATCCGCACGGGGACCGAACACCTGCCGCCGGAGCGGCTGACGTCCGCGCGCGAGCGGACGTCGACCCGCGTTGCCGCGCATGCGTTCGTCGAAGAGGCGCTCCGCTGGCTGCCCGGGGCGGCGGATGCGCCAGCGGGGTTTTCGAACGACGGCATGCCTGAGCCTCATCGCCCGGCCCCGGCGGGCTCGCCGCGCCCGCGCGTGCTCGTCGCCGACGACAACGGCGACATGCGCGACTATGTCGCGCGCATCCTGGGGCAGGCGTACCGCGTCGAGACCGTGAAGGACGGGCAGGCCGCGCTCGAGCGCATCCAGGACGACCCGCCCGCGCTCGTCCTCGCGGACGTGATGATGCCGAACATGGACGGCTTCGATTTGCTGCGCGCGATTCGCGCCGACGCGCGGAGCCGGTCGCTGCCCGTCATCCTGCTCTCGGCGCGCGCCGGAGAGGAAGCGCGGATCGAAGGACTGAACGCGGGCGCCGACGAGTACCTGGTGAAGCCGTTCAGCGCGCGCGAACTGCTGGCGCGTGTGTCGTCGCAGATCGAGCTGACGCGCGTGCGGCGCGAGGGCGCGGCCGCGCAGGGTCATCTTGCGGCCATCGTCGATTCGGCCGAGGACGCGATCATCTCCAAGGATCTCGACGGGATCATCCAGTGGTGCAACGGCGCTGCCGAGCGCCTGTTCGGCTACCCCGCGGGCGAGCTGGTCGGCCGTCCCGTGCGCATGCTGATCCCCGCCGATCGGCAGTCCGAGGAGGACGACATCCTGGCGCGCCTCCGGCGCGGCGAGCGCGTCGAGCATTTCGAGACCGTCCGGCTCCGCAAGGACGGCCGTCCCATCGATGTCGCGCTGACGATCTCCCCCGTCCGCGATGCGTCCGGCACCATCATCGGCGCCTCGAAGATCGCGCGTGACATCGCGGCCATCAAACGGGCGGAGGCCGAACGGCTGCGCCTCCTCGAGGAAGCCAGCCGCCTCAAGGACGAGTTCCTCGCGAGTCTGTCCCACGAACTGAGGACGCCGCTCAACGCGATTGTCGGCTACGCACGCATGCTCCGATCGGGCATCGTGCCTGCCGACAGGCAGCCGAACGCCGTCGAGACGATCGAGCGGAATGCGACGTCGTTGACGCAGATGGTCGAAGACGTGCTCGACGTGTCGCGGATCGTGTCGGGGAAGATCCGGCTCAACGTGCAGAGCGTGGACGTTCCCGCGATCGTCGCGCACGCCATCGAAGGCGTGGTTCCCGCGGCCGATGCGAAGGGGGTCCGCGTCGAGCGGGTGCTGGATCCGCACGCCACGCCGATCGCCGGCGACCCCGAGCGGCTGCAGCAGATCCTCTGGAACCTCCTGACCAACGCCGTCAAGTTCACGCCGCGCGGCGGCAAGGTGCAGGTGCGGCTCGAACGGATCGAATCCCAGGTCGCAGTGACCGTCAGCGACACCGGCATCGGCATTCCGCGCGAGTTCCTGCCGCACGTGTTCGAGCGCTTCCGTCAGGCGGACGGCGGCATCACCCGCGAACGAGGCGGCCTCGGCCTCGGGCTCTCGATCGCGCGGCAGCTGGCCGAGATGCACGGGGGGACGATCGACGTCGAGAGCGCCGGACCGGGCCAGGGGGCGACGTTCCGGCTGAAGATCCCGCTGATGATCGTGCAGCCGGCGCGCAGCGAGCAGTCCCGCCCTGGCCAGGTCGCGCGTCCGCACGCGATGGCCGGCGGAGACCTTCGTGCGCTCCACGTGCTCGCCGTCGACGACGATCGCGATGCGCTCGCGCTGCTCACCGAAGTCCTGGAGTCCGCGGGCGCCCGCGTGACCGTCGCCTCGTCCGCCCAGGAGGCGCTGGGGAAGCTCGATGGCGACATCCCGAACGTCATCATCGCGGATCTCGGGATGCCCCGAATGGACGGCTTCCAGTTGATCGAGCGGATCCGGCAGCACGCCGACGCGCGCGTGCGATCCGTGCCCGCCGCCGCACTGACGGCCTACGCGCGATCCGAAGACCGGACGAAGGCGCTCCGCGCGGGTTTCCAGATCCATCTCGCCAAACCGATCGATCCCGCCGAGCTGGTCACGACCGTTGCGTCGCTCGCCAGACGCTTTGCCTGAGATTCCGGGCGCGCGTAGCCGGACGTGCGCGCTGGCCCCATGTCCGCGCCCGTAACTGGATCTGGCGCCCCGTCCGCCGCCGCGGTGAAATAGCTGCCGGAGACATGACAGATGCGGTTCGCGGGATTCGACGAGGCGTCGCTCAGGAAATTCGAGCGCGACTGGGAAGCGGTGTTCGATCGCGGCGACGATCGGCAGATGGCCGCCTGCTACACGGAAGGGGCTCAGGTGATCGCCACCGATACGCCGACCATCGTCGGCCGGGCCGCGATTGCGGAGTTCTTCCGCATCGCGCGCGAGCGCACCGCCGCCGCCGGGCTGCGGCGATCGGTGCACATCGATCTCGTCGAGACGGAGGGTGATCTCGCGTGCCTGAGCGGGCGGGTCCTGCTGACGGCGCCGCGCGGCGGCGCGCGCACGGTGCGCTTCTCGACGGTGTGGAAACGGCAGCCGGACGGGAACTGGCGCATCATGCTCGACATCTCGTGCATGGCGCCGCGGACCTCCTGATCGGGCATCCGCGCGAGCGGTCGGCTATGATCGGGATGCGTTTTCGCATCCATGAGCCGCGTGTCTTCCGCGGCGATTGCCGCCGCTCTTGCACCCGATCCCCGATCGTCCGAGCCGCTGTACCGGCAGATCTGCGAACGGCTTCGCCGCCACATTCTGAACGGGACGTTTCCCGCCGGACAGCAGATTCCGTCGAGCCGCGTCCTCGCGGCCGACCTGGGCGTGTCCCGCAACACGATCATGAATGCGATCGAGCAGCTGATTGCGGAAGGGTATCTCGAAGGGCAGCCGGCGACCGGCACGTTCGTCACCGGTGCAATCCCGCGCGCGCTGAATCCGTCGTCCGCCGCGCCGCCGGCCGCCGACCCGCGATGGTCTTCGTTCGGTCAGCGTCTCGACGAGACGATGGCCCGGCCGCCGCGGGCGCTGACGAAGCTCGCGCCGTTCCGCCCCGGAGTCGGCGCCCTCGAGGTGTTTCCGTTCGACGTCTGGCAGCGCCTCTTCGCGGCCGTGTGGCGAACCCGATCGCCTGAACTGCTCGACTACGGCCATCCGGCGGGCGACCTGACGCTGCGGCGCGCGATTGCGGCATACATGCGCATCGCGCGCGGCCTCCAGGCGGATGCCGATCAGATCGTCATCGTCAGCGGCGCGCAGCAGGGGATCGAGCTGACGGCGCGGCTGCTCGTCAATCCTGGTGAGCAGGTGTGGGTCGAGGATCCGGGATACTTCGGCATCCGAACCGCCTTGCAGCTGCAGGGATCCGCGCTCGTGCCGGTGCCTGTCGACGAGGCGGGGCTCGACGTGCAGCGTGGCATCGCGGCCGCCCCCGTCGCGCGCCTCGCGTGCGTCGCGCCGTCGCATCAGTTCCCGCGGGGCGTGACGATGACGCTCGCACGGCGGCTGGAGCTGCTGAACTGGGCGGCGTCGGCCGACGCGTGGATTCTCGAAGACGACTACGACGGCGAGTTCACGCTGCACGGCCATCCACTGCAGGCCCTTCAGGGTCTGGACGGCGGCCGGCGCGTCATCTATCTCGGTACGTTCTCGAAGACGCTGTTTCCGTCGCTGCGCCTCGCGTATCTCGTGGTACCGCCGGATCTCGTCGATCGGTTCGTCGCGTGCAAGGCGGCGGTCGATCGCCAGTGCCCGGTCGTTGAGCAGGCGGTGCTCGCGCGATTCATCGTCGACGGCCACTTCGCGCGCCACATTCGGCGGATGCGCGCGTTGTATGCCGACCGCGCGGAGGCCCTCGTCGCATCGGCGCAGCGTCATCTTGCCGGGGCGCTCACCGTGGAAGCGCCAACCGCCGGCATGCACGCGATCGGATGGCTCGAGGACGGCCGCAGCGACGAGGCGGTCAGCCGGGCTGCGGCGGAGCAGGGCGTGGTCGCGTGGCCGCTCTCGTCGTGCCGGTTCGGCGACGCCGCGTGCCGGCCCGGACTCGTCCTCGGCTTCGCTGCTTACGGCGAAGCGGAAATCGACGATGGGATCGTCCGCCTCGCGAGGGCGCTCGAATCGCGATGACGCTGGCGTCCGTCTTCGTGCGCCGCGCCGGTCCCGGCGACGAGATGGTCCTGCGCGCGCTGCGGCTGGAGGCGCTGAGCGAATCGCCGGCGGCGTTCGCGTCCACGCTCGAGCGCGAGGCGGCCCGCACGATCGCCGACTGGGGCGGCTGGTTCACCTCCGGCGTCACTCTTGTTCTGGAAGAGGCGGGCACGGCGCGCGGCCTCGTCGCCGGCGTCGGCGACGCTGATCATGCTGCGGTCGTCTACCTCATGGCCATGTGGGTTCATCCGGCGCTGCGCGGGAGCGGCGCGGCCGACGTTCTGGTCGCGGAGCATCTCGCATGGGCGCGCAGCGTGCGCGCAGCGCGGGTGCGGCTCGACGTGATGGCGGATAACGTCCGCGCGCGCCGCTTCTACGAGCGGCACGGGTACCGGATCACCGGCCGTCAGAAGATCCACGACGCCGACGGCCGCGTGGAACTTCAGATGGAGCGCACGCTCCTTCCGGAGCCGTCGTGAGATGACGCAGTCTCGTACTACCGATCGACCGGAAACGGCCGGCGTCCTCGTGGCGCCGCCGATCGCCTTCGGTGGCGCGTTCGCGCTGGCGCTGGTGCTGCAGTTCGTGCGGCCCTGGCCGATCGCGTCGCACACGCTGGCCGCGCGCGTCGCGGGCGGGGTCCTCATCGCCGCCGGCCTCGCCCTCAGCGGCCTGGTGATGCGGCACTTCGCGCGGGCGGACACCCCCGTGATTCCCTGGCAGGAAACGCGGCACCTCGTCGTCTCCGGGCCGTATCGTTTCAGCCGCAATCCCGACTACGTCGGCCAGACGCTGATCGTCGCCGGCCTCGGGCTGCTGCTCCGCAATCTGTGGGTGTTGCCGCTGCTCGTGCCCGCGCTGCTGCTCGTGCGCTACGGCGTCATCGCGCGCGAAGAACGCTACCTGGAGCGCCGCTTCGGCGACGACTACCGCCGCTTCCGCTCCCGCGTGCGGCGGTGGCTGTAGGGCCCCCTACCGAAACAGCGCGCCGTAGAGATCGATCCCGTACCACAGGTTGGCGACGCGCAGGTTCTCGTCGGCCGCGTGCTGGTTGTCGTCGTGGTTCGCGATCGGGACGATGACGGCGGGCTTGCCGAGCCGATCGGTGAAGAGATACAGCGGCAGCGACCCGCCGAGCGCGGGCTGCTGGACGAGCGTCCCGCCCGACGCGCGATCGATCGCCTTGACCACCTCCTGCACGATCGGCACGTCCATGCGCGTGCGCGCGGCTGGGTAGCCCGTCTCGCGCGTGACCTTCGCGATCTTCGGATACCGCAGCCGCGTCTCCATATCCGGATCCTGCCGGACGATGTAATAGCCCTGCTTGCGGATGTGGTCTTCGACGAGATCCAGCATGTGATCGGGATCGTTGCCTTTCACGAGGCGGACGCCGAGCGTCGCGGTCGCCGTGGACGGGATCACGTTTCGCGCGAGCGCGCCGGTGTTGCCGCTCGACAGGCCCTTGATCGTCAGCGACGGCAGCAGCAGCCGTTCGGCGAGCGTCTGCGGCGATCCTTCCGTGCGCACGAGGCCCAGCTCGCGTTTCAGGTCGTTGTCGTACTTCGGCAGCGCGTCGATTGCGGCGCGCTCGGCCGCGCCGATCGGCTCGACGGTGTCGTAGAAGCCGTCGATCAGGACGCGGCCGTTCTCGTCTTTCATGCTTGCCAGCAGGTGCGCGAGCATCTGGCCGGGGACCGGCGCCCAGTTGCCGTAGTGGCCGCTGTGCAGCGAGCGCGTCGCGCCGTACACGGTGACTTCGAGCCCCGTGACGCCGCGGACGCCGAACGTGACGAGCGGACGTCCGCTCTGATGGACCGGCCCGTCGAAGAACAGCCAGACGTCGATGTCGTCCAGCCGACCGCTGTACTTCTCGAGATAGTCCCCGAGGTGCGGCGAACCGGCTTCCTCCTCTCCCTCGAAGAAGAACTTCAGGTTCGAGGTCGGCGTGATCCCGCGCTCGCGGAACGCGCGCAGCACCGCCAGCATCGCGCCGAGCGGCGCCTTGTCGTCGCCGGCCGATCGCGCGTAGATCCGCCACTCGGGATCGACGCGTTCGCCGGCCGCGGGCAGCGGGCGAGGCTTGCCGCCGGATTCCATCGATGCGGTGTAGAGGGTGGGTTCCCACGGCGCGTGCGTCCACGCCTTCGGATCCGCCGGCTGGCCGTCGTAGTGGACGTAAAGGCCGAGCGTCCGCGTCGCGCCGGGGATCTTCAGTTCACCGTAGACGACCGGAGGCGCATCCGGCACCGTCCACAACTCGGTGGCGACGCCGAGCGCCCTGAACCGATCGGCGAGCGCCTGGGCGTTCTTGCTGATATTCGCGGCATCCGTCGCAACGTTCGGCAACGCAAGGAGGCTCGCGTAGTCGCGCAGGATCTCCGCTTCGTGCGCCACCCGGTACGCATGCGCGATCGTGAGGCCGTCCGGGGTGGAGGGGGCCTGTGCTGCCGCGACAAGGCCGAACATGGCGGCCGCGAGCGCGCTTGCGCGAAGGAGATGGCACATAGTCAGGAGCGCATGCATCACGTGCCTCGGACGTCGAAGCCGAACGCCCGCGCGGCAAGACCCAGAACGGAATCGTGTGTGGCGACCTGGGAGAGTGGCCCCATTCGCTCGCGCCAGATGAGTGCGGTTGCGAGGTGCAGCGCATCCAGCGTGCCCATCGCGACCGGGAGCGGCTCGCTGGCGCGTGCCAGTACGGGGGCTCGAACAAGGACGAGGTCCATTCCCTCGAACCATTCCGTGACCGCCCGAACTCGATCGGCCGCCTCCTCTGTGCTGAGAGTGCCCTGGAGACGAAGCCGATCGATCGTGCGACGACTCTCGACGACGATGAGCTCGTTCGAGACTAACCGATCGGACTCACGCAGATCATCCAGCGCCCCGGGCTCGCGCAACACCACCCGCAGCAGAGCGGACGTGTCAACGTAGATGGTCAACGGCGGTGTCGATTATCCAGGAGTACGGCCAGGCTGTCGGTCTGACGACCGGGCGCCGGCGGGAGCGGGAGGTCGCGCGGGCGCCGGGTGGCGCGCCTGACCTCGAGCGGCACTTCGGCGTAGGGGACGATCTGCGCGACCGGCGTACCTCGGTCGAGGACGGTGAGCGTGCGCCCCTTCCGGACAGCCTTGAGATGCTCGCTCAGCCGCGCCTTCAACTCCGCGATCCCGACTCCCGACTTCATGACCACATTATAGTCACGACAGGTCATGATGCCAAAGGTCACCGGCGGCGGCGACCTCGTTGTCATGCGCGACCGAGGCTTCGCTCGTTTGCGCGCGGTCCTAGCGTTCCACCGGCAACCCCTTGCGCGACCAGTCCTGGAACGAGCCGTCGTAGAGCAGGACTTTGTAGCCCGCGGTCCGCGCCGCGAAGGCGGTCGCGGTCGCCTGCTGGCCGATGTGGCAGTAGGTCACGACCGTGTCCCCCGGCTTGACGCCCGCGCGCTCGAACATCGCGCGAATCTCGTCCGCGGGCTTCAGGTGCACGTCTTCGGACGTCAGGGAATCGAACGGCACGCTCAAGGCGCCGGGAATGTGCCCGGGCTGCTGGCCGGGGGACCCGGCGCGCTCTCCTTTATAAAAGGATGCGGCGCGCGCATCGACGATCGCGAATCCGGCCATGTTGGCGTGCTGCTGC
>DASSOM010000232.1:0-2981 GCA_035700625.1 Vicinamibacterales bacterium
CTCGAGAACTGGTTCTTCACCAACCAGGAGCGGCTCAGCCCGGCGACCGTCAAACAGGCCGCCGCCGACGTCGGCGGCATCACCGACTTCGACGCCGAGTACGCGCGCGCCATCCAGCAGGTGAAGACCGACGCGTCGATCGGCGGCGTGCTCGGTGTGCGTTCGACCCCAACCTTTTTCGTCAACGGCCGGCGCATCGTCGGCGGCCTGCCGCCGCAGTACTTCCAGGCGGGCATCGATTTGGAACTGAAGCGCGCCGGGAAATGAGCGCGCGCGGAACCCCGAACCCCCGATGTCCGCTGCGATTCGCACCCGCGAACTGACCAAGGACTACACGACGGGCTTCTGGCGTCCGCGCCCGTACCGCGCGCTGGACCGGCTGTCCATCGCCGTCGCGGCCGGCGAGGTCTTCGGCTTCCTCGGCCCGAACGGCGCCGGCAAGACGACGACGCTGAAGCTGCTGATGCAGCTGATTTTTCCGACGTCGGGGGAGGCGGAGATCCTCGGCCGTCCGGTCGGAGACGTCGCCGTCCGGCGCCGCATCGGATATCTGCCGGAGAACCCGTACTTCTACGATCACCTCACGGCCGAAGAGCTGCTCGACTACTATGGCCGGTTGCTCGACGTGCCGGCGGCGGATCGGCGCGCGCGCGTGACGAGGACGCTCGATCGCGTGGGCATCGGCGCGGAGCGCCGGATGCAGCTCCGCAAGTTCTCGAAAGGCATGCTGCAGCGCGTCGGCGTCGCGCAGGCGCTGCTCAACGACCCAGAAGTCATCTTTCTCGACGAGCCGATGTCCGGCCTCGATCCGCTCGGCCGGCGCGAGATCCGGACGCTCATTCTGGAGCTGCGCGATCAGGGACGGACGATCTTCTTCAGCTCGCACATTCTGTCGGACGCCGAAGCGCTGTGCAGCCAGGTGGCCGTGGTCGCGAAGGGACGGCTGGCGGCGGCGGGGCGGCTCGACGAGCTCCAGCCCTTCGAGGTGCGCGGCTGGGAGATCGTGATGGACGGCCTCGACGCCGTCGTCGTCGAGCGCTTCGGGGCGCGCGCCGGCAAGGTCACGCGGATCGCCGGGCGGCGCTACGCGATCGAAGTGCCGACGGGCGTCGATCCGAAGACGGCCGTCGCGGAGCTGAGCGCGGCGGGAGGGACGCTGGTCTCCATCAATCCGGTCCGCGACACCCTCGAGGACTTTTTCGTGCGCCAGGTCGCCGAGGTCGGCGAAGGCGCGCGCGCGGAGGTCGCCCGTGCGCGCCGCTAGATGGGTCGCCCTCGCGGTGTTCCGCGAGTCGGTGCGCGACAAGATCTTCTACAACCTGGTGCTGTTCGCCGTGCTGCTCGTCGGCGCGTCGCTGCTGATCGGACAGCTCACGGCGGGGCAGGACGTCAAGATCATCAAGGACCTCGGCCTCGCCGCGACGTCGCTCTTCGGCCTCTTCGTCGCGATTTTCGTCGGCATCAATCTGGTGTCGAAGGAGATCGACCGCCGCAGCATCTACCCGCTGCTGGCGAAGCCGCTGCGCCGGTCCGAGTTCATCGTCGGCAAGTACTTCGGGCTGCTGCTCACGCTGGCGGTGAACATCGTGGTGATGACCGTCGCGATCTACGCCGTGCTGCTGTACATGTCCTACGGCGTCCCGGCGAAGCTGCAGGCGGCCTGGGACACGCCCGCGCTGTCGCCGTCGCTGCTGCTCGCGATTGGTCTGATCTACGTCGAGCTGGCCGTCGTCACCGCCGTCGCGCTGTTCTTCTCGACGTATTCGAGCCCCGTGCTCTCGGCCATCTTCACGCTCGGCGTCTACGTGATCGGGCAGTTCAGCACCGACCTCAAACAGCTGAATACGATCGTCGACTCCACCGCCGCGATCTGGCTGGCGAAAGCCTGTTACTACATCCTGCCCGACTTCTCGCGTTTCGACGTCAAGCTGCAGGTCGTCCACGGCCTCCCGGTCACCGGCGCGTTCGTCGCCGGCTCGGTGGCCTACGGCGTCGCCTACATCGCCGCGCTCGTGTTCGGCGCGGTGGTGTTGTTCTCGCGGAGGGACTTCAAGTGAGCCGCCGGGTCGCGGCCGTCTGCGCCGTGCTGTGTCTCGCGGGCGCGGTGGGACTGCACGCGGCGGGGGACCGCTGGTTTCCGCCGACGGCCGCCGACGTGCCGGGCTTGTTGTACGTCCGATCGCCGGAGATGGCGCGGCGCGTCGTGCTCGGATTCGACGCGATGGCGTCGGACGTGTACTGGATTCGGGCGCTGCAGGCGTTCGGCCGCGAGCGGCTGTCGCCGCCGTCGCATACGCGCACGTACGCCCTGCTGTACCCGCTGCTGGATTTGACGACGACGCTGGATCCGTATTTCAGCATCGCGTACCGCTTCGGCGCGATTTTTCTGGGGGAGCCCTATCCGGGCGGGCCGGGCCGCCCCGATCTCGCCATCGCGCTGCTGAACAAGGCGCTCGAGAAGCAGCCGCAGAAGTGGCAGTACATGCAGGACCTCGGCTTCGTCTACTACTGGCACCTGCAGGACTACGTGAGCGCGGCCGGGTGGTTCGAGCGCGCCTCGCAGCAGCCCGGCGCGCCGAACTGGCTGCGCCCGCTCGCGGCGGTGACGCTGACGAAGGGAGGGCAGCGCGCGTCGGCGCGTGAGCTGTTCACGCAGCTGGCGCAGGCGGACGAGGCCTGGCTGCGCACGAGCGCGCAGCGCCGGCTCTCGCAGCTCGACACGCTGGATGTCATCGACGCCGTGCAGGCGCGCATCGACCGCTTCACCGCCGCGCATCCGTCGCAGCCGGTGACGTGGCAGGCGCTCATCGCCGCGGGTCTGATCCGCGGTGTGCCTGCCGACACCACCGGCACGCCGCTCGTCATCGACCCGGACGGCCGCGTCACGATCGCGCGCACGTCCTCGCTGTGGCCGCTGCCCACGGATCAGCCGGGGCCCCGCTGATGCCGCCTGCTGCCGCGATCGCGGCCGTCGCGGTGCT
>DASSOM010000233.1:0-17613 GCA_035700625.1 Vicinamibacterales bacterium
GTGGACGCGCTCCTCGAGCGGTTCGGGGCTGGTCGCGATGACGCGGGCGGTGTGACGCCGATCCCGGCTCGTCGCTGCCAGCATGTCCGCCAGTCGCCGCTGGAGCGCCGGATCCAGCCGCCCGACCTCCCGCAGCACAACCGTTCCCGTCCGTCGGAACCAGGGTTCCGAGTCTGGCTCCGCCCTCGTCTGTAGTCCGAGTGCGTCTCCCAGCACGGACTCCACCGCTGCCGCCGGCGCGCGGCAGTCCACCGCAAGGAGCCGAGCCTGGCACCGATCGCTCAGCTCGTGGATGCGGCGGGCGAGCGCCTGCGCGGCGGTCGTCTCGCCGGTCACGAGCACGTTCACCTGCGCGTTCGCGGCATGGCGCACGTCGAGATCATCGAACGGCACGGCCGGGTCGGCCTCGTCCTCGGCGTCGGCAGGGTCGGTGGGTTCGTACGCGACACACTCGATATCCATGGGTCCCTCCACGCGCACACCATACGCGCGGATCCGCTCACGCGCCGTGGGCGTGCGCCAAGCGAACGCCGAGGGAATCGTGAGACCGCAAGCGACGTACCCTCAGCGAGTTGCGGCACAGGATGGGTCCGGTCCCGCTTCGCGTGATAGGCTTTGGCAGGCGAACCTCAGACATCGCATATCGATGCCGGCTCCTGGCCCCTCAACGATCCGACGGTTTGGAGAATTCGAACTCGATCTTGCCGCCGGCGAACTCCGCCGACGTGGACGCCGGCTGAAGCTTCAGCCGCAACCTTTCAAACTGTTGGTTTTGCTGACCGCACGCGCCGGTCAGCTCATCAGCCGCGACGAAATCCGCCAGGAACTCTGGAGCGAAGGGACGTTCGTCGACTTCGATCAGGCAGTCAATTTCACCATCAAGCAGATTCGCGACACACTGCAGGACGCCGCCGAGCGGCCGCTCTACATCGAGACGGTCCCGCGGCGCGGGTACCGGTTCATCGCACCGATCGATGCCGGCGAGCCGGTCCAGCCCGCGCCGATTCGCGGCGGGATGACGTCGATGCGCTTGAACAAGGCGCTGTGGGCGAACATCGCCGAACTGCGGATGGCCGAACGGCGGCGCCGGCAATACACCTTGATCGCCATCATCGTCGGGGCCGTACTCTTCGCCGGCCTCGCGGCCTACGTCATCGTCTTCCGCTAGGCCGCCCTCAAAACAGCATGAACGCGGCCGCCGCGACGAGCGTCGGCATCAGGGCCGCGGCCAGCAGCCATCCCGGCGACACCGCATCGCCGAAGAACCGCCCGAGCAGGGCCTGCCCCGCCGGGTTCGGCGCATTGGCAATCACGGTCAGCCCGCCGCCAACGACCGCCCCGCGAACGACGGCCAGCTGCAGACTCGAGTCGAGGTGCGGCACGAGCGTCGAGAGGTACGTGATGAGCGCGTTGTCGTTGAAGGCCGTGAGCACCGTGGCGCCTACGAAGAGCGGGACGCGCGTGAGGCTGCTCAGCACCGGCGAAATCCACCAGCCCTGCAGCCCGCCGTGAATGACGAGGCCGGCGAGGAAGAACCCGACGAGAAGGGGTGTCCGCAGCTCGACGCGGCTCTGGTACGCGGCGGTCGCACGCGCAAACCCCAGAAAGAAGAGGAAACCGCCGAGGAACAGCGCCGGATAGTGCGCGTTCAGTACCGTCCACGCGATGAACGCGATGTGGGCGACGACCAGCCATCCCGGGACGGGCAGCAGCGCCGGCCCTTGCGCCTCCTCGTCTGCCTGTTCGACGTCCGCCACGCTGGGTCGGCTCGCGAGCGCACGCAGCTCGCGGCGAAACAGCACGAAATACAGCCCCGTCGACACGAAGATGGCGAGAGCGGCGCGCCACCCGAAGTGCAGCAGCATGAAGGGGGTGTCCCATCCCCACGGGCGCGCGACCATCAGCACCGGCGGCGCGGCGAAATGCGTCAGCGTGCCGCCGATCGAGATGTTCACGAACAGCAGACCGAGCGTCGCGTATTTCAGCGCACGGCCGGGGTGCAGGTCATAGAACTGACGCGCGAGCAGCAGCGCGCAAATCGTGATGGCCGCCGGCTCCGTGATGAACGATCCCAGCAGCGGACCGACGGTCAGGATCGCCGCCCACCAGGCCGCAGGCGTTCCGCCGCCGGCATTCGCCAGTTTTCGAAGCGCCCCTTCGGCGAACGTGATCACCGGCCGCGTCGAAGCCAGCGCCATGATCACGACGACGAACAGCGCCTCCGTGTAGTTGACCGAATCATTCAAATAGTGCTTCGCCGTGTCCCAGCCCTCGTACGCCGCGATGGCGATCAGGAGAACGGCCGCCCACAGACCGAACACGACTTCCACTTCGCCGAGAAAGTGCAGCAGTCCGGCAGCGATGCTGGGCGTGGCCGCGCGGCCGGCGGCGAGCGCATCGGCGTCATGGCGCTGCTGGGCGCGGCGCGCGAGCCCGGCGAACCACGACGCGGAAAACGTGTGAAGAATCGCGAGCAGGAAAATACCGGTCGCGACCGCGTTGAACGGGTCCGTTTGCACGCGAACGATCAGCGTGTGCAGAATCCCGTCGCCCTGCATCGGAGGATACGCGGTCAAGGGGAGCGGAAACTGGGCAGCGGGCATCAGGCGACGATATCGAATCCCGCGCCGGTTCCGCAATCGATCTACGTGGTTTCGGACGCCGCGCCGAGGACGCGCTGCAGGTGCTCGGGATTGAAGAACTCGCGCGGATCGATCATCGCGAATCGGGCCATGGTCATGCGCGTCGCTTCGGCGGGGTTGAAGCGTACGGCCTGGCGGATACGCAGGACCTCCTCTGGGGTGGGCTCGAACCGTGCCGCGTTCAGGTTCTGCTGGTACACCGCCGTGGAGGCGGCATTCCGCTCGCGCTCGTACCCTTCGAGCGCTGCGGCGAGCGGGCGGCGGCCATCGAGGCCATCCAGGATCGCCGCCGCCAGAAGATCCGCGTCGCGCAGCGCGTCGGCGATGCCGAGCGCCATGTACGGATCCTTGTGACAGCCAGCGTCGCCGACGAGCGCCCACCCCTCGCCGTACGGCTTGCGGTAGAAGTTCGGCAGATCGGTCGCGCCGTAATAGCGTTCCTCGCGGCGCCCGTCGAGAACGCGCCGGCCGAAATCCGGCGCCAGCGCCAGAGCGCGCCGGACGTGTGCATCGATGTCGGCGCGGATCGACGGCAGCTCAACGATCGGACTGCCGACGAACACCGCGTAGAGATCGTCGGTCGTCCGGAACGAGAAGATCACGCGGCGTTCGGCCGTGCGGTGATACAGCTCGAACGGCAGCGCCTCGACCCCGCTCCAGTACGAGAAGTAGTAGCAGAGCAGCGTCGGCGCCTCGTCGTACACGGCTGCGCCGACGGCTTTCGCAAGCTTCGAATGACGGCCGTCGGCGCCAACCGTGATTGCCGCATGCTCTTCGACAGCCGTCCCGTTCGGCGTCCGTCCGCGAATGCCGGTGATGCGATCGCCGTCGACGAGAAACTCGTCCACCGTAAACGCCTGCCGCAGTTCGGCCCCCGCCTCGATCGCCGCGTCGACGAAGATCGCGTCGAGCGCCGCGCGGCGCGGCCCGTAGCCCCACGCAACGCCGTCACTTGCGAGATCGCGAACCACGAGGGGAAAGTCGCCGAGATCGCTCAATTGCTCGGCGATCGGCATGCACGCCGCCGCCACACGATCGAGAAGGCCCCACGCCTTCAGCCTCGCGGGACCCTGCCGATGAATGAAATGGCCGTGAGGGATATCACTGGGGAACGTCGCGCGATCGACGGCCAGCACTTTTGCGCCGCCCCGCGCGAGCAGCATCGCGAGCGGCGCTCCGGCGCACCGCGCTCCGACGATGATGACGTCGTACATGGTCCGCCTCCGCGAATGGTGCCGGTCAGGATACGCGAAGACGGGTCCCGAACGAAGCGCAGCCGCGGCATCTACTGGACGCCGCCGCTCAGTGCCGCTTTCATGTCCTCGGAAACGGGCCGCTGTCCGAGCCACCGGTCGAGGAACGCCAGCATCAGGTCGTGGCTGGCTCTCGAGGCGGCCACGATCTCATCGACTCGGAGGCGCGTTCCGCGGCCGGGCACGTACTCGACAAGCACGACGTCTCCGTGGCGGAGCGTCGAGAACGTGCTTTGAAGCTGAGCCATCGCGTCCGGCTGAAGCCTGGGCACCAGCTCACGCCACCAGTCCGTCCGGACGCGGATACCCAGATCGTGATCGTCGCTGAGGACGACGATGCGCACGGCCTTCGAGAGATCCGGCGAGCGCAGGCGCGCGGCGTCCGTCAGCGGCGCGTCGGCGTAGATCGCGACGCTGTAGAGATCCACGGCGCCGAGCAGGGCGTGCCGCGTCGCCTCTCCGGCGCGCGGCAGCGACGGACCATTTTCGGGTGTGACCGTTCGGGGCTGTCCCGCCGATTGTGGTGAGAGAAGGAGCGACGCGCTCATGAGCACGCCGAGTGCGAGCGTTCCCAGCGTCTGCGGCATTCCTGATTCTAGTCACCTGGCGACAACCCGGCACGGAGGGGACTCTGCCGTGTTCGCGGCGTGCGCGTTGAAAACCGCCGCGTGATGAACCCGATCGGCAGTCCGACGCAGAACAGGTGCGCAAAGACGAGGTTGAAGGACGCCGGCCGCCACGCGAGCCCGCCGGAGAATCCGGCCAACGGCAGCACGATGAACTGCATCACCAGCATGACGCCGATGCCGTACGCCATGGCAGCCGGCACCGCATAACGCACCAGCCATGACAGGTGCGCCGCCGCGACGATGAAGACAGTCGACACGGTGTACGCAATGAAGAAATGGAGCGCGAGACCGAGCGCGGCTGCCGCGGCGCCGCCGTCCGCGGCGTCGGCTCCCAGCACACCGCTCGCGATGGCGTGCAGCACGCGCACCGGCGGCACGCCGCGCATCCAGGCGAAGAGGAGCGCGTCCGTGATGTCGAGCGTGCCCGCGATCGCGCCCGCACAGGCAATCGCGCGCGCCATCGGCAGTTCGCGCGTCGCCATCACCCGCGCTCCAGCACGGGACGCGCGGGTTCGGACACGCCCGGCTGGTCCCCATCATCGTCGTCGCGGGCGACGAGCAGGATCACCTCATGAAAGATGCGTTCGGCGATCGAGGCCTGCGCGTCCAGCGGACGGGCGAGCGACGCGTCGAATCGGCCCGCCCAGACGTGGCAGCGCGTCCGCGCGTCCAGCAGCTGCGCGGTGACGCGCGCGCAGTCCCCTGCCGTTCGCAGGCTGGCGGTCAACAGGAAGTCGGCGGGCGGCTCCGGCAGGTCGCGGCCGGCCTCGCCGCTCGACGCGGTGACGGCCACCTCCGGCGGCGCAGCGGAGGCGAACTGCGCCACGATCTCCTCGCTCAACCCGTCCGCCAGGGCGGCGTGCGCCGGATCGCTATCGATCAGCCGCACGGGCAGGACGCGGAGCCAGCTGCGGCGCGTCCGACCGTCGCCGTCCGGCACGATCACGACCGGCGCGATGAAGCGGTATCCACGGCGGACGAGCGTTTCCACGTACCTAGGCGACGTGCGTGCGTCCCCGAGCGCGGCCCTGACCTGCTTGATGCAGGAGTTCAGGCCGTTGTCGAAGTGGACGAACGTCCCCTCGGCCCAGAGGGCGCGACGCAGCTCGTCGCGGCTCACGAACTCGCCTCGTCGTTCGAGCAGATGCCCTAGCGCACGGCATGGCTGCAGACGGAGCCTCACGCGCCTGCCGGCCTTCCTCAGCTCACCGGCCGTGGCATCGAATTCAAATGGACCGAAACGGTAAACCATAGGTTCCCCCCTGACGCCTGAGGATGCGCGGCACGCGCGCGGAAGTCCTCAGGATTTGCCGAGGGAACGGGGAAGATTCGCCGAAGATTCAGGGAATCCGCGTCTGGAGCTCGGACGTCCAGTTCAGGATGAGGTTCATCCGGGTCAGCGGGGCCGTCTCGCCGAGCCGTTTCGACCACACGAACCGTGTCCCGTCGGATCGGAAGAGCACGATGTCGGGATGAGTGAACATCGGGACGGGATTACCAGGCAGCAGCCGGCCTCCTTGCTCGCCGACGTCCAGCCGCATGATCGTCGTGTCATGGAGGAAGAACAGCTCGCGGCCGTCCGCCGACCAGGCCGGCCAGGCGCCGCCGCCGCTCGACACCTGGACGCGCGCCCCGGTTTGGATGGAGGCCACCTCCACCTCGAATCGTCCGGAGACATTGGTTTCGTATGCGACGTACCGCGCGTCCGGCGAGAGGCGCGGCACGAGCTCCATCCCGTCGGTCACGATGACGGGCCGCCGCTGGGAGGTCGAGCGATCCCGGAGCCACACGTCGCGGTCCGTCTCGGGACTATCGTGGATGTAAGCGAGCCATCGGCCGTCGACGGACCACGATCCGGGCACCTCCGTGCGCGGGCTCTCGAACAGCACGCGCGGATCGGCGCCTGAGTCGACGTCGACCGTGTACATATTGGTGATGCCGGTGCGGTTCCAGCCAAAGGCGATCGTCCGGCAATCGGGAGACCACTCGGGCGCGAACGCGGATCCCTGGTGCGTGATCCGCGTCATGGCGGTGCGGCCCGCGTCTCCGGCCCAGAGATCCGTCTCGCCGCGCTCGAAGATCGTCGCCGCAATGCGCTCGCCGCAGACGGCAAACTCGCGGAATGCGCGCGGCGCGATGTGAAGCGGCGCGGCACGGCCGGCGAGGTCGACGCTCTGCAGCGCGCGCTCGGCGCGCTGCGGCACGTCCGGGATGTACAGCACGGATCCGCTGGCTGACACGGCGAACTGCGCGGCGCCGGTCATGCCAGTGAGGACGGCCGGCAGCACGCGCACCGGCGTCCCCGCCGGACGGTGCGCCTCGAGGCGCAGCGTGTAGACGTCGCCGCCGCGCACGAACACGATGTCGCGGCCGCCGATCGCGCGACCGAACGTCGCGGGCTGCGCGATCACCTCCTCGCGTCCCGACGGCAGCGAGATGGCCACCACTGCCGCGTCGTCTGCACTCGAGCGCCAGCGCGTGGCGATGACGGTCTGATCGTCCAGACGATCCGGCCAGCGGTAGCTCAACCCGGGGCCGGGTGCAGCAGCGACGGACGGCTCCCCTCCGCCGGCCGGTACGCGCAGGAGCGGACCGGTCCAGTCGGGCGTGAAGACGATGTCGCCCGCGGAAAGCCACGCGCCGCCGACGCCGGTCGGCGTCGCGCAAATGACGCGCGGCGGCTGCGCCGCGCCGGTCACGTCGATCGTTTTCAGCTTGCCGTCTGCGAAGAAACCGACCTGGCGTCCATCCGGCGAGAAGAACGGGCCGTGCGCGCCTTCGGACCCGGCCAGCGGCGTCGCCTCGAACCGATCCAGATCGCGCAGGTACAGGCGGGCGCTCTCGCCGTCGCCGCCGACGTACACGATCCGCTCGCCATCCGGTGAGATCGCGATTGCCGGATGCGCGGTCGGCCCGGGAGAGGGCGCCTGGTCGGCGGGTACTTCGACACTGACGCGAATCACTTCGGGAACGTCCGCGGCGCCCCGCGCGATCCAGAGGCCGACGCCGGCCGCCGCGAGCGTCGCGACCGCGAGCGCCGCCACGATGGCACGCGAGCGCGTCCGCATCGGCGTCGGCTGCGCGGACGGCGCGTCCGGTACCGGCGACGACGGGGCGACGGTCACCGGCGGTGGAGTCTCGGCCGGCGACGGCGGAGCATCGGTCGTGATCGGCGCGATGAACCGGTATCCGCGCCGGTGCACCGTCTGGATGAACGTCGGATGCTGCGGATCGTCTCCGAGCGTCTGGCGGATGATCCCGATCGCTTCGGTGAGCGACGTCTCGCTGACGTGCGCGTCTTTCCACGCCGCATCCATCAGCGCCTGCTTGGAGACGATGCGGCCGGCGCGCTCGACGAGGTGCTGCAGGATCGCGAGCGCGCGCGGCGGCAGCCGGATCTCCTCTCCGCCGCGCGAGAGCAGACCGTCGGCGAGATCGAGGCGGAACGCGCCGAAGTATACGACGGATCGTGCGTTCGGGTGGAAGACGAGCGTCCGCGCGGGATCGTGCTCCGGCATCACGTCACATTTTACCGGCCGCACGCGTGCCGGGACGCCCCGTACGCCGCGCGCGGCGAAATCAGAAACAAGTCACCTGCATGCAATGCCGCCATGTCGGACGTGTGCTCTCCTAGACGCATGACGCCGTTCCGCACCGTGCTGGCGGCCCTCCTGCTCGCGGCGGCTCAGTCCGCCGGACGAAGCAATCCAGCCGTGACAGCGGCGATTCGCGCGCACATCGACGAGGCGAACCGGGGCTCGGAAGCTGCGCTGGCGCGGCGCGCGGATCGCGCGCTCGGGGATGGCCACATCTATCTCGCACTGCACGTCGTCGAGCCCGCCTGGGTCCGGCAATCGGCGGAGCGGTTCGTGCGGGAGCACGAGAAGGTGCGAACGCCGGACGGGTTTCGCGCCGAGTGGAATCGCGTGCGCGCAACGCTTCCCGATCGCGCCCCGGCGCGCGCACAACCGCTGCTGCTCACGGCGCTTCACGACGCGGCGCGCGCGCGATGCGAACCGACGCTCAACGGCAGCCTGCCGTACTTCGAAGAGATCGATGCGCGCGACGGCCTGTACTATCTCGGTGAGGCGCGCGCGCTGGCGCAGCTCGCGGCCTTCTACGCGGAGCTGCCGATGTCGCCGGCGGGTACAACGCCGGCGCTCCGATCCCTCGCGCCGGAAATCGGGGAGCTGTACGCCAACGTCGCGGCCATGCACCGCACGGCGGACGAACGGTCACGAACGGCGTTCGTACCCATCAGCACGTCGCTTCGTCTTGCGTCGCTCCTGAACGACGAGCACGCCTACGCTGGCGCGCTCCTCGAGCTGCTGCTCGCACGCTATCAGGCAGCGCTGCTCGTGACGCCCGTGGCGGCAGCAGACGGCGCGCGTGAACGGCTCGCACGCGTGTCGCGGACGCTCGACGACGGGCGCGATCACAGCATCGCCGCACTGTTCATGCAGATGGCCGCGTTGCATCTGTCCGGCGCCCTGCCGCCGGGGCCGAGAGGTGCCGCCGCCATTGCCGACGAGGTTCTGCCCGCGTATCTCACCATCATCGGAGGACGACCATGATCACCGCACTCGCCGCGCTTCCGCTCCTTCTTGCGCTGATGGCGCCCGCGAGCGCGCCGCCGCCGGCGGAGGTGACGATCACGCTCGTGCGTTGGCCGTTCATGTGCACGCTGTCCGATCCCACCGAGCTGCTCATCCGCGATGTCGCCGCGACGCTGGGCGATCGCGTCAACGTGGCGGTCGACAACTATGGACAATCGGAGCTGGCGCGCCGCGCCCATGTCGAGCGTTTTCCGGTGGTCTTCGTCGGCGACGATCTGTTCGCCGCGCCCGAGGACTTCGGCTTCGGAGCGAACGGCACGCGTGGACGCTACGTTCCCTGGACAGATCCCCGCAACCAGCGCCGCTTCCGCGACGATCTCGAGGCGCTCGTCCGCAAACGGCTCGAGACGGCGGGCGAGATCTTGGATCGACGCGTTCGATCCGGTGGATCGACGATGGCCGATTCGCCTGTCAGCGGCGTCAGAACTGATCGCGCCTCCGTCTCGTCCCCACGGCGCACCGAGCGCGCGGGTTCGTAACACCGTCCGCCCCACTGCGTTTCGTCGTCACTTCGAAATCACCCGCATTTCACCCGCGCCACCCCATTCGCGCCCGGCGCACGAACCGGTGTTGCAGTGCTCCGGGCGCCCGCGATCGGCGCTGCCGCCGGTCGCGGTTCGACTCACGAATGGAGGAACGAATGAAACGGTGTGTGTACTTCGCCCTTCTCCTCCTGCTGCTGGCGGGGATCAGCCCCGCGGCGGCTCAGGAACAGAAGGGGGCCATCGAAGGCATCATCACGGACGCGTCTGGCGCGGTGCTGCCCGGCGTGACCGTCAACGTCCGCAGCGCGGCCGGCACGATCATGACCGTGACAACGGACGGGAACGGCGTCTACCGGTTTGCATCTCTGCCGCCCGGCGAGTACCAGGTCGAGGCGACGCTGAGCGGCTTCACGCCGCGCACGATGGAACGGGTGGACGTCAGACTCGGCCAGATCAAGAAGGTCGACTTCTCGCTGGCGGTCGGGAACGTGTCGGAATCGGTCCAGGTGTCGGCGGAATCGCCGCTCATCGACGTGCGGCAGGCGGAGCGATCCACCCACCTCACGGCCGAGGACATCGCGCGTCTGCCGAAGGGGCGCGACTTCTCGTCGATCGTCACCCACGCGCCAGGCGCGAACGACGAAGCGCGTCTCGGAGGACTGTCGATCGACGGCGCCAGCGCGGGCGAGAATCGCTACATCATCGACGGCGCGGAAGCGACCGACCTGCGCATGGGCGTGCAGGGCAAACAGCTCGTCGTCGACTTCGTCGACGAAGTGCAGGTCAAGTCGTCCGGGTACACCGCCGAATACGGCGGCGCGATGGGCGGCGTCGTCAACGTCGTCACGAAGAGCGGAACGAACGACTTCCAGGGCGACCTCGGCATGTACTTCACGAATGACGCGCTGCAGTCCGCTTCGTACGCCGACGGCAGCGGCAACTTCGTGCGATCGCGCTCGCTTCGGCTCAATCCCTCCAACGCCAGCGTCGCGGAGTACGTGGACTACAAGTCCGACGAGTTCACGCAGTGGGATCCGGGCTTCACGCTCGGCGGCCCGATCCTGCGCGACTCGCTGTGGTTCTTCACGAGCTATCAGCCGCAGCTGCGGACGACCGACCGCGACGTCACCTTCACGTCGACGGGAGACGCGCAGGTCTTCACGCGCAAGGACACCCAGCACTTCTCGTCGAACAACGTCCGATTCCAGGCGGCCAATCGGCTGACCGGCCGGGTCGCGTTCAATGCGAGCGGCGGGTCGCGCGAGGGACTTCTGCCGAGCGTCTCGGGCTCCGACAACCCGGACGCCAACTATGCCATCGACCGCAAGACACCCAACTACACCTACTCCGCCAACGCCGACTATGTCGTGAACCAGAAGCTGTTGCTCGGCTTCCGCACGGGCTACTACACGGTCGATGCGCACGACGAAGGCGTGTTCCAGGGGACGCGCGTCTCGTTCGGGAACACGACGAACATCGGCCTGCCCGGCGTGCCCGCCGAGCTGCAGCGGCCGACCGGCTTCACGAACACGCCGTCGAACAACGAGGTGACGCGGGATCGGCGCACGCGGTGGAATGCCTCCGCCGACGCCACGTACTACGCGGCGTTCGGCGGTCAGCACACCTTCAAGGGAGGCGTGCAGTTCGATCGCATCGGCAACGACGTGCTGTCGGGTGAAACGGGCAATCTCGTGACCATCTTCTGGGACCAGGCGCAGGACGGCGTGCGCGGCAAGTACGGTTACTACATGGTCCGCAGCAACCGGCCCTTCCCCGATCGCGGGTTCATCACCGAGGGGAACATCCACTCCACCAACGTCGGCCTCTATGTGCAGGACGCGTGGACGATCAACAACCGGCTCACGCTGAACCTCGGCGTTCGCACCGAGAACGAAAAGGTGCCGTCGTACACGACCGCCGAAGGCGTTGCCGCAACCGCGATGGAGTTCAGCTTCGGCGACAAGCTCGCGCCGCGCGCCGGCTTCGCTTATGACATCACCGGCGACGGCCGCTGGAAGCTGTCGGGATCGTGGGGGCTGTTCTACGACTTCTTCAAGCTGGAGCTGCCGCGCGGATCGTTCGGCGGTGACAAGTGGCTCCAGTACTGGTACACGCTCGACACGCCGGACTGGACGTCAATCGATCCGTCGGGCTGTCCGACGTCGTGCCCGGGCACGCTCTTCCGCGGGCCCGTGGACTTCCGCCACCCGTCGAACGCGGCCGACGCGAACACGATCGATCCCGATCTCGATCCGATGCGCGTCCAGAAGCTCGACTTCGCGCTCGAGCACCAGATGACCTCGAGCGTCGCGGTCGGCGTCCGCTACGCGCACAATCAGGTGGACAAGGCGATCGAGGACGTCGGGGCGCTCGATGCGCAGCAGAACGAGATCTACAAGATCGCCAACCCGGGCTTCGGCACCGCCGCGCAGTTCGGCGTCGCCGGATCCGGTCTCGTGCTGGCGCTGCCCAAAGCGGTCCGCGACTACGACAGCGTGGAGTTCTCGCTCACGAAGCGCTACGCGCGCAACTGGAGCGCGCGCGTGAGCTACATGTGGAGCCGGCTGCACGGCAACTACTCGGGCCTGTCGCAGTCGGACGAGAACGGCCGCACGTCCCCGAACGTCGGCCGCATGTTCGACTACCCGCTGATGGCGTTCAACGAGACCGGTCAGCCGGAGTACGGCCCGCTCGGCACGGACCGGCCGCATCAGTTCAAGGCGCAGTTCGCGTACACGGCGCCGTTCGGCACGGCGATCGGCCTCAATCAGATGGTCGAGAGCGGCGTCCCCGTGACGCGCGAGGCGCGCTTCATCCCGGGCAACAACTTCCCGGTGCAGTATCTCGGCCGCGGCAGCGACGGGCGCACCGACGTCTTCTCCCAGACGGACCTGCACCTGCAGCACGAGTTCCGCCTGCTGGGAAGGCAGCGGCTGACGGTGTTGATGAACGTGCTCAACCTGTTCGATCAGGACGCCGGCATCAACAAGTTCTCGACCCAGACCGCGAGCGGCCAGGCGCTGTCCGTCAGCGAGTCTGAGTTCTATCAGGGCATCGACACCCAGGCGCTGATCGCGGCGCAGGGACTCGTCCTCGACCCGCGATTCCTGTTGGACTCCGCGTTCCAGAACCCGCGCACGATCCGCTTCGGCGCGAAGTGGTCGTTCTAGGGTGAATCATCCGGGGCCGCCGGTCGTCCGGCGGTCCCGGAGCACGGCAACCCCGCCCTCACACTCCGAAGTGCGCCCTCGCAAACTCCCGGCCTGACGCCGACTTGAGAAACCGCTCGAACCGGACGGCAGCCGCGACGTCGGCAAACGCGATGACGACGTGCAGCTGCCACGGACGGTTTCGGGCCGTCTGCGCACAGCGTCCTGCGTTGTGTGCCGACAGGCGCGCCGAGACGTCCGCCGTCACACCCACGTACGATCGCGATCCGTCGCCGGCGCTCCTGAGTACGTACACGAAGCGTTCGCCGTCCCCCGCCATGCCGCCGCGTCGGAGTGCACGAAGCGTGCTCAGCGGAGAACGGCGCACAGGGCGCCGTTCTCGACTCGTTTCGGAAACCGCGGTTGCGCGTCAGGCGCGCGCGGCTGGTGGAATGTTCTGGTTCAGGCGGAACAGGTTGTCGGGATCGTAGCGCGCCTTCAACTCCGTGAGCCGCGCGTACTTGGCGTCGCCGTACGCGTCGCGGACGCGATCCTCGGGCGTGAAATTCAGGTATGCGCCGCCGGTCGAGTACGCCCGCATCGCTTCGCAGAACGCACGGTCGATGGCGATGATCCGCTCATCGTCTTTCGGATCCGACCACAGCGACAGCGGATGGAACAGGTATCCCGCATTGCGGTGTGAAAATGCCGTTGCTTCGTCCGGAACCGCCGTCACCCCCTGGCCGACCCGGAAGACAATCATCTGGGCCAGGGGCGCGGCCGCGGCGGTCGCCTTCGGCGCATGCTCGAGGAACACGTCGATCGCGCCATCCGGGAACGCATCGAGGTACTCGCCGCGCCAGTAGTTTCGAAATCCCTTCGGCGCCGCCTCGTCGATCAGGGCCTGGAACGCCGTATACGGCATCGGCTGAATGAGATCCACGACCGGCCCGAGATCCTTCAGCGGCTTCATGACGGCGGCGCCTTTCTCGGGATCGCCGACGTACATGCCGAGCATGCCGAGCACCACGCGTCCTTTGAGGTCATCGGGCACGAACGGCGCCGGCGGCGCCGTGAGGGTGGCGCAGGCCGTCGACAACTCGTCTGGCGCGCCGTCGACGTAGTCGCGCCAGCGGCGCAACACATCGCCCGCACGATCGATCGGAAACAGGGCCAGGCCGGCCAGCACAATGGGACCGAGGGGATGCAGCCGGTACTCGAATTCGGTGACGATGCCGAAGTTGCCGCCGCCGCCGCGAATGCCCCAGAAGAGATCGGCGTTCTCGCGCTCACTGGCGGTGACGACGCGTCCGTCGGCCAGCACGACTTCGGCGGAGAGCAGACTGTCGCAGGTGAGGCCGTACTTCGACGAGGTCCAGCCGTAGCCGCCGCCGGTCGTGAAGCCTCCGAGCCCGGTCGTCGTGACGCGGCCGCCGGGCACGTGGAGCGCGTGCTGCTGCGTCGCCGCATCGAACTCGCCCCAGAGCACGCCGCCGCCGGCGCGAGCGGTCCGCGCCGCGGGATCGATCTCGATCTTCTTCAGGCCGCCGAGGTCGATGAGCACGCCGGCGTCGCAGACGCTGAACCCGGCGACGCTGTGTCCGCCGCAGCGCACGGCCACGAGGAGTCCGTTCTCGCGCGCGAAGTTCACCGCCGCGACGACGTCGGCGGTGCTGGCGCAGCGCGCGATCAACGCGGGACGCTTGTCGTGCATCGCGTTGAAGACCTGACGCGTGGTGTCGTACGCCGGATCTCCCGGCGCGATCAGGTCGCCTGCAAACCGCCCGCGCAGGCTGCTGATATCGGTAATGGCCATGGTGCCTCCAAAAAAGGGGGGACCATTATGACACCAGCGGGACGCCAGTCAGGGCTAAAGCCCTGACCCACATGCTCCAAGTTTGTGGGTCAGCCCTTTATGGGCTGACCACTACCACTGAGCGCGGATGCCGGCGGAGGCGGTCCACAGCTTCATCGCGCCGCTGAGGTCGCCGCCGGCGCTCGCCAGGAACCGCACACCGCGGAACAGCCGGCCGGTCACCGTCCCGCCGACGATCGCGCTGTTGTGGATGCGTGCCGGCGACGTGATGTCGAAGGCGTTCGCGGCGTTGTCGCCCACGAACCGCACGTGCATGCTGCCGAACGGGCTGAACTCGTGCGCCCACGCCGCGCGGACGTCGAGGGTGGTCTCCGCGCCGAACGTCTTCACCGCCCGCGCGCCGAACAGGGCGCGCTGCGACGACAGATGCCGCCCCGGCGCGATGAGGTTCAGCGCACCCGCGCCGTCCTCGGTGAACCCGTCGACGCTGACCCGCACGTACTGGTAGCCGGCCTGCGGCTCGATGCTGAACGTCGGGCCGATCGGCAGCGTGCGGCCGAACTCGATCCGGCCGAACAGGTTGCTGCCGTCGTACGTCGAGTGCGCCCCCCACGCGCCGAAGCCGTCGGTCACCTGACGCGTCGTGTCGTTCGTCACGCGGCCGCCGCCGGCGACGAGTGCGAGGCGCGACGCGCCGCGCGTGTAGCGCCCGTAGAGCGCTCCCTGCAGCAGGCTCGAGGTGGATCGATCGTCGACGCCGACGAGGTCGAGGTCGTTCGACGACTGGCCTCCGCTGGCCCCGACCATGACGTGGTCGCCAAGGGCCCGGTCGAAGCCGACCGCGAATCCCGGACTCGACACGCGCGCGGCCGGGTCTCCGGCGCCGCCCGCGAGCCGCGTGAGCCCACCGATGCCGCTGAACCACGCTCCCTGCGCGTCCTTCGTGGACGCGTCGTCGAGGGCGAGCGCCGTGAACGCGAGATCCGGCCGCGAGACTTCCGCACGGCCGCTCTGCTGGCCCATGTGGGTCATGGTCGCGTCCATGAACGTCTGCGCGCCGGCGAAGCTGCCCGACGCCGTGTGCTGATAGACGACGCCCGTCATCGAGCCGATGGCGCGGACCGCCTCGTCGTTCGAGAGGTCGTAGACGTTGTTGATGACGTCCGCCATCGATCCGATCGCCGTGCGCACCAGGCCGTTGAGCGACTGCGCGACCGCGGTCTGGTTGCCCTGCGTCCCGGCCGATCGGAAGTCCACGTCGTTGCGCCGCAGCGTCAGATACATGCCGTTCGCATCGTATTGAAGCGACGGATCCAGGTACGCCGCGTCAGAGATCACGTTCGTGAAGATGTTCTCGTTCGCATTCTGCACGCCCATGATCCCGAACATCGTGATCGGGTGATACCGCTCGTCCCCTTCCGGCGTGACGTGGACCGTCGCGCCCGAGCCGAAGAGCGAGCCGGTGACCCACGTCAGATCGGACGAACCGTTCGCCAGCGTCTCGACCTCGTAGATCGAGCCCGCGTCGAAATGGAGATCACCGTCAACGGTGAGCGTGCCGATCGACGCGCCAGGCGACAGGATGCCGCCGCGCTCGATCGTCGTATCCGCCACCATGCCGTTGCCCCCGAGACGGGCGCCGTCGAGCACGTGAATCGGATTGCCCATCAGCCAGCCGTCGACCACCAGCCGTCCGCCCGCGACCGTCGTCGAACCGTCGAAGACGTTGAGGCCCGACAGCGTGAACGTCCCGGTGCCGGTCTTGACGAGATTGCCGCTGCCGGCGAAGGAGCCGGCCCACGTCGTGCTGGCGCCGTTCGCGCCGGTCGTCAGCGTATGGTTGTCGAGCGAGACGATGCCCGTGCCCGACAGCGAGCCGATCGTGAAGTCCGCGCCGAGGAACGTCGTCGAGTTCCCGAGGAAGATCACGTCCGAGGCGGCGCCCGGCGTCCCGAAGATGTGACGGCGATGCGGCTCGCGCGTCCAGTTCGACCGTCCGTTGATGAACGGATCGCTCCACACGCGGCTCACCGCGCCGTCCCAGTAGAAGACGCCGTCCGACGGCCGCAGCTTCAGCCGCACGCGCGTATCCGACACGGCGAACGTGAACGTCTTGCCGACCGGCATCGCGCCGTCCATGCTGCCGAAGGTGAAGCGCGATCCCGAGAGGCCGCCGCCCGCCGCCGACAGAATCGTGTAGCTGCCCGAGAACTGCGGGACCGCCTGCTCGTGCAGGTTCACCGTCGTGATGCTGCTGCCGAGATCGCCGCGGCCGGACGCGTTGAGCGCATCGGACGTGCCGACCTCGCCGAGATCGACGAACCACGTCGGCCGCCCCTCCTGCGCGAAGTTGCCGGTCAGCGCCGTCTGAATGATCGTGCTCGAACCCGGATCGAACGTGCCCGCGTTGGTGAACGTGCCGGTGCCGACGTTGATCACGCGGCCGGACGACAGCCACGCATTCGAACGGTTCATCAGCGTGTTGGCCCCGCTGCCGAGGTCGATCGAGCCGACGATCGTTCCCAGGTTGTCGACCGCCTCGGTGCCGTCCGTCGCGCTGATCGCCATGCCATCGACGCCCGACATCGTCGTCAGCAGATTGCGATTGACGACGCTGTTGGTGCCGCCGCCGGCAATCGCGATCCCGGTTCCGCCGACGCCGCCCACGACCATCGAGTTCTCGCCCAGGGAGATGTCGATGTTGCCGGAGGCGCCGGTGCCCAGGCTCTGCGCCACGATCGCGGTCGATCCCGCACCGGTCGCCAGCACGTCGTCTTCGAAGTTCAGGGCAATCGCGCCGCCGGCGCCGGAGCCGCCCGCCGTGCCGCTGAACACGCCGTCGACGACGCCGCCGCCGCCGCCAATCGACTGCGCGATGACGCCGCGCGACCCGTCGCCGGTCACGACGATGTCCCCCGTCTGCGTGTAGCTGATGTCGCCGCCATTGCCCGCGTTGTTCGATCGCAGGTTGACGTGGACGCCATCGGCGTCGAGATCGGTGATGACGTAGCCGCCGCCGCCTC
>DASSOM010000234.1:0-7459 GCA_035700625.1 Vicinamibacterales bacterium
TGGCGCTCGGGCTCGCGCCGGACCGGGCGCTGCTCAACGATGCGAATCCGCATCTCATTCACTTCTATCGCTGGCTCCAGCGCGGGCTCCGCATCGATCTCCCGATGGAGAACGACGAGGCGCTGTTCTACGCGCATCGCGCGCGATTCAATGCACTGCTCGCGGACGGCGCCGGAGACAGCCGCGAAGCCGCGGCGCTCTTCTACTACCTCAATCGCACGGGCTACAACGGCCTCTGCCGGTTCAACCGCCAGGGGGCGTTCAACGTTCCGTTCGGGCGATACGCGGCGATTCGCTACACGCGCGACTTCACCCCGTATCGCGCGGCGCTCGCCGGGTGGGCCTTTACGAATACCGACATCGAGGCGGTGCCGCTCGACGCGGACGACTTTGTCTACGCCGATCCGCCGTACGACGTGCCGTTCCGGCAATACGCGCGGAACGGCTTTTCCTGGGACGATCAGGTGCGAACGGCGCGCTGGCTCGCGGCGCATCGCGGGCCGGTGGTCCTCGTCAATGAGGCAACCGAACGCATCGAGACGCTCTATCGCGATCTCGGCTACGACGTCCGCTTCCTGACCGCCCCGCGCCGCATCAGCTGCACCGGCGATCGGACCCCCGCGCGCGAGATCATCGCCACACGCAACATCGAGCGGGACTGATGCTGGGCGCCATCGCAGGGGACGTCATCGGATCCGTTTACGAACACGCAGCGATCAAGACCGTCGACTTCCCGCTCTTCAGGCCCAATTCACGCTTCACCGACGACACGGTGCTCACGGTGGCCACCGCGTGGGCCATTCTCCGCGACCGGCCGTTCGATGAGGCCTATCGCGAGTTCGGCCAGCGGTATCCGCGGGCCGGGTACGGCAGCGGATTCCGCAACTGGCTGTTCTCGGACGCGCCCGCCCCTTACATGAGCCTCGGCAATGGATCCGCGATGCGGGTCTCGCCGGTCGGATGGGCCGGCACGGACGAAGCGCACGTGCTGGCCCTCGCGGAGCGCAGCGCGTCCGTCACGCACAATCATCCGGAAGGAATCAAAGGGGCGCAGGCGACGGCGCTGGCGGTGTTCGCGGCGCGCACGGGCGCGTCCAAGGGAGACATCCGCGAGACGATCGCCTCGCGGTTCGGCTACGACCTCGATCGCACGATCGATCAGATGCGTCCGACCTACGCGTTCGATATCACGTGCGAAGGAACGGTTCCCGCCGCGATCGTCGCGTTCCTCGACTCGACGGATGTGGAGGACGCGATCCGGCTCGCGATCTCGCTCGGCGGCGACAGCGACACGCTCGCGGCCATCGCCGGCGGCATGGCGCACGCGCACTACGGTACGCTGGCGCCGGACACGATCCGCGGCGTGCGCGACCGCCTTCCATCGGAGTTCATCGAGATCATCGACGAGTTCTCGGAGCGGTACTGCCCGTAGAACCGCCTTGCCGTTCCGCCGCTGGGCGAACCACCTCGCGCCTCTGCCCGGCACGTCGCGACCCAGCAAGCCGTCACCTCCAACATCCGACATCCGACATCCGACCCCCACCTCATGCATTAAACTGCTGAGATGCGCGCCGCGACGTCACGACCGCGCCGACTGCACACCGTGCTCGCCGCCGCGCTCGCGCTTTCCCTGTCCACCGCGGCTCGTGCGCAGCAGGCACCCGATGTCAGCATCACCGCCATCCGCATCGATCGCGTGATGCTCGGCGCGGTGATCACCGTCGAAGCGAACGGTCCGCTGCCCGTGCCCGAGGTCGGCGTCGTGGACGGGCCGCCGCGCATCTTTTTCGATCTGCCAGGCGTCGACACGAAGACGCGCCGGGTGGCGGCGCCCGCGGACGATCCGTTCGTGCGCCGCGTACGCGCGGCGCTCAACCGCCTCGCGCCAAAGATGACGCGGGTCGTCGTCGATCTCGCCGCCCCCCAGGCGCACGCCGTGAACGTCGACGCGCTCGCACAGGGACGGCTGACGATCACCGTCGGGCCGATTGCGGAACCCGGCGCGGCCCAGGGCGCGACGACGACGCCGCCGCCAGCGGCAGCACCGCCCGCGCCTGCGCCGGCTCCGCTCCCCCGACCAGCAGCGCCGCCGGCACCGAAGATCCACGCCACACCCGCGCCGCCGCCCCGGCTGCCGAAGCCGCCCGACGTCCACCTGCCGGCGGAAGACGTGCAGCGTTATCGTCGTGATGCGGCCGCCGCGCTCGCGCGGATCGACGCGTTGCGCGGCATCCTGCAGACGATCGACGCGCGCGTCGCGCCGGGCGGCGCCGCACTCGATCTCGCCGATCAGGAGATCCGCGCCGCGCGCGCGGCGCTCACCGCCATCACGCCGCCGCCATCGATCGCCGCCACGCACGATCTGCTCCGTCAGTCGTGCGAACTTGCCGCGAGCGCCGTCGCCGCCGCACGCGGCGCCTCGCCCGAGAGCGATCAGTCCTGGAGCGCCGCCGCCGCCGCGGCCGGCGCGTTGATGCTGATCGACCGGGCGAAGGGCAATCTCGGGATCGACAAGTGAGCTGAAGGCTGGCAGCTGGAAGCTGGCAGCTTCACGCTCCTCATCTGGCACGAATCGCGCACATCCGGCCTGGATGCCTCGCCGACGTGTGCGCCTGGTTACGATTTCGTGCGCCGGTGTCCCGTTCCGGGCAGCCGCGGGCGCGATCGCCGCGGCGGCGCTGGTGCTCGCGTCCGTGCCCGTGCGTGCGCGCGCGGACGCCGCGACCGGAACGATCGCCGGCGTCGTGCGCCTCGTTGCACGCGGCGACACACCGCTGCGCTCCGGCGCGTATCCCTCGCGGCGCGTGAACCGGCCGGCGCCCCGCCCGTCCGAGATCGCCAACGTCGTCGTCTACGTGAAGGACGCGCCGGCCGCGGCCGATCTGCCGGTGACGCGCGCGGCCATCGCACAGCGCGACGAATCGTTCGTGCCGCGCGTCGCCGCGATCACCCGCGGGTCGGTCATCGAGTTTCCCAACTTCGATCCGTTCTTCCACGACGTGTTCTCGCTGTCGCGCGGCGCGACGTTCGATCTCGGCCGCTTCCCGAAGGGGGACAAGCGCGAACGCACGTTCACGCGCGCGGGCATCGTCAAGGTCTACTGCCACATCCACTCCGAGATGTCGGCGACGATCCTCGTCTTCGATCACCGGCTCTTCACCATGCCGGCGGCCGATGGCACGTTCACGATCGACGACGTGCCGGCCGGCACCTACGCGGTGACCGCGTGGCACGAACGGATCGGCGGCACCAGCCGGACGGTGACGGTCGAGCCGGGCGGGCGCGCGCAGGTCGAATTCTCGCTGCCCGTCGTCGCGGACGACACGGAGCCCTGATTCCGTGCGCACGACGCCACCGCGCTTCGCCGTCCGCACCTTGATCGTGACGCTCGCGACGGTGGCGTTCGTGTTGTCGGCGGCGCTGCTCGTGGCGGCGATCAGCGTGCGGGACCGCGTGCGCGCCGGCGTCGTCGACAAGCTGGAAACCGGCCAGCACCTGCTCGCCGCACTCGAAGAGCGCCGCGGGCAGGAGCTGCGCGCCCAGGTCGCGACGCTCGCCGAGAATCCGACGCTCAAAGCCGCGCTGGACACGTATCAGACCGAGCTGCACACGAGCGGCGGCGCCGGACGGCAGGATCTCGTGGCCACCATCGCACGCGAACTCAACAAGCTCGCGGCGCGGATCGACGCGGACGTGCTCGCCGTCGCCGACGAGTCGGGCACCGTGCTCGCCGTCGCCGGACGGCGCGGAGACGAATGGTCATCGCGACGCGCCGCCGGCGGATCCGACGTGGCGCTCGTGACCGTGCCGACCGGCGTCTTTCGCGTGACCTCGGTGCCGATGATGCTGCAGGGGACGGAGCTCGGCACACTGGAGCTGGCCACCGCGCTCGACGATCGCTACGCGCGCGAGCTGGCCGACCTGTCCGGCGCGCGGGTGCTCATCGTCTCGGGCGGCGCGGTCATCGCGTCGACCCTCGGCTCCGCGACGATGCTCGCCCTGACGCCCGCCGTGATTCACGCGCTTCCCGGCCTCGACGTCGTGACGCTCGACGGCGAGGAGTACGCCGTCCGCAGCCTCCTCGAGCAGCGCGCGGCGCAGGTATTCGTCCTCGATTCGATCGACGCCTCGGCGCGTCCCGCCGTGCAGGCGGCGCTGCAGACAATGGGCCTCATCGCGCTCGGCGCGTTCGCCCTTGCGGTGCTCGCCAGCCTGTGGCTCGCGAGAACGATCGCGCGGCCGATCGATACGCTCTCGCGATCGCTCTCGGTGATGACGCAGTCGCGCGACTGGGATCATCCCGTGCCCCCCGGGGGCGACAGCCTCGAGGTCGAGACGCTCACGTCGGCGTTCAACACGATGATGCAGGCGGTGAAAGCAGCCGAGGCGGAAACGCTCAACGCGTACCTTGGGACGATCCGCGCGCTCGCCGTCGCGCTCGACGCCCGGGATCCCTACACGGCCGGCCACTCCGAGCGCGTGAGCGCGATCTCGGTGGCGATCGGCCGCGACCTCTCGCTCGACGAGGGGCAGCTCGAGGTGCTCCGGCTCGGCGCCCTGCTCCACGACATCGGCAAGATCGGCATCAGCGATCACGTGCTCATGAAGTCCGGCCCGCTGACGCCGGCGGAATACGAGATGATCAAGCAGCATCCTGGCGTGGGCGCGCGCATCCTGCGCAGCGTGGCGTTTCTCGAGCCGCACATTCCGATCGTCGAGCTGCATCACGAGCGGCCGGACGGCCGCGGCTACCCGCACGGCCTGCACGGCCACGACATTCCGGTCCTCGCCCGCATCGTCCACGTCGCCGACGCGTTCGACGCGATGACGAGCGCCCGCGCATACCGCGCGGCGCTGCCGATGTCTGACGCCATGCGCGAGTTGTGGCGCTGCGCCGGATCGCAGTTCGACGCCGAAGTGGTGCAGGCGCTCACGCGCACGCTGCCGCGGCTCGAGCGCGAGGCACCCGCCGGCGCGCGGGGGGAGGCCGCGATGAGGCTCGTCCGCGCATGACGTCAGTCGCCGCACGCGCGCTCGTCACGATCGCCGCGATCGCGTTCGCGGCCGCGTCCGTTCGCGCGCAGGAGATGACCGGTCGCGTCGCCGTGGAAGCGGTGGTCTCCGCAAGCACCACGTCGGAGGCCGCCGACGATCCCTTTCTGATGTTCGATCTCGTGAGCACCGTGCGCCTCGGCGGCGGCTGGGACGCCGTCTTCCGTCCGTGGGCGCGGAGGATGCCCGGCGGCGATTGGGGGACGGAGCTGTATCAGGCGCAGATCCGCTACACGTCGTCCACGCGCGTGCCCTTCAGGGTCGATGCCGGGATCATCCCCTCGCCGCTCGGCCTCGCCACGCTCGAGTTGAAGGCGGATCGGAATCCGACCATCGATGCGCCCTTCTACTACTTCGTGCCGCTGCCGCCGTTCGACGGGCACTTCGATGGCGTCACGCTGATGTCGGGCGGCTATCCGCTTGGCGTCGTGGTGACGACCTCGGGGGAGCGATGGGATGCGCGCGGCGGCGTCACGGACGACACGCCGGCGCGCCCGCGCGACGTGCTGCACGAGCCCGGAACCTCGCACGGCCCGCAGCTCATCGCCGGCGGAGGCATCACGCCGGTCGCCGGCTTGCGCCTCGGCGCCGGGTTTGCGCGCGGGCGCTATCGCGCAGCGGCCGACGCCGCGCCGGCGCTGAACGCCACCGTCTTCAATCTCGAAGGGGAATACGCGATCGGGTACACGAAGATCAGCGGTGAATGGATTGTCGACCGGTTCGAGACGACGACGATCGCGCCGGCCGTCGCGCGAGGCTTCAACCTCGAGGCGCTGCGCACGCTCACGCCGCGCTGGTTCGCGGCCGGACGCCTCGTCCGCGCGTCCTCTCCCGTCCTCGCGGGGCCATTACCCGGTCGCCGCTCCGCCGCGAGCGCCGAAGCCACGATCGGCTATCGCCTGACGCCGCAGTTGACGCTGCGCGCCGGCTACCAGACGTCGACGCGGTTCGGCCGTCCGGACTGGGATCACACGGCCGCGGCGTCCCTCGTATGGGCGCAGCGCTGGTGGTAGCGCCGTGTGATCCCCCCTGAGCTCAGCGACCCGCGGTCGTGGTGGTCGTCGCCGGCGATCCGGCCGACGCCATCTGGATGAACTTCACGAGGTCCTGCTTCGCCGCCGCCCGCACCGAGTCCTTCAGATAGAGCATGTGGCCGCTCTCGTAGAAGGCGAAGTGGAAGCGCTTGTTGAGCGCGCCGCTCGGATCGAGGTGCCCGATCGTGTAGCGCGCCGAGTAGAAGTCGGTCGCCCCGTCGAAGTACCCGCCCATGACGAGCGTGTGCAGGAACGGGTTTTCCGCCATCGCCTGCCGAAGCATCTCGCCGACGTTCGTCGGCGGATCGCGCTTCCACGGACGCACGTTCCCCCAGACGTAGTACTTGTCGTCGGTTTCCCACTTCAGTTCGTCGCGCAGATACATGTTGATGGCCGCCCCGAACGGACCGTTCCAGTTCTGGAGCGCGGGATCTTCGTCGGGCGCCTCGCCGCCGGCATCCTTGTCCGTGCCGGTGTAGCGGCTGTCGAGCCGGCCGATCGTCAATCCCTGATCGCGCAGCAGCTCCTTCCAGAACCGCTGCTTCGACACGCGGAGGTTGTTGTGCAGGACGAACTCCGGCGACACGCCGATGAGCTGTGCGACCTTCTGCGCGACCGCCGTCCGCTCCTCCGGCGTGATCTGGCTGCCCTTGAACAACGCGAGCTGGTACTCGCCGCTCGCGTACTTCTCCGACGCGGCAATCGCGGTCGCCAGCGGCTGCGACTGCATGTCGGCCGGCAGCTTCTTGTGGTACCACGCCGCCGCCGTCATATAGGGGAGCGTCGTCGCGTAGCGCACGTCGTCGCCCGCTTCGTAGCTGAGATTCGTCATCGAGACGAGAATCACGCCGTTGAGGTACATCTGGTGCGCGCTCTGGAGATACCCCGCAAGCCCCGACGCACGCGTCGTCCCGTAGCTTTCGCCCATCACGAACTTCGGCGACTGCCAGCGTCCTTCACGAACGGTGAACAGGCGGATGAAGTCCCCCATCGACTGGATGTCTTCCATCACGCCGTGAAACTTGTGCAGGTCCTGACCGGGTGCCATGCGGCTGAGGCCGACGCCGACCGGATTGATGTAGACGATGTCGGAGACGTCCAGGATGGACTGATCGTTGTCGATCAGGCGATACGGCGGCTTCAGCATGAAGCCGTTCTCGTCGTACTCCACGCGGCGCGGCCCGGTGAAGCCGATGTGCATCCAAAGCGAGCCCGTGCCCGGCCCGCCGTTGAAGGAGTAGATCAAGGGCCGCTTCGACAGATCCCCCGCGTTGTCGCGCGTGTAATAGACGTAGAAGAAACTCGCGAGCGGCTGCTGGCCGTCGTCCCGGAGAATGAGCGTGCCCGCCTTCGCGGTGTACGACACCGGCTGC
>DASSOM010000235.1:0-20270 GCA_035700625.1 Vicinamibacterales bacterium
CGCCGGAACCCGAGCCGCCCGCCGCACCGGCGGCTGCGCCGCCGGCACCCGAGACCCCGGCCGCCGCCCCTGCGGCGGAAGCGCCGCCCGCCGAGCCGGCGCCGCCAGCGGAAGCGCCCGCGCGTCCGGCCGCCGCGACGCCCGCGCCACCGGCGCGTCCGACGGCCCCGACGTCCACCGGCCGCGTCGTACCACCGACGCTGCGTCTGCGCGTCGAAGATCCGCGAACGGGTCAGGCGCCGCCCGCGCCGCCGCGCCGGCCGGTTCTCGTCCGTCCGCCGCAGCCGACAACGCCGCCTCCAGCGCCGACTGGAAATCTGAGCCGGCCGCCAGGCGCGCGTCCCGGACCGCCGCGTCCGTCGGGACCGCGTCCGGGTGGACCGCCGCCGCCGCGTCCGTCGATGCCGATGGGCGGCCCGCGGCCGCTCCCCTCTCAACCGGTGCGTCCGCAGCAGCCGCGGCCGCCGATGCCGGGGTATCGTCCACCGCCGCCGCGTCCATCGGGTCCGCGCACGGGCCATCGCCGTGAAGCGCCGCGTCCGTCGGCGGCTCCGGCCGCGCCGGCGCCGCCCCCGCCGATCACGCGCACGATCACGCTCGCCGAGGGCATGACGGTCGCCGATCTCGCGACGAAGCTCGACGTGAAGGCGAAGGACGTGCTGCGCAAGCTGATGGAAAAGCGGCTGATGATGACGATCAACAGCACGCTCGACGACGAGACGGCCTCGATGATCGCGCGCGAATTCGGCGCCGACGTCAAGATGCAGACGTTCGAAGAGGAACTGCTGCAGGTCGAGGCCGAGGAGTCGCGTCCCGAAGATCTGGTGACGCGCGCGCCGGTGGTCACCGTCATGGGGCACGTCGATCACGGCAAGACGACGCTGCTCGACGGGATCCGTGAGACGCGCGTGGCCGAACGCGAGGCCGGCGGCATCACGCAGCACATCGGGGCGTACGCCGTCCAGGTCAACAACGATCGCAACGTCGTGTTCCTCGACACGCCGGGCCACGAGGCGTTCACGCTCATGCGCGCCCGCGGCGCGCGCGTCACCGACGTCGTCATTCTCGTCGTCGCCGCCGACGACGGCGTGATGCCGCAGACGAAGGAAGCGATCGATCACGCGCGGGCAGCCGGCGTGCCGATCCTCGTCGCGATCAACAAGATCGACAAGCCGGACGCCAACCCCGACCGCGTGAAGAAGGAGCTGGCGGATCTGGATCTCGTGCCCGAGCAGTGGGGCGGCCAGACCGTCATGGTCGAAGTCTCCGCGAAGAAGCGGCAGAACATCGATCTGCTGCTCGAGATGATCCTCCTCGTCACCGAGATGAGCGAGCTGAAGGCAAACCCGAAGCGGAGCGCCTCGGGCGCGGTGCTGGAGGCGAAGCTCGATAAGGGCCGCGGCCCGGTGGCGACGATCCTCGTGCAGGACGGCACGCTCCACGTCGGCGACACGTTCATCGCCGGCACGATCGTCGGCAAGGTGCGCGCGCTCATCGACGACCGCGGTCGTCCGATCAAGTCGGCGCCGCCGGCCACACCGGTCGAAGTGCTCGGCCTCGGCGGCCTGCCGCAGCCCGGCGACGCGTTCCAGGCGCTCGCCGACGCGGCCAAGGCACGGCAGATCGCGATGTACCGGCAGACGCAGGCGAAGGACCGGGCGCTCGGCGCCAAGGGCGGACGGCTCACGCTGGAATCGCTGCAGCAGCAGATCGCCGAAGGGGGCGTGAAGGAGCTGCCGGTCATCATCAAGGCGGACGTCCAGGGCTCGGCCGAAGTGCTGGCCGACACGCTGACGAAGCTGAGCGACGAGCGCGTGAAGGTGCGCATCATTCACAGCGGCGTCGGCGCGATCAACGAGTCGGACGTGCTGCTCGCGTCGGCCTCCAACGCGATCATCATCGGCTTCAACGTGCGCCCGGACCGCAACGCGGCGGACGTCGCGGAGCGGGAGAAGGTCGACATCCGCCTGCACTCGGTCATCTACAACGTGACCGACGAGATGAAGAAGGCGATGACGGGGCTGCTCGAGCCGACGCTGAAGGAAGTGCGCATCGGGTCGGCCGACGTGCGCGAGATCTTCAAGGTCCCCAAGTTCGGCACGATTGCCGGCTGCCTGGTCACCGAGGGGCGGATCACGCGCTCGGGCGAGTCGCAGGCGCGTCTGCTCCGCGACAACGTCGTCATCTACGAGGGGAAGATCGGGTCGCTGCGCCGGTTCAAGGACGACGTGTCGGAGGTGAAGGCCGGGTTCGAGTGCGGCATCGGCTTCGAGCGCTTCAACGACATCAAGGTCGGCGACGTCATCGAGGTCTTCGTCGTGGAGCGGGTCGCCGCGACGGTGTGACGCGCGCATCATGCACTCCCGCGCAGACAAGGTCGCGGACCAGATCCGCGAGGAGCTGGCGCAGCTGCTGTCGCGCGAGGTGCAGGATCCCGGCATCGGGTTCCTGACGCTGACGCGCGTGAAGGTCACGCCCGACCTGCAGATCGCGCGGGCGTACTACACGACGCTCGGTGACGAGGCGGCGCGGCGCGACACGGCGCGGGCGCTCGGCCGCGCGACGCCGTTCCTGCGCCGGCAGCTCGGGCAGCGTCTGCGCCTGCGGCGCGTGCCCGAGCTGGAGTTCTTCTACGACGAGTCGATCGCGCACCAGGATCGAATCGAGCAGATCATCCGCGACCTTCACGAGGAAGAGGCGGAACGCGGGGCGCGGGAGGATGATCCGGGAGACAATGACCGACACGGACACGACTGAGCCGCCGCTGGCGCGCATCCGCGACGCCATTCTCGCCCGACAGCGTTTTCTGCTGACGTCCCACGCCAGACCCGACGGCGATTCCATCGGATCCCAGCTCGCGCTGGCCTTCGCCCTCGAGGCGCTCGGCAAACAGTTCCGCATCGTCAACGCCGACCCCGCGCCCGACCATTACCTCGACTTCCCCGGCATGGATCGGATCCAGATCGCGCACGCCGCGGATGCGGAGGCCGATGCCCTGATCGTGCTCGAGTGCAGCGACCTCGGCCGCACGGGAGTCAGTGGGCTCGAGGGGCGCTTCACCATCAACATCGATCACCACCAGGGGAACACCGGCTACGGGGATCTCCGGTGGTTCGACGAGAGCGCGGCCGCCTGCGGCGAGATGGTGTTCGAGCTGATCGCCGCGCTCGGCGTCCCGCTGTCGCTCGAAATCGCGACGCACATCTATCTGGCGCTGCTGACCGACACGGGATCGTTCCACCACTCCAACATCACGCCGCGGACGTTCGACATCTGCCGGCAGACGGTCGAAGCCGGGGTGAATCCGGCCGCGATGGCGCGCCGCGTGTTCGACAGCAACAGCTTCGGCAAACTGAAGCTGATTGGCGCGCTGCTCGACGAGATGGAGCTGGTGGACGGCGGGCGGCTGGCGGTTCTCTACCTGAACGATCAGATCCTCGCGGCGACGGGCACCACGTCCAACGACACCGAAGGGCTCATCAACCTCCCGCTGACCGCGCGCGAGATCCAGGCGGTCGTCTTCTTCAAGGCCGCGTCGAACGGCGACATCCGCGTGAGCCTCCGGTCGAAGTACGACGTCAACGTGCGCGAAGTCGCCGGCCGCTTCGGCGGCGGCGGCCACAAAAACGCCGCCGGCTTCACCGTCCGCGGTCCTCTCACCGCCGTGAAGGCCACGATCCTGCGGCAGGTCACCGAAGCCATCGACGCCGGGCTGCAGACGCGGCCGGTCGGGGGATGACCGGCGCGCTCGTCGTCGACAAACCCGCCGGCCCGACCTCTCACGATGTCGTCGCGTGCGCGCGGCGGGCGCTTGGTGAACGGCGGATCGGCCACACGGGAACGCTCGATCCGCTCGCGACCGGGGTGCTGGTCCTGCTCGTCGGCGGCGCGACGCGGCTCGCGCGATTCCTGAGTTCCGACGAGAAGGAATACGTCGCCGACATTCGTCTTGGGATCGCGACACCGACGTACGACGCCGAAAGCGTGCCGGAGGGGGAAGCGTCCACGTCGGAGATTCCGCCAGACGCGGAGATCGAACGCGCGCTGGACGGATTCCGCGGCACGTTCCTCCAAACGCCGCCTCCCTACTCCGCCAAGAAGGTCGCAGGCACGCCGGCGTACGTGCATGCCCGGCGCGAAAGACCGGCGGAGCTGAAGCCCGTCGAGGTCACGATCCGGGAGCTCGAGCGCCTCCCGTCAGACGAGGCAGGAATGATCCGCCTGCGCCTCGTGTCCACTTCCGGTTTCTACGTACGCTCGCTCGCGCACGACCTGGGGCAGCGGCTCGGATGCGGCGCGCACCTGGCGTCCCTGCGCCGGACGCGAGCGGGCGCGTTCGTGGTGGAAGACGCCATCCCGCTGGACGTCCTCGCCAGCCGTCCGGACGAGGCGCGGGCAAGGATGCTGTCTCCCGACCGGCTGCTCGGCGGGCTGGCCGGAGTGGTGCTGACCGGACAGGGCGTCGATCGGGCCGTCCATGGCGGTCCCATCGGACCCGCCTTGACGGTACCGGCCGGTGCCGCGCCGCCCGGGGCCGGCCCGATTCGCCTGATGGACGGGGCGGGGCGGCTCATCGCGGTCGCGGAGCGGCGGCCAGACGGGCTTTTGCATCCCCTGGTTGTGATGAGGTAAGATATTGAGTCGTTTGACAATAGAAGTCGCGGGTCGATCATCGATCAGCGGCCGACGGCGGTCTGGTGCGGGCCTTCGCCCGAGGATTCTGGGCCGTGCGTGGAGGACCCCAAGTGGTATTGAACAAGGATCTGAAGACGAACATCATCGGCTCGTACCGGACGCATGACGCAGATACCGGTTCGCCGGAAGTTCAGGTCGCGCTCCTCAGCGAGCGCATCAACTACCTCACCGAGCACTTCAAGACCCACGCAAAGGATCATCATTCGCGGCGCGGCCTGCTGAAGCTGGTCGGTCAGCGCCGGCGGCTCCTCGACTATCTGAAGCGGAAGGACTCGGACCGCTACGCCGATCTGATCCGCCGCCTCGGCATCCGCAAGTAAGCGCCGGCGGAGCTGGTCTCCGTCCGGTCCGAACCACACGCGCTCCCGGGAAGCTGGCGAAGCTCACAACAGAAAGAAGTCTCATGCACACACGCGACATCTCTACCGGCGGACGGACGATCTCGATCGAGACCGGCCGGCTCGCCAAGCAGGCTGACGGCGCCGTGCTCGTCCGTTCGGGCGACACGATCGTCCTCGTCACCGCCTGCGCCGCGGCCAACCCCCGCGAAGGCATCGATTTTCTCCCCCTTACCGTCGACTACCGCGAATACACCTACGCATCGGGCCGCATTCCGGGCGGGTTCTTCAAGCGCGAAGGCAAACCGGCGGAAAAGGAAGTGCTCACGAGCCGTCTTATCGATCGGCCGATCCGGCCGCTGTTCCCGTCAGGCTGGCGGCACGAGACGCAGGTCATCGCGCTCGTCCTCTCGGCCGACGCTGAGAACGATTCGGACGTCCTCGCGATCACGGGCGCTTCGGCCGCGCTGTCGATTTCGAGCATTCCGTTCTCGCGCACGATTGCCGGCGTCCGCGTCGGCCTCGTCGACGGCGAATACGTGATCAATCCGACGTTCGAACAGCGCCGCAACAGCCGCCTGGACCTGATCGTGGCGGGCAGCCGCGACGCGATCGTGATGGTCGAAGCGGGGGCGAAGGAAGTCACCGAGGAGGAGATGGTGCAGGCGCTCGAGCGCGCGCACGCCTCCATCAAGGAGATCGTCGCGGGCATCGACGCGCTGGCGAAGGACGCCGGCAAGAAGAAGATCGAGGTCCCGACGAAGGAGATCGGCAAGGAGTTCTACCGCGAGGTCGAGGAAAAGGTTTACGTGCCGCTGAGCGAGGCGATGCGGATCAAGAACAAGCTGGAAAACTACGACCGCGTCGACCAGCTCCTCGAGGACCTGATCGCCAGCATCCCCGAAGAGGAAGTCCAGCGCCGCGTCGAGGCGAAGGCGATCTTCAAGGAGCTGAAGGAAAAGGTGATGCGGGACGAGGCCCTCGAGCGCGGACGCCGCCTCGACGGCCGCGCGTTCGACGAGATCCGTCCGATCACCATCGAAGTCGGCGTGCTTCCCCGCACGCACGGCTCGGCGGTCTTCACGCGCGGTGAAACGCAGGCGCTCGTCACGGCGACGCTCGGCACGGCCGAGGACCAGCAGAAGATCGAAATGGTCGACGGCGAGATGTGGAAGCGCTTCATGCTCCACTACAACTTCCCGCCGTTCTCGGTCGGCGAGGTCGCGTTCCTGCGCGGGCCTGGCCGCCGCGAAGTCGGCCACGGCGCGCTGGCCGAACGCGCGCTCCTCCCGATGATCCCCGCCGAAGAGCAGTTCCCCTACACCATCCGCGTCGTCTCGGACATCCTCGAATCGAACGGGTCGTCCTCGATGGCGTCGGTGTGCGGCGGGTCACTGGCCATGATGGATGCCGGCGTGCCGCTGCGGACGCCGGTGGCCGGCGTCGCAATGGGCCTGATCATGGACGAGGAGTCGGGCAAGTACGCGGTCCTGTCCGACATCGCGGGGGCCGAGGACCATTACGGCGACATGGACTTCAAGGTCACCGGGTCAGGGGCTGGCATCACGGCGCTGCAGATGGACATCAAGGTCGCCGGCATCACGACCGAGATCATGCGCAAGGCGCTCGAGCAGGCTCGCGTCGGCCGGCTGTTCATCCTCGACAAGATGAACGCGGCGATTTCCGCTCCGCGCGCGGCGGTGTCCTCGTACGCGCCGCGCATCGTCACCATCCGGATTCCGGTGGACAAGATCCGCGACGTCATCGGACCGGGCGGCAAGACGATCCGCAGCATCATCGAGCGGACGGGCGTGAAGATCGACGTCGAAGACGACGGCCGCGTGAACGTGGCCTCGGCGGACGAGGCGTCGGCGCAGAAGGCGATCGGCATCATCCAGGAGCTGACCGCCACGCCCGAGCTCAACAAGACCTACATGGGCAAGGTGCAGCGGATCACGGATTTCGGCGCGTTCGTCGAGATCATGCCGGGGGTCGACGGCCTTCTCCACGTCTCCGAGATCGCCCACTATCGCGTCAAGGACGTCCGCGACGAGATGAAGGAAGGAGACCAGGTGATGGTCAAGGTGATCAACATCGATCCTTCCGGTAAAATCCGGTTGAGCCGAAAGGCGCTCCTGCAGCCCGAGGAGGGACAGGCGGCTGTCGCCGCCGAGGGGCACCATGACCACGGCCGGGGCGAACGGCGTGAGCACGGCGGCCGGCATCACGGCCACGGACGCCACGAAGGACGGCGCGACCGCGAGACGGCAAAACACGACTGACGAGGGCGGACAACCGTCCGCCTCTTCCTGACGTCTGAAGAGATGGAGGGCGGGATATGCGCACGCGTACCGGAACGGCCGGGGTGGCAATCCTGTTCGGAACGGCAGTGGTAGCGCTGGTCGGGGCCGCCGCAGGCGCCCAGGACCAGGGGGCGGTGCGCAGCTTCAACGTCAGCGGCCACAAGTTCGCCTACACGCCGTCCCGCATCGAAGTCCGCCAGAACGACCTCGTGAAAATCGCGTTCACGGCGGACGACATTCCCCACAGCTTCACGATCGACGGCTACCGCATCGCCAAACGCGCCGGCGTGGGCCAGACCGTCGTCTTCGAGTTCCGGGCCGATCAGCCCGGAACCTTTCCGTACTACTGCAACCTCAAGCAGGACGACGGCTGCAAGAATATGCGGGGTCAGTTGGTGGTGCGCTGATCGCCGGGGCCTGCCGCGCCGTTCCCGATAATAGCTTCTGATGTGCTTCGTCAGCCATGTGGGTCAGCCCTTTATGGGCTGACCATCACCGGTCAGGGCGTAAAGCCCTGACCCACAGGCAGCCGGACGCGGCTTCTGAATCGTCCGTACGTGAAATAGACGACGATTCCTAACGCCATCCAGATGAACAAACGCTCCCATGTGGCGCGTGGGAGGCCGAGCATCAGCGTGAGCGCGACGAGCGCCGAGAGGATCGGCAGCAGCGGCACCAGCGGCATCCGGAACGGGCGCGGGAGATCCGGCCGGGTGCGGCGCAGGATGATCACGCCGATCGAGACGATCACGAACGCCATCAGCGTGCCGATGCTGACGAGGCTGCCGAGCGTGCCGATCGGCGTCAGGCCCGCGGCGAGCGAGACGGCCACGCCGGTGACGATCGTCGAGATGTGAGGCGTCCGGAAGCGCGGGTGCAGCCGCGCGGCCCAATCGGGCAGCAGGCCGTCCCGCGCCATCGAGAGAAAGATCCGCGGCTGCGCGAGCATCAGCACGACCATCACCGAACTCAGCGCGGCGAGCGCGCCGACGGTGACCAGCACCTGCACCGCCGCCATGACGCCCTCCCACGGCGTGCCCGCGGCTCGTGCCGCCGCCGCTTCGGTCGCGACCACGAGCGGCGCCGGCTCGTTGAGCATCTCGCGGTACGGCACGAGACCCACCATCACGCCCGACACGAGCACGAACAGCACCGTGCAGATCGCGAGCGACCCGAGGATGCCCCGCGGCATGTCGCGCTGCGGGTTGCGCGCCTCCTGGGCCGACGTGGAGACCGCGTCGAACCCGATGAACGCGAAGAAGATCACGCCGGCTCCGCGCAGCACCCCGCTCCAGCCGAACTCGCCGAACGTGCCCGTGTTCGGCGGAATGAACGGGTGGAAGTTCGCAGGGACCATGAAGAACGCCCCGGCGCCGATCACCACGAGCAGCACCGCGATCTTTACGACGACGATCACGGCGTTGACCGAGGCGGATTCGCTGACGCCGGTGATGAGGAGCGCCGTGACCGCAATGGTGATGATGACGGCCGGCAGATTGAAGACCGCCGTGATCTCGCCGCCGCCGGGGATCATCAGGATGGTGCCCGGCGCCGCGCTCAGGGCCGCCGGGAAGCTGAGCCCCATCTGGTGCAGCAGCGTCACGAAGTTGCCCGACCAGCCCACCGCCACCGTCGCGGCGCCGAGCGCGTACTCCAGGATTAGATCCCATCCGATCACCCATGCGACGAACTCGCCCAGCGTCGCGTAGGCATAGGTGTAGGCGGACCCGGCGACCGGCACGCTCGCCGCGAACTCGGAATAGCAGAGCGCCGCGAGCACGCTCGTGACGCCGGCGATCACCATCGCAATGACGATGGCCGGACCGGCGTTGGCGGCGGCCGCCTGCCCCGTCAGGACGAAGATGCCCGTGCCGATGATGGCGCCGACGCCGAGCATGGTGAGCTGAGCCGGCCCCAGCACGCGCGGGAGGGTCCCCTCGCCGTGGCCGATCTGTTCCTGTTTGATCTGTTCGATGGACTTGGTCGCGAAGATGGACATGCCGTAGAGCCTGTGCGAGGACGGGCCGCCAAGTCCTGAAACCCGCCTGAAGCGCGTCGAAGAATCCCTGAACTTCTTCTGAACCTCGCGCCGTTTGCTACGATCCGGTCAGCTCATGGCACCGGAGGTCACCTTCGGCCCGTTCGCCTTCGATCCGCGCAACCGGCTGCTCTCCCGCCAGGGCAGCGGCGAAATCGCCCTGCCGCCGCGCGTGCTCGGCGTGCTCGAGGTGCTCGTCGAACGCGCCGGCGAGGTCGTCCCCCGTCAGGACCTCCTCGACCGTGTGTGGAAGGATGCCTTCGTCACCGACACGTCGCTCGCCGAGGCGGTGAGTTATTTGCGGCAGGCGCTCGGAGACGACCCGCAGGCGCCGACCTACGTCCAGACCGTCCACCGGCGCGGATACCGCTTCGTCGCCCCGGTCGTGCGGCCGCTGGACGTCGAGCCGCCCGCTGACGCGGTCACCACGGTTTCCCCCGCAATCGGCGCGACGCTGCTGCCCTGGAGCCTGGCGGCGGTCAGCCTGGCGCTGGCGATCGCGGCGCTCGTACACGTGGCGCGCGAACCGGTTGGCGCGCCGCCGGTCGGCCGCTTCGAGGTGCGGCCGCTCGCGGGCACGCGCTTCGACGACCGCGCACCGGCATTTGCCGTCGCGCCCGACGGCCGGACGCTCGCGTGGTCGGCGTGCGGCGACGCGGGCTGCGCGCTGTACGTCCGTCCGCTCGACCGGATCGAGCCGTCGCGCCTGCCGGGCACCGAAGACGCCGAAGCGCCGTTCTTCTCGCCGGACGGCCGGTGGATCGGCTTCTTCGCGCAGGGCAAGCTGCGGAAGATTGCCGTCGCCGGCGGCTCCGCGGTGACGCTCGCCGACGCCCCGTCTTCCGCAGGCGGCGCCTGGAGCGTGGACGGGCGGATCGTGTTCGCGGGACGCGCGTCGGGCGGCTTGTCGCTCGTGCCGGAAGACGGCGGCCCGGTAACCGCGATCACCACGCCTCGACCCGCCGAGGGAGAACTGCGCCATGCGTGGCCGGCGTGGCTGCCTGGCGATCGCAGCGTGCTCTTCACGATCGTCTCGTCGCCGGTGTCGGGTGCACCCGGACGTCTGGCCGCGGTGACGCCCGGGACCTCGGCGGTCCGGACCGTGGCCGATTCGGCCGGCCGCGGCTTCTTCACGGATCCCGGCCACCTGATCACCGCGCGCGGCGCGGACGTCGAAGGCATGGTGTTCGATCCCGCGCTTGGCGTGACGACCGGCGGCGCCGACCGGGTGCTGCAGAACCTCGCCGTTGCGGATGGCATCGCGCAGATGGCGACGTCGCCGGCCGGCTCGTTGCTCGCCGCCTTCTCGCCCGCGCATCAGACGCGCGTGTTCTGGAGCGATGCGCCCGACACGCGTCTCCCGCCGCTGCTCGCGCGGATGAACGAGATCACGATCGCTCCCGACGGCCGTCGCGCCGCAGGTGTGATCCTCGACGCGTCACGCTCCGATGTCTGGGTGGTCGATCTGGACACGGGCGCGTCGGCGCGACTCACCTACTCGGGGACGAACGTCGCGCCGGTCTGGAGCGCGGACGGCTCGCGCCTCTACTTCGCGTCGCGCGAGAGCGGAGCGTTCGAGATCCACGCCGCCGTGATCGGCGGTGAAGGGGCCGCGCGCGTGCTCTCGGCCGCGGAGCATCTCTTTCCAGCGTCTGCCGGCACGAACGGACGCCTCGCGTTCGTCCGTGCGTCCGCGGCGTGGACGACGATCGAAGTCATCGACGTTGACGGTGGCGCTCGGCAGACGCTGACCAGCGGTCCCTTCGACACCCGCGCGCCGGCGCTGTCGCCCGACGGCCTGCGTGTCGCGTACGAGTCGACGGAATCCGGCAACTGGGAGGTGTGGGTGCGCGCCCTCGGCGGCGGTACGCCCGTGCAGGTGAGCACCGCCGGCGGCCGTGCGCCCGTCTGGAGCGCGGATGGCTCCGCCATCTACGTGCGCGAAGGACGCCGCGTCGTGCGCGTGCCGATGGATACGGACGGCCGTCCTGTTCCGCGCGACGCGGCGGTCGTCGCCGACGCCGGCGCCGCCGCGCGCGTCCTCGCCGTCTCGCCGCAGGGGCGAGTCCTGCTCAGTGATGCCGTCTCCCCCGAGTCGGCGGTCGTCGTCCTCGAGTGGGCGAGAGAGGTCCGCCAGCGGCTGCCGGCGGGGGTGAGGACGCTACGCTGAACGCCGGCAGAATCCCTGATCACGCATCCCTAATCCCTAATCCTCGGATCCCTGATCCTTATCCTGGATCCCTGATCGCGAATCGCTGATCCGGGGTGCGGGATCCGGATCAGGGATGCAGGATCAGGGATGCAGGATCAGGGATGCAGGATCAGGGATCCGGGATAAGGATCAGGGATCCGACGATCAGGGATTAGGGATTCGTGATCAGCGATTCGTGATCCGGGATCCGGGATTCAGACTGCGTCGACGCCGCGACTCCGACCCGTTCTTCCACCGTTGGGTGCGTGTGGAAGAGGAGATAACTGACCTTCGACGGATGTTCCTCTGCGAGATTCTGCGCCCCGAGGCGGCGAATGGCGGAGATGAACGCGGCCGGGTGCTTCGTCAACGCGAGGGCGAACCGGTCGGCCCGCCGCTCGTTGCGGCGCGAGAGGGCGTTCGCCAGCGGCAGCAGCAGCACGGAGACGACCGCCGCGGCGAGCGCCACGAGCGGGAGCGCGGCGGGGTCGTCGGGGCCCGCGACGCCCGTGCGCGGCGCGAGCAGCCACACCGTCAGGTGCGCGGCGCCGAATCCCGCGACGATGACGCCGGATTCGAACGCGAGTCCGGTGCGGATGTCGTGGTGCACGTGGTGCGCAAGCTCGTGCGCGAGGACGACTTCAATCTCGTCGTCCGAGTACGCTTCGAGGAGCGTGTCCGAGAGCAGGATGCGGCGCGTGGCGCCGAGGCCGACGAGCGCCGCGTTCGCGCGGCGCGTGCGGCTTCCGAGCCCCCACTCGAACGCGCCGAGCACGCGCACGCCCGCCCTGTCCGACAGCGCGAGCAGACGGTCGCGCAGCCCCTCGCGCGCGAGCGGCGTGAAACGGTAGAACAGCGGAAAGATGACGAGCGGCGCCAGGTTCGTCAGGAGGATGGCCGCTGCCGTGAACACGCCGGCGGCGGCAAGCCACCACCAGCCGCCCGCGCCGCGCGCGCACGCGATGACGACCTCCGCGGCGCCGACGCCGAGCACCGTCGTGATCGCCATCCCCTTCACATGGTCCCCGGCCCACTGCCGCAGCGACTCGGAAGACAGTCCGTACGCGCGTTCGAGGTGGTAACCGCGGTAGAACGCAATCGGCAGCAGGACGAGGTCGTACCCGATCGCGAGGACGACCACGAAGGCAGCGACGCCGGCCGCCCCGGCGCCGAACGCGCGCGCCAACCAGACCGCCGCCCCCGTCCACACGAGCAGCGCCAGAAACCCCGCCCCTACGGCCGCGGATACAACCGCCGCGCGCCGCCGCCGCCGATGGTAGCGGACGGACTTGTCTTCGTTCATGGGGTTCGGTTCAGTTCAACTGAACCGATATGAGCTTCGACACCCCCGGCTCCTCCATTGTCACGCCGTAGAGTCGATCCGCGATCTCCATCGTCTTGCGATTGTGCGTGATGAGGATGAACTGGGTGTGCTCCTGCATGCCCTGGAGCATCTCGACGAAGCGGCCGATGTTCGCGTCGTCGAGCGGCGCGTCGATCTCGTCGAGGAGACAGAACGGGCTGGGGCGGTACTTGAAGATGGCGAACATGAGCGCCATCGCGGTGAGAGCCTTCTCTCCGCCTGAGAGCAGCTGCACGCTCTGCAGGCGTTTGCCGGGCGGCTGCGCGATGATGTCGATGCCGCTCTCGAGCGCGTCCGATTCGTCGAGCAGGACGAGGCCGGCGCGGCCGCCGCCGAACAGGGTCGTGAACGTCTGCTCGAAGTTCGCGTTGATCACCGTGAACGCCTCGTGGAAGCGCTCGCGCGTGGTCTTGTCGATGCGGCGGATGGCTTCGTTCGTGGCGGCAATCGAGTCCACGAGGTCCTTGCGCTGCGCCGTCAGGAACGTGTGGCGCGACTCGAGATCGTCGAACTGATCGATCGCCATCATGTTCACGGCGCCCATCCGTTCGATCTTCGCGCGCAGATCGGCCACCATCTCGTCGGGCGTCATCTCGCGCGATGATTCCGGAGCTGCCGCCGCGGCCGCGGGTTCGTCGGATTCGGTCTCGCCGGTTTCCGCCGCATCGGGTGCGTCTTCGACCGGGCGCGGCGACGCGAGGATCCCCTCCTGCTCCATCTGCGCAACCTCGGCGGCCACCTCGTCGAGCGTCGCCTGAACGGTCTCGACGCACGATTCGGCGAGGTGATGGAGATCCGACTCCGCGCTCGCGCGCTCGATCTCCACCTGTGAGACCTCGCCGCGGACGCCGTCGAGCGCGCGGCGCGCCTCGCGGATGCCGGTTTCCTGCTGCTCGAAGGCAGCGCGCAGCGTCTGCGACGCTTCCTCCGCGAGGCGCACCTCTTCTCGAAGCTCGTCGAACGCCCTCAGGGCGGACGCGAGCTGCTGTTCCGATGCGGCGATGGCGTCGGCGAGCTCGGTGCGGCGGGCGACATTGCGCTCCAGGTCCTCGCGGCGGCCGGTGATGCGCCGCTCCAGCTCCGCGGACGCCTCTTCGAGCCGCTGCACTTCAATCGCGAGCGCGCCGCTGCGTTCGACGAGCGCGGCATGCGCGGCCTTCGCTTCGGCGGTCGAACGGGCCTGCGCTTCCGCGGCATCGCGGGCGTCGAACAGCCGGCGCTGGACGGCGGTCAGCTGTTCGTCGGCGGCGCGCTGCTCCGACTCGATGCGCTGAATCGATTCGCGAGCTTCCGCCTGACGGCTCTCCTGCGTGCGGAGCTCTTCCTCGGCCGCGCGGCGCTCGAGCGCGATCTGATCGTGCTTGCGCCCGACGCGCTCGGCCGCTTCCGCCGCCTTCGCGGACTGCAGCTCGTGGCCGACCACCGCCTTTTCGAGCCGATGCTGCTCGGCCTGCATCGACGCGATGGCGCTCTCCGCGCCCGCGATCGCGACGTCCAGCGCGGCGGATTCCTCGCGGAGCCGATCGACCACGGCGCGTTCGGCGTCGGCGCGCTCGCGGAGGTCCCGGATCTCGCGCCGCGTCGCAAGAATGCCGCGGGATCCGGTGCGGGCGCCGCCTTCGACGCGCTGCGCACCGTAAAACACGTCGCCGTCCAGCGTCGCGACGGGCCCCCTCGACGTGAGCGCGGCCGTGCGGGCCGCCTCGAAATCGTCGGCAACGAGCGCCCCGTCCAACGCTGCCAGAATCGCGCCGGCCGCCGGACCGCTCACGCGCACGGCCGACGTCAGCGGCCGAGCCGTCCCGGATTCCGCATCCGCCTCCGCCGCTTCGCCGCTACGGCGAGACAGGTCCTGCTCCCCGCCGGCGATCACGAATCCCACGCGGCCCGCGTCGCGCTCGCGCGCGAACGCGAGCCCGGCGCGCGCGTGCTCCTCGGCCGCGACGACGACGTGCTGGAGGAGATCGCCGAAGCAGGCTTCGACGGCGCGCTCGACGCGCGGATCGACGTCCAGGTAGTCGGCGACGGAACCCAGATGCGGCACTTCGCCGCCGGACTCCGCGAGGATCAGCCGGGCGCCGTCGCCGTACTCGGCGCGCGCCGCCTCCAGTTCCTCCAGCGATTGCAGACGCGCGAGGATACCGGCGAGATCGTGTTCGCGGGTGCGGAGATCGCGTGCGACCGTCTCGCGGCTGGCGCGCGCGACGGCAAGCTCCGATTCGCGCGACGCGCGCTCGAGATGCAGTCCGTCGAGCGCTTCGCGCGCGCGGCGCATCGCTTCGTCTGCGGCGCCGCGCTCGGATGCGGCGCGTTCCCCTTCGACCCGCAGGTCGCCCGCTTCGACATCGAGCTTCGCGAGCTGTTCGGCGATTCGCGTGCGCGCCGCGGCGGCGTGCTCCATCGCGTGGCGCAACGCCGTCGCCGCGTTGACCGCCGCGTACACTTCGCTGCGCGCGGCCTCGACGTCCGCCTCGAGGTTCTCGATCTGCTGGTGCGCCGTCTGGTACGCCCCCTCTTCCACCCGGAGGGCAGCGGCCGCGTCGTCCCGCTCCGCGGAGGCTCGCGCCGCCGCGTCACGGCGCGCCGCCAGCTCCGCCTGTGCCGGTTCGCGCCGCGCGTCGAGCACGTTCAGCTCCGCTTCGAGCTCGCCGGCCGACGCCGCGAGCGACTCGCGCTGCTGCCGATCGAGCGCGATCTGCTGCTGCAGCCGTCCGATCGCCAGCTCGCGCGCGTGCGCTGCTTCACGGGCGGCCGTCGTTTTCGTGTCCGCCTCGGCGAGCTCGATCCGCAGACGCTCGAGCGTCGTCTCGACCTCCGCAACGTGCGCCGCCGCCGCCGATTCGCGCGCGCGGGCATCCGCGAGGCGCTCGCGCAGCGCGTCGATCGCGGCGCCGAGCCGCGCGTAGCGGCGGGCGAACTGGACCTTCTCCCAGCGCCGCAGCTCGTCGCGCAGCCGGCGGTAGCGCCGCGCCTTCGCCGCCTGCCGCTTGAGCGCGCCGCGCTGCTTCTCGACCTCGAAGATGATGTCGTCGACGCGCGTGAGATTCTGCTGCGCCGCCTCGAGCTTCAGCTCCGCCGCGCGGCGCCGGCTCTTGTACTTCGTCACGCCCGCCGCTTCCTCGATCAGCTGACGCCGATCCGTCGGGCGCGCGCTGAGGATCTGGCCGATCTTCCCCTGCTCGATGACCGCGTACGCCTTTACGCCCAGCCCCGCGTCCATCAGCAGGTCCTGCACGTCCTTGAGGCGGACGATCTCTCCGTCGATCAGATACTCGCTCTCGCCCGAGCGATACAGACGCCGCGACAATTCGACGTCCCGCACGATCAACGGCGGTTCCTCGTCGAGTACGGCGACCGCAGCCCCATCTCCCGAGGCGAGCGCCTCGGCCCCGCCGCCGGCCGGGAGCGGATCACCCGCCCGCAGTGCCGGGCCGGGCCGCACGTGGCCGTTGCCAGGCACGCGCGCGGCAACGCCGCTCAGCCGCAGCCGCACTTCAGCGGCGCCGGTCGCCTTGCGCGCGTCGCTCCCGCCGAAGATCACGTCCTGCATGTGATCGCCGCGCAGGCTCTTGGCGCTCTGCTCCCCCAGCACCCACGTGATCGCGTCGACCACGTTGCTCTTGCCGCAGCCGTTCGGCCCGACGATGGCGGTGACCCCTTCGTCGAAGGCAAGTTCAGATCGATCGGGAAAGCTCTTGAAACCGGCAATTTCGAGGCGTTGAAGTCTCATCGGGTGTCCCGGCGGGTCTCGAGACCCGCCCTACGTACAAAAACCGCTCCACGGGCCTGCGGACGGACCGCGGCCCGGAAGCGGCTGGGTTCGCTTCGAACGGGTGAGAGTTTCAGGAGTCGAAGACTGGACAACGACCGTTACAGCCGGCAACCCTCGTCCGCATTGGGCGGAACGTCCCCGGGGGCCGGCAAACGGCGGTCAGTCTAACAAGCCCCATACCTTGGGGCAAGATCAAACTGCAGCCACAAAATGTAGGGCCAAATGCCCTATTCAACCCCCTTGGCGCGCGGCCCGCGAGCGCGCGCCAGCTCGGTCAGGTGCTGCGCCTCGTCGAACTGCTGCAGCGCGAACTGTGCCTGCGGATCCCGGGCAATCAGGTTCTTCTGCGCCTCGCCGACGCCAAACAGCGCCAGGTCGATATCGTAGTGGATCATCGCGCGAATGAACGCCTGATCCTTGGCGAACGCGTCGGCGTCCACCTCGATCCCCTCGCTCTCGAGATACTTGCGGAAATCGGCCACCATCGCGTCGGTGACGGCGAATCCGAGAGCGAGCCGCGTCTTGCGCCCGGAGGCGGCGCTCATCCGCTTGTCCCCTTCCGCCGCGAAGCGCTCCGCGAAATTGGCGAACACCTGCCGCACGTACAAGCCGCGGCTGAAGCGCGTCGGATCGAAGCCCTGCACGGGTCCGACCACGAACTTGTCGGGCTCGATTCCGCCGCCCCCGTACACCTTGCGTCCGGCGTCGGTGTACTTCAGCTCGTCGGGTGAATGCTTGACCGTCCCGTTCTGCTCGCGCAGCGTGTACGTGAGGTACTCGTCGAAGCTGCCGTCCCAGGGCCGCTGGATCATGCGGCCGCTCGGCGTGAAGTACCGGCCCGTCGTCAGTGCGAGCCCGGCGCCCTGGCTGATGCGATAGACCGACTGCACGAGCGCCTTGCCGAACGTCTTCTCGCCGACGACGAGCGCGCGATCGTGGTCCTGCAGCGCGCCCGTGACGATCTCGGACGCGCTCGCGCTGCTGCGATTCACGAGGACGATCATCGGCCCGTTGAAATCCGGCGCTTCCGTCGCGCGGTAGTCTTCGTCGGCGTTCGGAATCCGGCCGCGCGTGTAGACGATCATGTCGCCGCGCGGCAGGAACCGGTTGGCGATGCGGATCGCCTGATCGAGGGGTCCACCCGGGTTCTCGCGCAGGTCGAACACGAGCCGCTTCATCCCCTGCGATTCGAGCTGGGCGAGCGCGGCCCCCACTTCTTCGTTCGATGTTTCGGAAAAATCTCCGAGCTTGATATAGCCGGTCTGCGCGTCGAGCATGAACGCGCCGCGCACCGTGGTGATGTTCACCTCGTCGCGCTCGACCGTCATCGGGATCAGCTCGTCGTACCCGGGACGGCGGATCGCGATGTCGACGGTGGTGCCCTTCGGCCCTTTCAGCTTGCGGACGGCCTGATCGCTCGTCCAGTTCTTGGTGTCCTGACCTTCGATTTGCGCGATCACGTCGCCGCGGCGGATCCCCTTCTTGTAGGCGGGCGATCCTTCGAAGAGTGACATCACGGTGATGTCGCCGTCGATCACCGTGATCGAGATCCCGAGGCCGTAGTACCGGCCCTCCTGCCGCTCGCGCATCTGCGCGTACTGCTTGGGATCGAAGAAGCTCGAATGCGGATCGAGCGTCTGCAGCATGCCGCCGATCGCGCCGTACACGAGGCGATCCGACGGGACCTCTTCGACGTACTCGCGGTCGATCGCCTCGAGCGCCGCGGTGAACACGCGGTACTGCTGCGACACTTCGTCCTGCGTGGCGAAGACGCGGTTGCCGAACAGGCCGCCGGCAAGCGCCGACAGCAGGACCGCGATGAGGGCCACGGGAAGGACGCGGGGGCTGCGCATGGATCGCATCGTAACATTCAAGTGCAGTGGTCGCAACGACTTCCGGCCGTCCGTCCCGGCGGCTCGCTTGACCCCGTGCAAAGGGGGTCCCTATAATGATCGGAGACGGAGCGGACCTCCGCCGCGCTGCATTAACTGCCAGTATTTCAAGGATTTGGCTATGTTTGGCTCGATCGGGATGCCCGAGCTGATCATCATCTTCACGATCGCGCTGATCATCTTCGGCCCGCGCAAGCTGCCGGAGCTCGGCCGGTCGCTCGGCAAGAGCCTGTCTGAATTCAAGCGGGCGTCGAACGAGCTGAAGAATACGCTCGACGAAGAGATCCGGATCGAGGAGCAGCGCACCGCCGCCGACACGCGTGCCGCGCAGCCCGCGTCTGCGCCCGCGCCCGTCGCCGAACCGGTCGACCATCCAAGCGTCCCGCGCCAGAACGGCGGCGCCTGAGGTGCGATGGCCCTCGTGCCTTTTCCCGGCGCGGCCGCGCCGGACGACGATCCCCAGGATCTGATCCACACCGATGCCGACGCCGACGATGGCGCCGGCAAGATGTCGTTCCTGGAGCATCTCGATGAGCTCCGGAAACGCCTCATCCTGATGGTGGCGGGCGTCGCTGTCGGCTGCGCCATCGCCTTCATCTTCATTACCCGCATCTTCGACTTCATCATGCGCCCGCTGCAGCAGATGCTGCCGGAGGGCGGAAAACTGATGTTCACGGCCGGCGCCGAGCCGTTCATGCTGTACCTGAAGATCGGGTTCCTGGCCGGGCTGTTCCTCGCCTCGCCGTGGGTGCTGTGGCAGATCTGGCTGTTCATCGCGCCGGGACTGTACGCGCACGAAAAGAAATTCGCGATCCCGTTCGTGTTCCTCTCGACCGTGTTTTTCGTCGCCGGCGGCCTCTTCGCCCACTTCATCGCGTTCCCGTGGACGTGGAAGTTCTTCATCAGCTTCACCACCGACTACATGGTGTTCATGCCGCGCATCGACGAAGCGTTCAGCCTCTACACCAAGATGCTGCTCGGCTTCGGCATCATCTTCGAGATGCCCACCGCCGTGTTCTTCCTCGCGCGCATGGGACTCATCACGCCCGCCTTCCTGCTGCGCAATTTCAAGTACGCCTTCCTCATCATCTTCATCGTGGCGGCCGTCGTCAGTCCCGGCACCGATGCGATGTCGCAGGTCATCATGGCGGTGCCCATGCTGGCGCTGTACGTGATCAGCATCCTCGTCGCCTGGGTCTTCGGGAAAGACCGCGTCCACCCCATCGCGGGATGACACACCCCAGGAGCCTGCCCGCCCGTAGCCGCATTTTGCGGCGAACGCGGAGCCTGCCCGCCGTAGCCGCATTTTGCGGCGAAGGCGGAGCCTGCCCGCCGTAGCCGCATTTTGCGGCGAAGGCGGGTGCAATTTTGTGCGTCCCCAATTGACTGTGCTCCTCTGAAGCTCTACATTGGGTCTGATGAGTTCGGAGCGCCTTATGACGACAACCCGCATTCTTCTCGCGTGCGCGGCGCTGGCCGCGGCACCGCTCCCAATCGCGGCTCAGACGCCGGACCCGCAGACGCCCGCGCAGCAGACCGTCCCCGTCTCGGAGACACGGTCCGCGACGACGACGTTCATGGGGGATACCGGCCTGTGGTATGTGCCGACCGGCGAGGTGCTGCCGGCGCGGAAGTTCTCGATCAGCGCATACCGCGTGAACTTCGACGACGATCAGGG
>DASSOM010000236.1:0-4454 GCA_035700625.1 Vicinamibacterales bacterium
CTGCCAGTCGATTCGTCAACTCGACGAGCCGGAGCGTCAGCCCGCTGAGCAGTCCGCGCAGCATCGACGGATGCCGCTCGAGCAGCTCGAAGAAATTCGTCCGCGAGATGAGGAGGCAGACCGCCGGCTCCAGCGCCACCGCGGTTGCGGGATATGGACGCGACTCGTAGACCGCTACGGCGCCGACGGGATCGCCCCGCCCGAAGATCTCGAGAATGACGTCGCTCCCCCGCGGCGTGGATTTCACGACCTTCACGCGCCCGCTCGTGACGACATACAAGTGGTCGGCGTCGTCGCCTTCGCGGAAGAGCACTGCCCCCTTGGCAAAGGTCCTGAGTGCCGCGACCGCGGCAAGGCGCTGCCGATCGTCGGCGCCCAGGCGGCGGAAAATCGTGGCCTGCCGAAGGAAATAGTCGAGAGTCTCGCTCATCGGCGTCCATTCTCGCCGATATGACGAACGTCATACCTCTTCGCCGCGCGAGCCGATAGGCTCGCAGGCAAGGAGGTGCCATGCCTGAGTCTTTCGAGCGAACGATCGTCGGCGACGTCGTCGCCGCGGACTTCCGCACCGCTCGCATATTCGAACAGTTCGGGATCGATTTCTGTTGCGGGGGCCGCCGTTCGATCGCGGACGCGTGCCTGGAAGCGTCGGCCGATCCCGTTGCCCTGAAATCCGCGTTGGACGCGCTCGCCGACGACGACCGGCAGGATGTGAGCCAGTGGCCGGTGGAACAGCTGATCAAACATATCGTGACCGCGCATCACGCCTACATCCGAGCGCACGTCCCGACGATCGAACGGCATCTCGACCGGATCGTCCACGTGCACGGGCAACGGCATCCCGAACTGGCGGAGATTGCGGCAACGTTCGACCATGTTGCGCGCGACCTGCAGCAGCACATGCTCAAGGAAGAGCGGATGCTGTTCCCGTACATCGCGGAGCTTGCCGCCCATCCGGGCGATACGCCGATTGCGAGCCCCTTCGGCTCGGTCGAGAATCCGATACGCGTCATGGAGCGGGAGCATCGCGCCGCGGGCGACGAAATGCAGAGGATTCGGGAGCTTACCCACGGCTACCTGCCACCGCCGGACGCCTGCGGGACGTATCGCACGGCCTTCGCGGAGCTTGCCGCGTTCGACGACGATCTCCATCGGCACGTCCACCTCGAGAACAACGTGCTGTTCCCGCAGGCGGTTACGCTCGAGCAACGCGCATGCGGCGCGTAGTCGGGCGCACGTGTCGCCGTCTGGCGGTCGCAGCCGCGCTCGGCATTCTGGCCGCGGCGTGTGCGGGGCCACGTCCGGGCGGCCCGCTCGCGGACGCGGGGCCGTTTCGCGCGCCGGATCTGCCCACCCTCCAGGGACAGGCGGTGACCTGCTCCGGGCCGCGCGACAAATCGTTCGCGCTCGAGGCCCGCGAGACCGTCGTCGACCTCGGCATGGGCTTCAAGGTCAACGCGTGGACCTACAACGGGCAACTGCCCGGTCCGGTCATCGAAGCCTGTGAGGGCGACCGGGTCAGCATCACGCTGACGAACCATGCAGGCACGTCTCACGGCCTCGACTCGCATGCGCTCGCGGCCGACATGATGCACTTCGGCCCCGTCGCGCCGGGGCGATCGCTCACGATCCAGAAGACCGTCGATGTGCCGGGTGTGTTCATGTATCACTGCGCGGCCGGCCCGGTGACGGACCTCCATATCAAGAGCGGCCTGAACGGCGCGATGATCGTCTATCCGCGGAGGACGCGACTTCGGACCGCGCGAGAACTGGCAATCGTCGAAAGCGGCGTCTACGGCGAACGGGGTCCCGACGGGATCATCCGCGGCGCGGATCCCGCGCGCACGCAACGCAACGACCCGGCGCTGATGATGTTCAACGGCCGTCTCGAGCACACCAGCCTGCCCGTGGCGCCCGGCGAACTCGTCCGCGCCTACATCGTCAACGTCGGCCCCGGTGTGGCGGCCATTCATGTGATGGGAACGCTCCTCGACGCCGTCTCGGACGGATCGGCTGTGGTGCGCGGCGTGCAGACTTACGGCATCGTGCCTGGAAGCGGCGCGATCGTCGAATTCCGAATTCCGGAACCGGGCATGTATGGACTGGTGGACCACGATCGCCTGGCGTATGTGCCGTTCGGGATGGTCATCTCGTTCGACGCCCGGCCGCCCGCGAACTAGCCCGCTCGCGAGCGGCAGGGGGACGAACGGCTATCGCTGTTCCGCTGCGACCGAGAGGCCGGCCTCGCGATAGAGCACCGGCACATCGGGAAGGACGAAGTCCTTTTCCGGATTCCGCACCGTCAGCACCGGACACGACGCCAGCCGCACGACCCGCTCGGCGACGCTGCCCATGAACAGGCGCGTGACCGCGCGCCGGCCGTGAGTCCCAATGACGATGAGATCGATGCCGTTCGTGCTCGCGTAGTCCACGATGGCGTCGGCCGTGCAGTTGCTCGTCACGGTGGTCGCGACAGCTCGCAGTTCGCGGCGGTCCTCGTCGTCCACGAGCGCTTCCGTCTGTTCGCGCTTGATCGCTTCCACCTCCGCCTGCAGCTCCATCGGCACGTAGCCGTAAGCATCCGACACGCGGGTGAAGACGTTCTCGGTGATGTGGAGGACGTGCAGCGACGCGCCAAACCTGCGCGCGAGCTGCCGTCCATACGACAGCGCCGACTCTGAGGCGGCGCCGAAGTCGGTTGCGACAAGAATCCGTTCGATGGCAATCATGCCGGTCCAGGGAGCAAGAACGCGGCCGCGCCGGCATGACGAAAAACCGGCGGTTTGGCAGCCGCGCGCCGTGACCGCTGGTGAAATTTCCGCCCGGCCGCGGGTTTTTCCCCGCGCCGATATGAGCATGACCGTTGCACGGGATTGCGCATGACTCTCACCACGACGTATCTCGGGCTGACGCTCGCGCATCCGATTGTCTGCGGGGCTTCCCCGCTCACCGCCGATCTCAATCTGGTCCTGCGGCTCGAGGACGCGGGAGCCGCGGCGATCGTGATGCACTCGCTGTTCGAGGAACAGATTGTCAAAGGGGCGCTGCGGCGATCGCGCGAGGGACGCGACGCCCGGATGCATGCCGCCGCCGAACCCTACACGGCAATCCCGCCATACGCGCGGTTCGGCGACGAATATCTGGAGCACCTGCTTCGCGTGAAGGCGCGCGTGGGCGTACCCGTGCTCGCGTCGCTGAACGGGACCACGGCGGAAGGCTGGCTGCACTATGCGCGCGCCCTCGAACAAGCCGGCGCCGACGCGCTGGAATTGAACTTCTACAACGTCGCAAGCGATCCGGCAGAGAGCGGCGTGGCGATCGAACAGCGGCTCATCGACATCGTCGCCGTGGTGACGGGGTCGGTGCGTATTCCGGTGTCCGTCAAGCTGCTGCCGTTCTATTCATCCATCCCGAACCTGGCGGATCGGCTTGAACGGATTGGCGCGCGCGGCGTCGTGCTCTTCAACCGCTTATACCTGCCCGACATCGATCCGGACACGGGCGCGGCGTTGAAGGACGTGCGCCTCTCTGATCCCTCCGACCTCGTTCCGCGGCTGCACGCGATTGCCGCGCTCGCCCGCTTCAGCGGACTGTCGCTGGCTTTGAGCGGCGGCGTCCACGAGGGCATCGACGTCGTCAAGGCGGTGATGGCAGGGGCGGACGTAGTGCAGGTCACATCCGCGATCCTGCAGCACGGCCCGTCGCAGCTGACGTATCTTCGGGGGTTCTTCGAGAGCTGGCTGAACCGGCATGGCTGCGAGTCGGCGGCGCGGCTCAGAAAGTCCGCGGCCGTCGTGCGCGAGCGCCGCGGACCGTCGGCGGACCGGGCGGACTATCTGTCGTTGCTCCAGCGGTGGAATCCGGAGCACCACAACTCGCATTGACCGGCGCCGGACACTCGTCCGGCGGCTGCGTCATTCGGATTTCTTCGACACGGTCATCGTCTGCGGCTGTGCGACGACGAGCGCATCCGGATGCACGAATTCGTGCTCCGGATTGCGGACCGTCAACACCGGACAGGGCGCCATTCGGACGACGCGCTCGGCGACGCTGCCGAGGAAGAATCGCGCGACGGCCTTCCGGCCGTGGGTGCCCATCACGATCAGGCCGATCCGGTGCGCGCGCGCGTACTCGACGATCGCGTCCGCCGGCGCGTTGCTGGTCACCGTCGCGGCGACCGCGTGCAGCTCGCGCCGATCCTCGTCGTCGAGGAGCGCTTCCGTGTCTTTCCGGCTGGCGGCCTCGAGTTCCTGCTGGAGCTCGAATGGGACGTAGCTGTAGGCGTCCGCGGCACGTGCGAAGACGTTCTCCGTCACGTGGAGCACATGGAGTTGGGAACCGAAGCTGCGGGCCAGCTCGCGCCCGTACCGCAGCGCCGATTCTGATGCGGGACCGAAGTCAGTGGCGACGAGAAGACGTTCGAGGGAAAGCATGCCCGTCAAGACAGCAAAGAT
>DASSOM010000237.1:0-4225 GCA_035700625.1 Vicinamibacterales bacterium
CGCGCGTGACGCACTTCGATCCACGCTGGCTGACGCACGCGTGGACGCATGCCGATCCGCGCGTCGACGCGCTGCAGCAGCAGATCGAGGCGATCGTCGGATCGCGCCTCAGCGCGTCGCGCGCGGAGGTGTTCGCGCGGGTGTGGGAGACGGCCCACGCCGCTGCGACGCTCGTGCCGCCGCCGCGCCGTCCGCTGCCGTCGCGCGCGACCGTGCCGTACCTGAACGAGCCTTGGTACTGTTGAGCGGAACCGCATTCAGAGCAGGTGGCTCTGATCTGAACCGTGTAATTGGTGGATTGGTGAATTGGTGAATTGGTGAATTGAATTGGTGAATTGACGTGGCAGCCGCGCCCACAATTCACCAACTCACCAATCCACCAATTCACCAATGACTGTAGTTCTGCCCCGATGCCCAGAGTCCTCCTCTTCTCTCATACGACCGGCTATCAGCTGCGCGCCTTCAACGACGCGGCGGAGCGGCTGAACGTCGAATTGATCTTCGCGACCGATCGGTGTCACCGGCTGGACGACCCGTGGCAGGACCGAGCCGTGGCCGTGCGGTTTCACGACATCGGGGCGTCGGTGGCCGCGATCGCCGAGGCCATCCGGGCGCGGCCGGTGGAGGGTGTCATGGCGGTCGGCGATCGGCCCGTCGTGCTCGCAGCGCACGCCGCGCAGGCGCTCCGGTTGCCGTGGCACCGTCCCGAGGGGGCGCGCGCCAGCACCGACAAGCGGCTGTCTCGCGCGGCGCTCGCCGCGGCGGGTCTGCCCGCGCCGGGCTTCGTGGTGGTGGATGCGGCCACGAGCGATGCGGGGCGGGAGCTGCCGTTTCCATTTCCGGTGGTGCTCAAGCCGCTCGGATTATCGGGAAGCCGCGGCGTGATCAGGGCGAACGACGCGCAGGAATTCCGAGAGGCCTTCGCGCGGATTCAGCGGCTGCTCGCGCGGCCGCAGATCCGATCGGCGCGCGCCGGGCTCGAGGATCAGATCCTCGTCGAGACGTTCATCGAGGGACGCGAGTTCGCGGTCGAAGGCGTCATGACGCAGGGCACGCTGACGACCTTTGCGATCTTCGACAAGCCCGATCCGCTCGACGGCCCCTTCTTCGAAGAGACGATTTACGTCGCGCCATCGCGCGCACCCGAACGCGAGCAGGTTGCGATGAGAGAAGGTGTGGCCCACGCCGCGCGCGCGCTCGGCCTGTCGCACGGACCCATCCACGCGGAGTGCCGCGTCGGCGGGGATGGCACCGTGTACGTCCTTGAAGTCGCGGGGCGTCCCATCGGCGGTCTGTGCGGGCGCGTGCTGTCGTTCACGGGCCCGGCGGGCACCGCCTCGCTCGAGCAGGTCCTGCTGGAGCACGCGCTGGGACGAACGATCGACGCGTGGACGCGTGAGGCCGGCGCCGCCGCCGTGATGATGGTCCCGATTCCGGGGGCGGGGCGATTGAAGGGCGTGGACGGTCAGGAAGATGCGCGCGGCGTGCCCGGCGTGTTCGACGTCCGCATGACCGCCAAGCCCGATCAGATGCTCGAACCGCTGCCCGAGGCGGGCAGCTATCTCGGCTTCATCTTCGCGCGCGCCGCGGATCCCGCCGGCGCCGAGTCCGCCGTCCGCACGGCGCACCAGCGGCTGCACTTCACGATCGCGCCCGAGATTCCGATCGACGTGCGGTGAGGAAGGAGAGGGTCGCTACTGTTTGCCCTGCTGGGGGACGTAACCGGGCGGGAGCGCCGCGCCTTCGCCGAAGAAGAAGTCCTCCATGTGCTTCTGCACGAGTTCCTGCGCCTCTTTCTGCCACGGCATGAGGCGGTACTCGTTGAGGATCATCTTCATCCGTTCTTCCCACATTTTCCACGCCTCGGCCGAGATGTGCTCGTAGATCCGCTGACCGAGTTCGCCGGGCCACGGCGGCGCGTCCAGACCGGGCATTTCTTTCTGGAATTTCTTGCAGAACACCATCCGGCCGCTCGCGTTCGTCTCGGGCATATCCCTGATGGTATCAGCGCCAGCGTCCACCTGCCAGCGTCTTCCGGCTCATGTATTGATCCTCCATCCCACCGTGTAAAGATCCGCTCCAGCGTCAACCGCAACGGCACGGCGCGCGGCGCTATTTAGCGGAATTCCGGCGTTTTAGGGGCTTATCTCGACGGTCCCGAATTTATAGCTCTGGCACATGCTTTGAAGCTTTGGCGGCGGTCGACCGAGGTCGGACGGTGGGAAATGCACAAAGAGGACGAGCACGACGAGCCGGGACGACGTCCGCCGAACGACCCGCGCGACGTGCCCGAAACGCCGCCCGACGAACCGAAACCGGCGCCCGTCCAGGACCCGCCGGCCGATCCGAACACCGCGCCCCGCGTGGTGACGGCGGCCCGCGCGACCCGGGCGTCCCAGATCGATGAGGACCGGACGATGATGAACCCTGAGCGCAAGGAACGCCGTGGATTTGCGTCGATGACCCCCGAAAAGCAGCGCGAAATCGCCAGCAAAGGCGGTCGTGCCGCCCATCAGAAGGGCACCGCGCACGAATGGACGTCAGAGGAGGCCCGCTCGGCCGGCCGCAAGGGCGGCCAGATCAGCCGGGGCGGTCGCGGTCGTCTCGTCACCGCCGACGAGTCCGAGACGCAGCAGGAGAGCCTGCCCGAAGGTACCGCGACGATCACCGATTAGTTCGGTTGCTCTTCGCGGTCCGTTTTCAGTGTCGGAGGCATGTGCGTATGTTGAATCGCGTCGTTTCCGCCGCGGTCCTGGTGCTCGCGGTGTCCGTGTCGGCGGCCGCGCAGCCGTCCGCCAGCGGCGCCCCCTCGTCCCAGCAGCCGCCGACGGCCGCACAGCAGACACCGGCTCCCCAGCCGCCCGATCAGACCGCTGTCAGCACCGGGGACACGCGGCCGGCAACGACGACCTTCATGGGCGACACGGGCCTGTGGTACGTGCCGACGGGCGAGGTGCTGCCGGCCCGGAAATGGTCGATCAGCGCATACCGCGTGAACTTCGACGACGATCAGGGGTTCAGCGACGTCTCGAATTTCCCGATCACGTTCGGCATCGGCGTCGCCGATCGCGCGGAAATCTTCGGCGCGTGGACGCTCGTCAACCGGATCGACCGTGACATCCGTCCGCTCTACGACCCCACGCAGCCGGAGGCCGGCGGGGTCGTGCCGCAGAATCCGCTCGTGCGCGAGGGCTGGACGGGGAACAATCTCGGCGACTTCTGGGTGGGCGCGAAGGTGAACCTGACGTCGCAGTGGCGGCAGCAGCCGGCGGCCTTCGCCGTGCGCGGCATGATCAAGCTGCCGACCGGCGACAGCGATCACGGCGCGGGAACGGGGAAAGTGGATTTCGCGCTCGATGCGATCGTCAGCAAGGAAGTGAACGAGCGCGCCGAAGTGTCCGGCTACGGCGGCTTCATCGTGCGCGGCAGCCCGGACGAAGTCGAGGAGACGAACGGCTTCCGCTGGGGCGTCGGCGCCGGCTTCCCGTCGCGGCAGGCGCTGAAGTTCACCGCGGAGTTGTACGGCGAGGCCTACAGCAGCAGTTCGCTGGCGACGAAGACCGACCTGACCGCGACGGACGGATCGATCCTGCCGGCCGGCTTCGAGTCGGACGTGAAATCGCCCGTCAACGTCAACCTGGGGCTGACGTGGCAGGGGGCGAACGGCGTGTTCGCCGGCGCCGCGTGGAACTGGCGCCTGAACATGAACGCGCGCGACGAATTCCTCAGCGGCGCCGACAGCAACATCGGCGATCGCATGGATCTCGTCTTCCGGCTCGGCTATCACCCCGGCGTGCGGGTGTATGTGCCGCCGCCCCCGCCCCCGCCGCCGCCGGCGCCCCCGGCGAATCACGCGCCGACGGTGCAGGCGCGCTGCGAGCCGTGCACGGTGGAACTCGGCAAGACGTCCACCGTCACCGCCGACGCGCAGGATCAGGATGGCGATCAGCTCACGTATCGCTGGAGCGCCCCGACCGGTTCGTTCACGGCCGGCAGCGAGCGCCAGACGCCGTGGACCGCGCCGATGCAGGAAGGGCCCGTGCCGGTGACCGTCACGGTCGATGATGGCAAGGGCGGTACGGCGACCGATACGGTGACGATCCAGGTCGTGCGGCCGGCGGTGAAGGAGTTCACGTTCGAGGACGTGCACTTCGACTTCGACCGCTACAGCCTGCGGCCGGAAGCGACGCGCGCGCTGGACGAAGCGGTGCGCACGCTGCAGGAA
>DASSOM010000238.1:0-11053 GCA_035700625.1 Vicinamibacterales bacterium
GCAGTCGCTGGCGGCCCTGCGCGATGCAATCCCCGTCGTCCTGCGATTCGTCGACGAACCGCGCGCGGACGCGTGCGTGCCGGCGCTGCACGTCCTCACGCGCGCCGCACCGGACGTCACGGGACGTCCCGGACCGCGCAAACCGATCGTGCGCGACATCTTCGACGTCCTTGCCGCGGAGGCGGAGCGCCGCGGCTGCCGCCGGATTGCGTTCGTCAACGGCGACATCGTCGTGCGTCCGGCCGCGTCCGAGGCGATCCTCGGCGCCGCCGAACCGTTCGTGGCGATCTCGCGGCAGGACGTCGGCGGTGATCCGCCGCAGGCGCCGGCGATGCTGCTGCGAGGCGTGGATCTCGTCGCCGTGGACGTCGCGTTCTGGCGCCGCGAGCGGCGACGGTTCCGCGCCTACGTCGCCGGCGAGCCGCTCTGGGACAACGTCTACGCGGCGATCGGCCTGACGCACGGGCCCGGCGTGCTCTTCAATCGCACGCCGCTCATCGAGCACGAGCGACACGTCCCCGCGCGGGGCGAAGCGTTTGCCGACTATCTCCACCTGCTCGCCACCTGGGACTCGTACTATTTCAGCCGCTGGTGCACGTACGTCGACGCCGCCGAGGCGCTCCGCGCCCGCGGCGGCACGCCGGACGAGGAACGCGCGCTGCAGCGGGGCATTTTCGTGCCGCCTGCGGCGCCGGCGCTGCTGCATCAATGGGCTCGCGGCGCCTGGTGGACGGTCCGAACGGGCCTGTATCGCCGATGACGCACTTCCTGTGTCGCTATTGACACAGACGAGCTTCCCTGCGACAATCACCCGGTTCTCCCCACATTCCCAAGCTCCCCGTTTAGTTGCGCGATGTCAGGGCTGAAGCCCTGACCCACACGTACTGCGTGCTTGCCCCCGGACGCGGCAGGCACAGAGGCGGGTGCGTCAGTCCTGACGTGCCAAGTCCCCGTGGGTCCGCCCTTTCAGGGCTGACGAACGCATCCGCGGTCCCAGTCTGGGACCGACGGGGCGGAGCTGTCCTTACCCATGACATCCAAACGATCTGAATCGGGCGTGCCGCCGCCGCTGGCCGGCAGTTCGCCGGCGGTGATGCGGGCGCGCGCCGCCTTCGAGCACGCGGCCGCGGACGCGGCGCCGGTGCTCATCGTCGCCGACGAGGGGCTCGAGCCGGAGGCGATCGCGCGCGCCCTGCATGCGCGGACGCGCCGAAGTGAGCGATTTCGTGTCATTTCGTGCACGGCTGGCGACCCGATCGACATCGAACGGCAGTTGTTCGGGCGGATCGCCCGCCGCGCGGCCGACCACGACGTGCTGTCGACGGACGCCGCGCTCGTCGATGCCGGCGGCGGTACCGTCTTCCTGGCCGGCGTCGAAGAATTGCCCGCTTCGGCCCAGCGCCGGCTCGCCCGCGTGCTGCGCGACGGCGAAGTGCGCATTGGCGGCTCACGTGGGCCCGTTGCGCTGCGCGCGCGCGTCGTTGCCGCGGCCAGGCCCGGACTGGATGCCGAACTGCGGGATGGCGCGTTCAGGGCGGATCTTCACCGGCGGCTCGCGACACGAGTGATTGAGGTGCCGCGGCTGCGCGATCGGCCGGCCGATCTGCCGGCGGTCATCGACCGCGTCCTCGCTGCTGGACGCTCGAACGGTTCCCGGCCCGTCTTCACGCAAGCGGCGCTGACGGTGCTTTCGGCGCTACCCTGGCCGCGCAATCTTCACGATCTCCGGACGGTGCTGGAGCGGATCCTCGCCGTCGCGGGAGATCGCCTCATCCGCCAGGAGGACGTGCTCGCGTGCCTTCCGATCGAGGGCGCCTTCGCGCGCATGACATCGCACGTCAGCCTGCGGGAAGCGCGCCGTCAATTCGAGCGGGAATACATCGCCCAGGTGCTCGAGCATCACAGCTGGCGCATGAGCGACGCCGCTCGCACCCTCGGGATCGAGCGCGCCAATCTCTATCGCAAGACGCGGCAGCTGGGCATCGTGCACGCCAGGGGAGAGCGATCATGAACCGGATTCATCTCTGTGCGGCGGCGCTGATGGTCGTTGCGCCCGCGGCATCGGCATCGGCGCAGCCGCCTCCCGACGCCGTGGAGCAGGCCGCCATCCGCCTCGGTCCGGTCGGGATCAATCCAAGCATCGTCGTGCGCGATCTCGGCATCGACGACAACGTGTTCAACGAGAGTCAGAATCCGAAGCGTGACTTCACGTTCACCCTGACGCCGCGTGCGGACGTGCTGTTCAGGGCCGGCCGGGTGCGGACGACGATCACGACGGCGACGGACTATGTCTACTACGAGACGTACGAGAGCGAACGCGGGACGAACCAGCTCGCGTCGGTCCGCTTCGACATCGATCTCGGCCGCCTGCAGCCGTACGCGACGGCGTCTGGTGCGAACACGCGCGAGCGCTTGAATCGCGAAGTGGACGCGCGCGCGCGCCATCGCACGATGACCTACACCGGCGGCCTGTCCGTGCGGATCGCGTCGCGCATCTCCGTCGGGGCGGCAGCGCGGCGGACGACGATGAGATTCGATGAGGGGACGTCGTTTCGCGGCGTCGCGCTCGACGAGAGCTTCGACAGCCGGACCGACGCCGTCGAAGGGTCGTTCGACTTCGAGCTGACGCCGCTCACGACGCTTCGCCTCGTCGGCGAACGCGCCGAACAGACGTTCGATCTTCAGCCGTCGCGGAACTCGCGCTCGTACCGCCTCGGCCCGATGCTCACGTTCAGCCCGCTCGGCCTGCTGAATGGATCCGCCTCCGTCGCGTACCGCCGGTTCGAGCCGAACGATCCCTCGCTCGTGCCCTACAGCGGACTCGTCGCCCACGTGGGGTTGACCGCGCTGATTGTCAGCCGCCACAAACTCGAGACGGCGTTCAACCGGGACGTGCAGTACTCGTACGAACGGGAGGCGCCGTACTATCTGTCCACCGGCGGGTCGGTGACCTGGACGACGCAGCTGACCAGCACGTTCGACGTACGCCTGACGGGCGGGCGCCAGCGGCTGCAGTACCGCGGCGACGTCCAGGAGCTGGGGGCCGATACGTTCACGTCGTATGGCGGCGGCGTCGGGGTGCGGCTCGCGCACCGCATTCGTCTCGGCCTCGACGCCCTCCGCACCGAGCGGCAATCCGAGCGTGCCGCCGAGCGCGAGTACCGCAGCCAGCGCCTCTTTGCGTCGTTCACCTGGGGAGCTTCGTCATGATCGTCCTGCTCATCCTCCTCTTCGCCGGTTTCGCTCAGGCCCAGGCGCCGGCATCTCCACAGCCGCCCGCCGCGCCTGCCGCGCCGACCGCCTACCTGATTGGCCCGCAGGACGTACTGAGCGTCACCGTCTACGGTGAAGCCGATCTCACGAAGGGCGGCATTACCGTCGACGCCGACGGGACGTTCGACTTTCCGCTGATCGGCCGCGTGCAGGCCGGCGGCCGCACCGTCCGCCAGATCGAAGCGGACATCAAGACGCGGCTCGGCGCGAGCTACCTGCGCGATCCGTCCGTCACCGTGGAGGTGGTCAAGTTCCGCAGCCAGACCGTCTACGTCACCGGACAGGTTCGCAATCCGGGCAAGTTCACGCTGTCCGGCGATGCCTCGATCATGACGGTGCTCGCCGAAGCGGGTTCGGTGACCGCCGAGGCCGGCAGCTACGTCGTCATCACGCACGCGCACGCGACCAGCGCCGACGGCGAGGACGGGCAGATGCGTGTAAGCCGGCGCGACCTCGAGACGGGCCGCGCACAGAACGTGCGGCTGCAGGACGGCGACACGATCTTCGTGCCCAGGGCCGAGACGTTCTTCGTCACCGGCTTCGTGCGGCAGCCCGGGTCGTTCGTGCTCGACGGCGACGTCACCGTCCTGCAGGCGATATCCCTCGCGGGCGGGCCGACCGAACGCGCCGCGATGAATCGTGTGAAGATCCGGCGCATCGTCAACGGCGAGACGCAGGACGTGAAAGTCAAGCTGACGGACCTCGTCCAGCCGAACGACACGATCATCGTGCCGCAGCGGATTCTTTGACGCCGATGCGCCTCCTCCACGTCACCGCCGGCAACCTGTTCGGCGGCATCGAGCGCATGGTGCTCGATCTGGCGGCCGCTGACGGCGGCACGCTGACGAACGACGTGGCGGTCTGCTTCGAGGGACGCCTCGCCGGGGAGCTGCGGCGCGCCGGCCGCGTGCCGCACGTAATCGGCGGCGCGCACTTCAGCATGCCCCCGACGGTGTGGCGCGCCCGGCGGATGCTCGGCCGCACCGTCAGGGAAGGCGGCTATGACGCCGTTGTCTTCCATGCGCCGTGGTCGTACGCGCTGGGGGCCGAGGCGGTGGAAGGCGATGTCCTCCGGCTGCTCTGGATGCACGATGCACCGCAGCCCGATCACTGGATCGAGCGCCGCGCGACGCGCCAGCCGCCGCACGGGCTCATCTGCAACAGTCGATGGACCGACGAGCGGGCGGGCGCATGGCTGCCGCGTCTGCCCCGATGGATCATTCATCCGCCCGTCGCGGCGCCAGCGGCCGACGCGCTGGTACGCGCGCGCGTGCGTTCGCAGCTCGGCGCGACCGGCCGATCCATCATCATCCTGAGCGCGTCACGCATGGAGCGCTGGAAGGGACACGCGCGCCTCGTGCGCGCGGCGGCGCGCCTGCACGGTGACACGCGCGTGTGGATCGCCGGGGGACCGCAGCGTCCGCACGAGCGGGGCTATCTGCGCGAGCTGCGCCGCGTCGTCCACGAGGCGGGTCTCGGCGCGCGGGTCTCGTTTCTCGGTGAGCGCGACGACGTGCCGTCGCTGATGCAGGCGGCCGACATCGTGTGTCAGCCGAACGTGACGCCGGAGCCGTTCGGCATCGCGTTCGTGGAAGCCTTGTACGCGGCGCGTCCGGTGGTCACCACCGCATTGGGAGGAGCGGTCGAAATCGTCTCGCCCGAGTGCGGCATCCTGCTCGCGCCAGATGATGATGCGGCGCTCGCCGCCGCGCTGCAGCACCTCGTCGACGACGAACCGCTGCGGAGATCGCTCGGCGCGCCCGGGCCGCCGCGCGCCCGTGCGCTGTGCGATCCGGCCGCGCAGGCGGCACGGCTTTCAGCCGTGGTGCGATCGTTTCGCATGGAACCGGCCGAGGCGCGATGCTGACCACGGCGGCGACGGATCTCGAACGCCGTGCGCGGCAGACCCGCGGGCGCAGCCACGCGGCCATCTACGATCTCGTCGCGTCCCTGCTCGCGGAGCGCGGCGCGACCGGCACGGTGGTCGATGTCGGCTGCGGCACCGGCTGTCTATGGCGGGCCCTGCAGCGGCGCTTCAGCCGCTGCATCGGGATCGACGCGATTCGCTACGACGAGCTGTCGGCCGACGTCGAGTTCCGCCGCGCCGATCTCGATCGCGACCCGCTGCCGCTCGAAGATGCCGGCGTGGACGTGGCGCTGGCCGTCGAAGTGATCGAGCACCTCGAAAACCCGCGCGCGTTCGTGCGCGAGCTGACGCGCGTCGTGCGCCCTGGCGGCTGGATCGTGATCACCACGCCGAACCAGTTGAGTCTGCTCAGTCTGCTCACATTGGCCGTGAAGAGCCGCTTCTCGGCATTCCAGGACAACGCGTACCCGGCGCACCGCACCGCGCTGCTCGAAATCGATCTCCGGCGGATCGCGGCGGAGTGCGGGCTCGAGGCCGTGGACGTCCGGTACACCTGTCAGGGACGCCTGCCGTTCACGTCGCGCCACGTGCCGCACGGGATCGCGCAGGCGGCTCCGCGCTGGTGGTCCGACAACGTCGCGATGATCGCCCGGCGTCCGGCGGCCCGCTGATGCGGATTGCCTTTCTGAGCGTGTCGGGCGAAATGGGCGGCTCGGAGGTCAGCCTGCTGACGCTCGTCCGGGGACTCGGACTGCACCGCCCGCAGTGGACGCGCCACGTCGTCGTGCCGCGCGAGGGCCCGCTCGCGCGCGACGCGCGCGCGTCAGGGGCGGTGGTGCACGTGCTGCCGCTGCCGCCGGCGCTCGCGCGCCTGGGCGAGGTCGGCGCGTCCGGCACCATGCCGCGTCGAGCGGTGCGCATGCTCGCCGCCGCGGGGACGCTGCCGTCCTACCGGCGCCGGCTCGCGGCGCTGCTTGCGGGGATCAGCCCCGACGTCGTCCACACGAACGGCTTCAAGCTGCACGTCCTTGGCGCGCGCGCCGCACCGCCGGGCGCTGCGCTCGTGTGGCACATCCACGAATACGTCAGCAGCCGCCCCGTGAGTCGAACGCTGCTGCGGCGGGCGGTGCCGCGCTGCGCGGCGATCGCGGCCAACTCGCGCAGCGTGGCTGACGATCTCGCGTCGGTTACCCGCGGATCCGTCCCGGTGCGCGTCATCTACAACGCCGTCGATCTCGACGAGTGTTCGCCCGCGGGACCGGCGGTCGATCTCGACGCGCTGGCCGGACTCGCGCCCGCTGCGCCGGATATCGTTCGCGTCGGTCTGGTCGCCACGTTCGGGCGCTGGAAAGGGCACGAGACGTTTCTTCGCGCGATGGCGATGCTGCCGCGCGACGCGCGCATCCGCGGCTATGTCGTCGGGGGGCCGCTCTACGACACCGCAGGCAGCCAGCATTCGCGCGAGGAGCTGACGGCGATGGCGCGAGCCCTTGACGTGGACGATCGGGTCGCTTTCACCGGATTCGTCGATCGTCCCGCCCGCGCGCTGCGCGCGCTCGACGTCGTCGTGCACGCGAGTACCCAGCCAGAGCCCTTCGGCCTCGTGATCGCCGAGGCGATGGCGTGCGGACGCGCCGTCGTCATGAGCGCCAACGCCGCCGCTGCCGAGATCGCGCGCGACGGCGTCGACGTGTTGACGCATCGTCCGGGCGATCCCGCCGACCTGGCTCGCGCGATGCTCGCCTGCGCCAGCGATGCGGGCCTCCGCGCGCGGCTCGGCGCGTCCGCCCGCCGGACCGCTGAAGCCCATTTCGATGTCGGTGCGTTCGTGGAGGCGTTCGAGGCGCTCTATGCGGGATCGCTGAATGTGGAGGCTGCCGCGCATGGCGTATCCCGGCACTGACGTGCGCGCGTCCGCCGCGGCGGCGCCGGCCACGGCGTCGGCGCCCTGGGGCTTCGCGGAGATCTTCGTGATCAGTCAGACGGCGCTGCCGGCGCTGCTGTATCTGCCGGGCACGCAGGCGATCCGTTTTCCGATTCGCGTCTCCGCCTTCGCGATCAGCCTGCTCGCGTTCGGCTGGTGGCTGCTGCAGCCGCGGGTGAGGACCGCTCCCGCGCGCGCGCAGGCGTGGCTGACGGCGGTGCTGGCGCTCGTCGGCCTGATGATCTTTCATCCAGGCACCGCGTCGCTGGTCGGCGGCATCGCGCACGTCGCGGTGTACGCGGCGGTCATCGTGCCCGTGTTCTGGGCGCCCGACTGCGTCCGAACGCCCGGACAGTTCGCGCGCGTGATGTGGATCCTGCTGCTGTGCTGCGGCGTGAACGCGCTCGTCGGGGTGCTGCAGGTGTACGACCCGAACCGCTTCCTTCCGCAGGAGTTCTCGCACCTCTACGGCGACTGGTCGCTCGGCCTGGGTCCGGTGACGTTCATCGGGCCGAACGGGCAGCAGATGGTCAGGCCGCCGGGCCTGTTCGACACGCCGGGCGCCGTCGCGGGCCCGGGCATGACGGCCGCGCTGCTCGGATTGATTTTCGCCGTCAGCGCGAGTCCGCTCTGGCAGCGCGTCACCGCCGCCGCGCTCGGCTGCGCCGGCCTTGCCGCGATTTATCTCAGCCAGGTCCGCATCAGCCTGGTGCTGGCGGTGGCGATGTTCACGTTGTACGTCGTCGTCCTCTTCCGGCAGCGGCGCGTCGCGCGCGGGACGCAGTTTGCCACGGTTGCCGCGGCCGTCGTGTTTGGCAGCTTCGTGCTGGCGCTGACGCTCGGCGGCGAGTCGATTCAGAATCGCGTCGAAACGCTGCTCGCGGACGACCCGGTGAGCGTGTATCAGCAGGCGCGTGGATCGCAGTTGTCGCTCGCCGTCAACGATCTCCTCTACGAGTATCCCGCCGGCGCGGGACTCGCGCGCTGGGGCATGATGGCGGGCTATTTCGGGAGAAACGATCCGAATCGTCCTCCTCTCTGGGCGGAGATCCAGTTGACCGGCTGGCTGATCGACGGCGGTCCGCTTCTCGTCGTGCTCTACCTCGGCGCCCTTGGTGTGACGACGTTGTACCAATGGCGGTTGACGGCACTGACATCGCGGCCGCGGCTTGCGCAATGCGCAGCCGTGGCGTTCTGTCTGGAAGCCGGGGCCGCCGGTCTCGTCCTGAGCTTCACGCCGTTCGTGACGCAGGTGGGCATCCAGTACTGGTTCCTTGCGGGGGCGCTGCACGGCGTGGCGTTCTGGTCCGGCGTCCGCGAGTGATGGCCAGGTGGCTGATCGTCGCGGGTGACGTTGCGCCGCCAGGCGGGATGGACCGGGCGAACCACGCGCTCGCGTCGTTTCTCGCGCGCACAGGGCACGACGTGCATCTCGTGGCGCATCGCGTCTCGCGTGACCTCGCGTCGCGCGAGAACGTGACCGTCCACCACGTGCCGCGTCCGGCTGGTCATCTCGCGGGAGCGCCGTGGCTTGCGCGCACGGCCGAACGATGCGCGCGTCATCTTGGACCGGGGACGCGCCTCCTCGGCAACGGCGGCAACTGCACGCTGCGCGGGGCGACCTGGATTCATTTCGTGCATGCCGCGTGCGATCCTGTCGTGGCCGGCGGTCTGCGGACGCGTGTTTCGGCGGCGATCGGTCGTCCGTATTATCTCTCCCGTGAACGCGCCGCGCTGCGCCGCGCCACGCTCGCGATCTGCAACAGCGCGCGGACCGCGGACGACGTCCAGCGTCTCTTCGGCATGGATGACGCGCGGACGCGCGTTGTCCAGTACGGGGTGGATGCGGCGGCGTTCGCCGCGGTGACCTCTGACGAGCGCCGTCGCGTGCGCGCGGCAATGGGGTGGGACGCCAGCCGTCCTGTCGCGCTGTTCATCGGCGCGCTGGGCGATCGGCGCAAGGGATTCGACGTGCTGTTCGACGGGTGGCGGCTGCTGTGCGAGGACGGCGGCTGGGACGCCGATCTCGTCGTCGCCGGGACCGGCGGTGAAGCGGCGGCCTGGCGGGCGCGGGCGGCTTGTGCGAAGCTCGCCGGCCGTATCCGGTTCCTCTCGTTCCGGGGGGACATCGAGCGCGTGATCGCCGCCGCCGACGTCCTCGTGCACCCGTCGCGCTACGAACCGTACGGTCTCGGCGTTCACGAAGCGATCTGCCGCGGCCTGCCCGCGATCGTCTGCTCGGGCGCTGGCGTGGCGGAGCAGTTCGACGAGTGCACGCGTCCGATGCTGATGACGGATCCGCCGTGCGCCGGCGCGATCGCGGACGCGCTTCGACGCTGGCGCGCCGCGCCGGATGACTGGAAGGGACGCTTCGCCCCGTTGTCCGCCCGGTTGCGCGCGCGATCGTGGGACGACATGGCGGCGGAGATCGCGGCGCTGGTCGAGGCCACCGCATGACTGCGCTCTACACGGCGGTGTCGCAGTGCTGGGTCTGCGAGGGGCGCGAACTCGAGCCGGTCCACGTCGCGCGGATGGATCTCGCGCGCTACGCGTCCGAGGATCCGGAGCTCGCGAACTACGATGGCGGCACCGTCGCCTTGAACCGGTGCCGCGGCTGCGGGTTCGCGCAGCCGGCGTCGATGCCGACGCTGCCGCGCTTCTTCGACCGGCTGTACGACCAGCGGTGGTCGGAGGACTGGGTTGCGCGCGAGCACCAGGCCGTCTACAAGGATCTGATCTTCGCGGCGATCCTGGACGCGCTCGAGACGCGCGTGCCTGAGCGGCCGCGGCGGCTGCTCGACGTCGGCGCACATGCCGGACGCTTCCTCGCGCTCGCCCGCGCGCGCGGCTGGGATCCGGAGGGGCTCGAGCTCAACACGCGGACGGCGCGATACGCGGCGGCGCAGAGCGGCGTGCCCGTCCACCATGTCAACGCGCAGGCGTTCGATCCGGGGGACCGCCGGTTTCACGCCATCGTGCTCACCGACGTGCTGGAGCACGTCCCCGAACCGGTGGCGCTGCTGCGGCGTCTTCGCGATCTGCTCGCGCCGTCCGGATGGGTGGCCATCAAAGTGCCGTCCGGTCCGAATCAGCGGCTGAAGGAAGCGGTGCGCGAGCGCGTGCGTCCCGGCTATCGCGCCACGCTGGCGGAAAACCTCGTGCACGTGAATCATTTTTCGCCGCGCGCCCTCCGGCTGGCGTGCGAACGCGCGGGATTTGTCGAGATCGCGTTGTCGGTCGCGCCGCCGGAGCTGCCGGACGGTGCGGCCTCGCACGTGTCGCGGATGCTGCCGTACACCGTCGCACGTCTTCTGCCGGGCGGCGTCCACCTGCCGTTCGCATTCAACCTGCAGGTGTATGCCCGCCGTGCCTGAGATGTCACGCCTGCCGACGCCGGCGCTCACGGTTTCGATCCCGACCTTCAACAACAGGGCGGTCCTGCAGCGCGCCGTCGAATCATGGGAGCGGTTCGGCGGTCCGCAGGTCGAGATCGTCGTCGTCGAGGACGGGTGCCGCGACGACACCGCGGCGTATCTCGAGCGCGTCGCGGCCACGCCCTGGGGACGGCGTCATCTGCGCTGGATTCATCAGGATGACGCGCACGAGCTGCGGTGCACGAACGCCGGCTTCGCACAGGCGCGCGCACCGTTGATGCTGGCGTGGCAGGACGACATGTTCCTCGAGCGCGCGTGGTTCGTGCCGGAGCTGCTCGCGACGTTCGACGCGTATACCGAGCTCGGCCTCCTGAGTCTGAGCCGCGGTCTGAACTGCGTGCCGTTCGACGGGGCAATCGAGGACTGCGAGGATCTGCTCGACTGGCGCCGCCTGCAGAGCACGATTGGTCCCGCGCCATGGAACTGGTTTCGCCTGCAGGAGGTGGACATCGTCATCCGTCCATGGGCGGTGCGCCGCAGCGCATGGGAGCGCGTCGGGCCGCTGGACGAGGCGTTCAGGCCCACCGAGTGGGATGAGGCGGACCTTGCGTGCCG
>DASSOM010000239.1:0-29464 GCA_035700625.1 Vicinamibacterales bacterium
GGGCCGAGCCGCGCGCCCGCCGATTCGAAGTACGACACGAGCTCGCCCGGCTTGAAATGCGTGCTGCCGTTGAACGCCATGTGCTCGACCATGTGCGCGAGCCCCTGCTGGTCGTCCGCCTCGTCAATCGATCCGCTGTGCACGGCGAGACGCAGCAGGACGCGGCTGGCCGGCCGCGTGTTGTGGCGGATGTAATACTTCAGCCCGTTCGGCAGCGTCCCGGTCGTGACGGCCGGATCGAACGGAATGACGTCCTGGGGGGAGAACGATCGCGCCGCGGGCGCCTGTGCCTGCGCCTGCGGCGCGGCGGCGGCGAGCGCGGGCCAGAGCACGAGGGCCAGAGCGAGGCGCAGAGGGGTACTCATGGCTCGAACTGTAGCAGAGGCGGGGCGTCGGGTGGGCGGCGGCGCCGAATCAGTGGACGCGCGCCAGGATGCGATCGATCTCGCGATCGAGCGTATCAGCGTCGCACCGCTGCACCGCCAGCGAGATCATGAACTGTGAATCCGGCGCATCCCCGGCGATGGCGACGATCGGCACGTCGCGCGTCGCGACCGCCGTGATCAGCCGCCGGCACGAGTCGATATCGTTCCCCGGTCCGCCGACGCCCACCACGATCAAGGCGGGGCGTCCCCGTGCCGCCCGCACGATCGCGGCGTCCGCGTCGGCTGCCCGCTCGAACGGATACCCCGATCGGTCCACCAGTTCTGCCAGGCAGCCTTCGGATAATTCGGTCGCCGGGCCGACCACAAGTAGGTAACGCGCGTCATGCGCAACCCTCATGCGGGTTGCTCTTTCAAACGGCAGACCAACGCACGGCCGAGTCGGATCAGGTGTCGGAACGGCTCCAGCCGTCGAACCGCTGCTGGAAATCATCCACCAGCGATCGCTGGACGTCCGACAACTCACGCAGGGCGTCGAGCACTTCGCGGATGTTGGCCGCCTGACGCGTTTCGGTCTGTTCGTCGGCAACACGGGCGAGGATTTGCGTCGCGCCGTCAAGCCGGCGGGCCTGACGGTACTGCGCTTCGGTATGCGCGAGCAGGTCGAGAGCGAGCGCGATGAGCGCGTCGAGAGGTTCGGGTCGATGCACAGCAGACTGTCGGCGTGCGCGAAGGTCGCGTAGAAGATACGCGCCGTCCTCCGTGAATGCAATCCGAAATAACGGTCGAGCTGGTGCGCGGCGCGCCGCCCTATCGATACCGCGTGAGATCGAGCGGCCCCTGCCAGATGATGGTCCCCTGGTGGTCGGCAATGACGATCGCGGGATCGTGAACCGCGGCGATCGCGTCGCGCGAAAACGACGCCGTGAGCTGGACGGCCGTCATGGCGCTGCCCGGCGGCGAAATCCCGGGCGGATACACCGCGTCGCGATCGATCGTCGGAGGCGCGATCGGCGGCGATCCCGGGCCCGTGCTGATGTACAGATCGTAGTCCGGCGGCGTCGCGAAGTTGTTCAGCGGATTCAGCCGCACCACCGCGACGATCGCAATCGTGCCGCGATACGGCGCCATCGCCTCCTCCAGGTTGCGCGCCGTGAACGAGTACTCCCCCTGGTCGGCGCGCTGCCGCACGAGCAGGACGGCGCGCCGGAACTCCGTCACGAGTTCGACGCGCTCGACGATCCCCGACGTCGGCAGTTGATAGCCCGCATTGAACGCGTCGAAGGCCGCCTGGTCGTGGGTGCGCCCGAGCGCGAGCGCATCGGTCAGGTCGGAACCCTGCGGCACGAGCAGGAGCGCCAGCAGGATGGAAATCACGCCTGTCAATGCTGAATGCTGAATGCTCAAGGCTGAATCCCGGTACGAGGCGACACTAGCATAGGATCACGGCATGGCGAATCTCGTGCAACCAGTGGTCAGCGGCGAACTGCCTGTACCGGCGGGCCCGTATTCCCCCGGCGTCATCACCGGCAATCTCATTTTCGTCTCGGGGCAGGCGGGACGCGACCCGGAGACCGGCGCGCTCGCCGGTCCGGATATCGAGGCGCAGACGGAGCAGGTGCTGCGGAACGTGCGCGCCATCCTGCAGGCCGCCGGCTCGGATCTCCAGCACGTCGTCCGGTGCGGCGTCTTTCTCGTCGACATGCGGGAGTTCCCGCGCATGAACGAGGTCTACGGGCGCATGTTCGGCGCGCACCGGCCCGCGCGGACGACCGTCGAAGTCTCGTCGCTGCCGGGCGACGGCATGCGCGTCGAGATCGACGCGATTGCCGTCGTGCCGAGCGCGCTGTCGGGCCGATGATCCCGATCGTCGAGGAGGCGGCGCTGCGCGCCCGGCTGTCGCCGGCGCGGGCGGTCGCCGTCATGCGCGAGGCGTTCCGCGCCGACGGCGAGGGGCGCACGCGCGTGCCGCCGGTCATCAATCTGGACGTGCCCGAGCCGCGCGGCGAGTTCCACATCAAGACCGCGCTCATCGACGGCGTGCCGTACATCGCGGTGAAGGTGGCGAGCGGGTTCTACGACAATCCCGCTCGCGGCCTGCCGAGCGGGTCCGGGCTCATGGCGGTGTTCGACGCGCGCACCGGCCTGCCGGCCGCGCTCCTGCTCGACAACGGCTTCCTCACGGACCTGCGCACCGGCGCCGCGGGAGCCGTCGCCGCCGACGTGCTCGCGCGCGCGGATGTCGGCACCGTCGGCGTGATCGGCTCGGGCGTGCAGGCGCGGCTGCAGGTTGCGTGTCTGCGGACGGTGCGCACGTTCGATCGCGTGATCGCCTGGAGTCCGACACGGGCGCGGCTGGAGGGGTACTGCGCGGAGATGACGCGCGCCGGCTATCGCGCCAGCGCGGCGGCTTCGGCCGAGGCCGTATGCCGCGAGGCAGACGTGGTGATCACGACCACCCCTGCGCGCGCGCCGATCGTCCGCGCGGCGTGGCTGCGCCCCGGCCAGCACGTCACCGCCGTGGGATCCGATACGCCCGGCAAGCAGGAACTGGACGCCGCCTGCCTCGCGCGGGCCGATCTCGTCGTCGTCGATGGGCTGACGCAGTGCGCCGCGTTCGGCGAGCTGGCGCCGGCGATCCGCGACGGCGTGTATCGGGAGGATCGCGTCCACGCGGAACTCGGACAGATCGTCGCGGGCCGGCGTCCCGGCCGGACGCGCGACGATCAGATCACGATCGCGGATCTGACGGGGGTCGGTTTCCAGGACACCGCGATTGCCGCCGCGGCGCTGGAGTAGCGGTGCCGCGCTTCAAGCTGCTGATCGAATACGCGGGCACGCGCTACAGCGGCTGGCAGATCCAGAAGAACGCGCGCACCGTGCAGGGGGAACTCGACCGCGCCATCCGCGCGGCGACGCGGCGGCGCGAGTTCGAGCTGTACGGATCCGGGCGCACCGACGCCGGTGTCCACGCGCTCGCGCAGGTCGCGCACCTCGATATCTACACGAATATCCCGCCCGCCACCCTGCGCGATCGGATCAACGACGCGCTGCCCGCCGACATTCACGTCCGCGGGATCGAGCCCGCGCCGCACCGGTTCCACGCACGGCACGATGCCCTGTCGCGCAGCTATCTCTACCAGATCGCGCGGCGGCGGACGGCGTTCTTCAAGCCCTACGTCTGGTGGGTGCGCGAGCCAATCGACGTGCCGCAGGTGCGCCTCGCCGCCGCGGCGTTCACGGGCATGCGCGATTTCGCGTCGTTCACCGACGACGAGCCCGACGTGAAGTCCACGCTGGTGCTCGTCGAGCGGGTGGAGATCGCCGAGGAGGGCGCGCTGCTGCTCATCAGAGTGCAGGGCTCGCACTTCCTGTGGAAGATGGTGCGGCGGATCGTCGGCGTCCTCGCCGCGGTCGGGCGCGGCACGATCAGCCTCGAACAGGCATCAGGGTTTCTCGACGAGCGGTCGGACGTCGCCGCCGCCCTCACCGCTCCAGCCTCGGGTCTCTTTCTCGAAGGGGTCTACTACCACAAGGAGGATGGGCCGGGACCGCTCGCCGGCGCGGTGATCGTTCCGCGCTGACGCGTCACGGCTTGATGATGCGCAGGTTCTGCGGCGGCCGCGGCGGCGTCTGCTCCCCCCATCCAAGCTGCAGCACCTCGAAGTCGTCCGCGGTGATCGCATGGAACGCGGGGTTCAGCACGTCGTTGTTCCACCTGGCATCCATCGTCCCGCTCACGTACATGTCGGATCCGTTGTCGGCGACGATGAGACCGTAGCGCTTCATCGCGCGGAAGACGCGCTGCACGGGAGCCGGAAAGCCGGAGATGTCCGTCGAGGCTTTCATGCGGAGACGCGCCCCCATCGGCAGCGCGCCCGTCGTGGACCCGGCGCGATGCGACGCGGGCCACACGTACCCGTTGGTCGCACGAACGGTCACGCGGAACGCGTGCGTGATCTCCGCCGTGCCATACGCTTCGTCGTAGCGGACGAGGCCGGGAAAGATCGCGAGACCCGCGGCGTCGGCGGACGTCCAGCCGTCGGGCCGGCGCGCGTCGGACGCGAGGTCGAAGACGGCGCCGGAGCCTGCCTCCCAGCGCGAGCGCGACGCGTTCCAGTGCGTGCCGAACGTCTCGAACAGCAGCCACCGATCGCGATCGATCAACAGCAGATGCCGATCGCCTGACGCGCCGCCGCCGGCGACGGCGCCCTCGATGTAGTTCGGCTGCGTACGCGCTTCGACGGGAATCGGATAGCCGGCCGGCTGTCCGGGCGCGCCGGCATCGCTTTCGTCGCCGTAGTCGACGAAGGTGACCGGCACGCGCGCCTGATCGCCGGACACCACCACGTAAGGAATACCGTACGGCGGAGGGCCGAAATCCGGGTGCATGCGCCGTGTACCGGCAGGATTCGAATCTGTGCGGCCGCTGACGAAATCGATGAACGCTTCGGAGCGCGCGTCCACTGGCACGGCGCTGACGTCGAGATTCCACCAGTTCGTGGCTGGAAAGACCTGCCGGGCGGGCAGAGGCCCGTTCAGTACCGGCGGGACCGCGGCGGAGATCCCCGCGACCGCTGATGCGATACAGACCGCCGTCAGTCGAAAACGGATTGGCACGTCATCGCGGCTACAGGATGCGTGCCAATCCGTTCCGGGGTCACCAGTTGACGCGAACGGCCAGCTCCACCTGCGTGGCCGGGCGCGCGCTCTGGATGCTGCCGAACGTGGGCGACAGCGCGTTGCCGACCCGCCCGGATCCGAACTGCGCCTGCAGGTTCTCCGTGTTGAACAGATTGAACGCCTGCGCCATCAGATCGATCTTCCGGCCGCCCGGCAGCGGGATGCTCTTGCTGACGCGCAGATCCACGATGTTGATCCGGGAGCTTGCGATGTCCCCCTCCGAGACCGGCGGCAGGCCGTTCAACGCGCGGTACGCGTTCACCGCACCGAGGTTGAGGTCGCGGCTGCCGGAATTGCGCGTCGTTCCCGGGACGAGATCCGACGTGAAGTCGTCGCCGTTCAAGTCGCGACCGGCGGTCGCGCTCCACGGGAGCTGCGATCGGTAGGTCCAGACGGTGCCGAGCGTGATGTCCCACGGCAGCAGCACGGAGCCGCTGGCCACGATCGCGTGACGCCGCTCGCCGCCCGACGGTCCCCAGTCGAGCGACAGGTCGAACGGATCGAGATAGCGGCCCATCGGATTGTTGTCGTCGCTGTCGGTGAAGGTGTACGACACCATGAACTGGTTGTTGCGGCTGAACCGCTTGTCCAGCTTCACGTAGACCGCCTTGTACTTGACGAGCGCATCCGGGCGGACCTGGTTGATCTGGCCGAACTCGGGCATCGGCCGCACGCCGGTGGCCGGATCGACGGGGTTGATGTCGAGATTCTTGTAGTCCCCCTCGGTGCGGTTGTAGACGGCGTCCACGTGGACGGCGAATGCGTCGTTCAGCCGCCGCGAGATGCCGACGCTCGCCTGCTGCGACTTGGGCTGCACCATGTCGTTCGACACGACGACGATGTTCGGTGCGGCTTCGTCCACGATGAAATCCGACGGATCGCGGCCGTTGAACGGATCCGGATACGACGGATCGCTGATCGTGATCGAGTAGTTCTTGAAGTTGTTGAACTCGTCGAGCGTGCCCAGCATCCGGATATGGCCGTAATACAGGCCGTAGGCGCCGCGAAGGACGGTCGCGCCGTTGCCGGCGGTGTCCCAGGCGAACCCGATCCGCGGCCCGATGTTGTTCGTATCCCCGCGCTCCGAAGGATCGACGAACGGCAGCGGCACGGGGAAGTCGGACAGATCCAGGTCCTCGTTGGCGGGACCGTACAGCCGCTCGTACCGCAGCCCGAGATTCAGCGTCAGGTTGGAGCGGATGCGCCAGTCGTCCTGGACGAACGCGACGTAATAGTGCGACGGATGCGATACCGTCGTCGGCGCGGTGTTCGCGCTGTAATTCGAGGCGCCGGTCAGGTTCGCGACGCTCACCGGATCGTTCGGGTCGAACGGCTGATCGAAGGTGAACGAGTAGCTGCCGCCGACGCTCGCGAGGCTGCCCGCCCACTCCGACACGTACGGGTTGTAGTTGTACTCGCCGCCGAACTTCACCGTGTGCCGCGCGAGGTTCAGCGAGAACGTGTCGCGGAACTCCCACCGGCTCTCCGGGCTGATGTAGTCGTAGCTGTTGCCGTAGCTGAGCGACGGGAAACGGTACTGCCGGGTAGAACGGCTCAGCCGTTCGTCCGGAAACGCGCCCGTTTGCGACCAGATGTCCGATCCGCCCGGATATCCGAAGAACGCCGCGTGCGCGTACTGGAAGCGCACGTCGTTCAGCTTCTGACCGCCTTCTTCTCGTCCTCGCCCAGATACCGCCCGAAGACGCTCTGATGGTTGTTGACCTGCCAGTCGCCGCGCACGGAGTACAGATTCCGGTACGACGGCAGCGGGAACGTGCCCTCGAGCGCCGAGTAGAACTCCGGGAGGCCGGTCCGGACCGTGTAGAACTCCTCGGTGTCGGTCCGCTCGAACGCGCCGAAGAAGTGCAGCCGATCCCGCATGATCGGTCCGCCGGCGCTCGCGCCGAACTGGTCGCGGCGATCGCACTGTTCACGAGAACTCTGTTGCGGATCATGGCGACCTCCTGCACGTTTTCGTCGTGCGATACCGACGCGAGCGCGTCCATGGAATCGATCAGCCGATGTGTGGTCTTGTGTGTGCTGATGCGCTGACGTTCGTCAGCGCGCGCTTCGGAAATCCGCGACGCCGACCCGGATGATCGTCGGCGTGCGCGGCGGTCCAGACCGGCGTCGCGCGTTCGCCGGCGGCGCCACCTGATAGCCTTCGGGCGCGGCCTCCGCCCAGATCCCGTACACGCGGCCGCCGTGGGCCACGAGCCATTCGTAATCGCCGAGGAACGCGTTCTCCGGCGTGAACGGCGCGTCCGACCACGCGTAGTTCGTGAAGTGCCGGCCGCCGTCAGTCGAGCGCGCGAGGGTGACGCGCGTGGCGCGGCTTCCCGGATCGTCGCGCCGATCGTAGAACTGCACGTTGACCGATCCGTCCACCGGATCGACGGCCATCCACTGCAGGAACTGATCGCCCCCGCTGTGAACGGGGTCGTCGTTGACGCGCATCGGCGGCGTCCACGTCTTCCCCTTGTCGTCGGAGCGCGAGATGAAGACGTCGATGTCGCCGTTCCGGAAGTCGCTCCACGTGACGTACAGCGTCCCCTGCCTGCCGTCGACCCCGACTTGCGGGAATCCCATCGCCCGCGAAACGCCGGGAATGCCGCCCGCACCGCCGAAGTATGGCGGACCGACGTCGAAGATCGGCCGCGACGGCTCGAACGTGCGTCCCCCGTCGCGCGAGATCGCCAGCGTCACGTTCAGACCTTCGTTCCAGACGACGTACTGGACGCCGTCGGGTCCGACGGTGCCGATGATCCCCACGACCGCGCCGTTGTCGTCGCGCGGGTAGCCGGCTTTGGTGCTGATGCGCTGCGGCTCGGACCAGGTCTTGCCGGCATCCGTCGAACGGCTGAACAGCACGATCGACTTGTCGACCTGCCATTCGATCCAGGCGATGTACAGATTGCCGCGATGCGGGCTCCTCGGCTGTGTATCCGACCAGATGCGCGGCATGTCCTCGAGCGCGATGTCGGGCTCGCCGCCCTTCCACTCCTTGACCGCGATCGCGTCGCGTTCCCACGTTTTCCCGCCGTCGAGCGACCGCCGCACGTAGATCCCGTTCGCGCCCGGTCCGTGCCCCCAGTAAGACGGCAGCCCGTTCTTTTCGATGGAGAGGAACGAGAAGAACACATGACCCTGGTGATCGAACGCCAGCGACGAGTCGCCGCCGCTCCGGCCTTCCTCGCCTGCCGGCTCCACGGGCGTGAAGGTCAGACCGCCATCGGTCGAATAGGCAGCCCAGCGCCCCGCCGCGCCGACGACATGATCCGGGTTGGAAGGATCGACCGCGATGGCCGGCTCGCTGCCCATCTGTCCCGCCGGCGTAATGGTGACGACGTGCGCACCCGGAGCGCGCGGCAGCTGCGCCTGGGCCTCGAGCATGACGACGCTCGCGCACACCAGGATCGCCAGGGGGACATGCGAGGCGAGTACGGGATATCGCGGCATCAAGGTATCGTCTCCTCCGACGTCCCTGCGACCGGCGACGATCGCCCGCTGAGCGGTGTCGGAAGATAGCATGCGCGTCGAGACGCGGCAAGGAGAGCACGGATGAGATGCATGCGATTCATCACAGGATTCATCACGGTTATCGTGGCCGTCGTCGCGATCGGCGCGACAGACGCCGTTCGGATTGTCGCGCGCACGCCCTCCTTTGACGATCTGATGGCGCTGTTCGATCAGTGGCGGGCGTTCCAGCACGCACCGCTCGTCGATGGCGTGCCGCAGTACACCGCGGCGGCCATGAAGGCGCAGCACACTGAGTCGGCAAAGTACCGGAAGCGCCTCGAGACGATCGACCCGAGCGGCTGGCCTGTGCCACAGCAGATCGACTGGTACCTCGTCCGGGCCGAGATGGATGGACTGGACTTCGATCACCGCGTCCTTCGGCCGTGGGAGCGCGATCCCGCGTTCTACGTCACGGTCTTCGCGCACCAGAGCGACCAGCCCGCGCGCGAGGGGCCGCACGCCGACGGCGCCGTCGAGTTGTGGCGCGAGTCGTTCCCCCTCTCACCGGAGGCGATCGCGCGCATCGCGCCTGGCATCCGCGCGATCCCGGGACTGCTCGAACAAGCCAGGACGAATCTCACGGGCAACGCGCGCGATCTGTGGGTGTACGGCACGCAGAGTGTGAAGGAGCAGCAGAGCGTGCTGGCGGATCTCGGGACGCGAGTGTCAGGTGCGCCCGAATCGTTCACGCGCGACGTCAAACAGGCGACCGCCGCGACCGACGCATTCGTGAGCTGGCTCGAGGCACGGACCGCCTCGAAGACCGGACCCTCCGGTATCGGAATCGAGGACTACAACTGGTATCTGAAGCACGTGCAGCTCGTTCCGTATACCTGGCAGGAAGAGGTGGCGCTGATGGAGCGCGAACTGGCGCGTGCCGAGGCGGCGCTCGCCTTCGAAGAGCATCGGAACGAGAAGCTACCGGTGCAGGCACCGATCGCGAACGCAGACGACTATGCGCGGCTGTTCGACAGCGCCATCCGCGAGTACATGACGTTTCTTCGCGAGCGCGACATCCTGACGATCCGGGACTACATGGAGCCCGCGCTGCGCGGCCGGATGGGACGCTTCCGCGAGGGGCCTCGCGAGTTCTTCACGGAGGTGAACTATCGCGACCCGCTCGTCATGCGCACGCACGACTATCACTGGTTCGATCTGGGCCGGCTGGCGCACGAGCCGCACGCGGATCCCGTGCGGCGCGGCCCGCTGCTCTACAACATCTTCGTCACGCGGACGGAAGGGTTCGCGACCGCGTGGGAAGAGATGATGCTGCAGGCGGGCATGTTCGACGCGCGTCCGCGATCGCGGGAACTGATTTACGTCCTGCTGGCCGAGCGCGCCGCCCGCGCGCTGGGCGACCTGCGCATGCACGCCAACGAATTCACGCTCGAAGAGGCGGCCCGCTTCGCTTCAACCAACACGCCGCGCGGGTGGCTGCGCCTGGATGCCAACACCGTGCGCGAGGAGCAGCACCTGTATCTGCAGCAGCCGGCCTACGGCACCAGCTACATGACGGGCAAAATCCAGGCAGAGGCGCTGCTCGCCGCCGCGCGGCGCGCAGGCAGCGGATTCCGCCTGCATCGCTTCATGGATGATCTGAACGCCGCCGGGCTGATCCCGATGGCGCTGCTCCGGTGGGAATTAACGGGCGAGCGTCCGGACGACGTCGCCCGGATGCTCGCGCACTGATGTGTGGCGCTACTTCTTCTTGACGCCCAGCTTGTCGAGGTGACTGACCATGTCTTCACCCGCGGTGCCCGGTTTGACCTCGCGATCGACGTCGAGAATCTTGCCGTCGGGACCGATGTAGAAGGTCCAGCGCGACGCGTACGGCCGGCCGTTCGCGAGCACGCCGTAGCTCGATGCGACCGCTTTGCCGGGATCGCTGAGGATCACGAAGTCGGCCTCGGTGGATTCCGCGAACTTCTTGTTCGTGTCGGGATCATCGACGCTCGCCATGAAGTAGACGGCGTCGAACGACTGCAGGTTGGGGCCGCTCGCACGGAGCGACTTGCACTGCGCCGTTCACCCGCCGGTGAACGCTTTGGGGAACCAGGCGAGGACGACGGTCTTGCCGCGATAGTCCGCGAGCGAATGCGTCCGGCCATCGGAGCCCGGGAGCGAGAAGTCCGGCGCGGGATCGCCCGGCTTGAGAGTCGGCGCCCCCTGCACCGCCATCGCCAGCCCCACGAGGGAGAGGAAGGCTGCTTTGAGCATGGGAGACATTGTATAGCGAGGAGCGAGGGGCGAGGGGCGAGGGGCGAGGGGCGGACAGCGTCCGTTATCATCCCCCATGCGCATGCGACTGCTCCTGCCCGCCATCCTGCTCGCTCTGACCACGTTCCCGTCCGCGCAGCCGGTGTTCACCGGCACCGAGATCTTTCCGCCGGCGGAATTCGCCGCGCGGCGCGACCGCGTGTTCGCCGCAATCGGCGAGGGTGTCGCCATCCTGCAGGGGACGACCGAACGGCCGGGGGAACAGGCGTTCCGCCAGAACAATCAGTTCTTCTACCTCACGGGTGTGGCCGAGCCGCGCGCCATCGCCATCCTCGACGGGCGTTCGAAGCAGACGACGATCTTTCTGCAGCCGTACAACGAGCGGCGCGAAGTGCGGATGTTCGGCCCGGGGTTACATCCCGGCACGGAGGCGGCGCGCGCGCTGGGCGTCGCGGCGGTGCTGCCGCGCGAAGAGGCGGCTGGGGTCGTGGCCCGGTTCGCGACCGATCACCGCGTCATCTACACGCCGTTCCGTCCGGAAGTGCTCGGCGAAGCCTCGTCCACCGATCCCGCCGCGCTGTGGCGCGCGACCAAAGCGGACCCGTGGGACGGCCGCGAATCGCGCGAGGATCGCTTCCGCGAACGGCTGCAGGCGGCGGCGCCCGGCTGCGAGATTCGCGACCTCGATCCGATCATCGACGCGCTGCGCGCGATCAAGAGTCCGCGCGAGATCGCCGTCATCCGCGAAGCCACGCGCATCACGGGACTGGGCATCATGGAGGCGATGCGCGATGCCCGGCCGGGCATGCGCGAGTACGAGCTGCAGGCGGACGCCGAGTTCGTCTTCAAGAAGTTTGGCGCCTACGGACCATCGTACTTCGCGCTGATCGCGACGGGCACCAACACGTTCTACTCGCACTATCACAAGAACACCGCCGTGCTCGGCGACGGGGATCTCGTCCAGTTCGATTACGCGCCGGACTACAAGTACTACCAGTCGGACGTCACGCGCGTGTTCCCGGCCAACGGCCGGTTCACGGCGCGGCAGCGCGAGTTCTACACGATCTACCTGCGGCTGTATCAGGCGCTGATGACCTCCATCCGCGTCCACGCCTCCCCCGCGGACATCGTCAAGGACGCCGTCGGGAAGATGGACGGAATTCTCGAATCGTTCACGTTCACGGATCCAAAGATCGAGGCCGCGGCGCGCGCGTTCGTGGATCGGTACCGGCGGAGCACGCCGCGCAGCCTGGGGCACGGCGTCGGCATGGAGGTGCACGACGTGCGCGGCGGCGACCACCCCACGCTGGAGCCCGGGATGATCTTCACGATCGAGCCGGCCATGCAGATTCCGGACGAGCACGTCGGCATCCGGCTGGAGGACATGATCCTCATGACGCCGGACGGCTACGAGAATTTGTCGGCGTTCGTCCCCGTCGAGATCGACGCGATCGAAGCGCTGATGGCGGAGCCCGGCCTCAGCGACGCGATGATGAAGACGTCCCGCCCACCTTCGGAAAGATGATCGGCAGCACTTCGTCCGTCGTGTACACGCAGCGGGCGTTGTGGCCGCACTCGGGGACGATCAGCACGGCGTGGTGGCCGCCCAGCCGCTCGTTGACGTACTTCGCGAATGCCTCGCCGCGCGCGCGGCGCGTCGCCCCCTGCGCCATCGCGCGGCAGGATGAGTCGAATCCGCCAAGCGGCAGCGTGTCCACCTGCGACAGCAGATACGTCGTCGGACGGGCGGCAAGCTGTTTCCGGAGCTGATCGTCGCTCGTCCCCGCTGTATACCCGCTCGTCCGGTCCTCGATCCCGTACGGCCACTTGTCGTACCCCTCGCATCCGCTGCCGTCGAACGCGCCGTACTGAAAGTTCGTGTGCGGCTCCTCCGACTTCCATCCGGTCTGCGCGGCCGACGGTTCCGCATCGCCGGTCGGCAGAGGCCGATCGGATACCGGCCACGAATAGCTCGACGGGTTCGCGACGACGTAGGTAACGGGGACGCCGAGCGTGTCGTGCACCCGGTTGGCCATCTCGTAGCGCGTGGTGTACTGCCCGCCCGCGGAATGTCCGGTCACCACGATCGCCGCCATGTTGGGGAACGTTTTGCGATCCGCCAGCCGCCGCAGGATGGCGTCCATGAAGTCGAAGGAGGTCAGATCGGGATGGCTCGCCGACGTGCCGCCGGAGCGCCAGCTGTCGCCGCGGCAGCTCCAGCTCACTTCATTCGGTGCGAGCGTATCGTTGCAGCCGCGTTCGCTGGAGGCGAGGTGCGGCGCGATGACGATGGTGTCGTCGAGCGCGCCCGCGAGGAACGCGGCGCTCGTCGCCGTCCGGAAGTACATGTCCGCGTTGCGCAGCGTGCCGTGCACCATGATCAGCGCGCGGCGGATGTGCTCGTTGCGCACGCCGAGCGGCCACGTGCGATAGACCATCGAGCGCGCCGGCCCCTTGCCGATCGTCACCCATTCAGTGCACGCCGTTGTCGCATCCGTGCACGGATGCGCGGGTGCGGCCGGTTGAACATTCAGAAGCGCTGTGAGCAGAAACACCGTCGGCATCATGTCGTCACCCCGTCCCCGAACCTCGAACCTCGATCCTCGCCCCCCCACCTTCGCCGCTGCGCGGCTACGGCGGGCAAGCGAACCCTATGGATAAATGACCCGCCCGCCGCGAATCGTATACGTGACACGCGCGAAGTTACGCGCGTCGGCGGACGGATCGCCGGCCAGGACGACCAGATCGGCGGGCTTGCCGGGGGCGAGTTCGCCGCCGTCCGCCTTGAAGAACGCCACGGGCGCCGTCGTCAGCGACGCGAGCATGGCGCGCCACGTCAGGCCGGCCCGTTCCATCAGGACGAATTCCTCAGCCGTGTCGTAGTGCGGCGTGTAGCCGACGTCGGTCCCGAACAGGATCGTCCCGCCGGCGTTCACGTACTGCATCACGCCTCGTATCCCAACCTGGACGAACGCTCTGGCCTGTTCGGGCGTCGCGCCTTCCTTTTCAGCCTCCACTTCCCACAGCGTCAGCGTGGGGATCAGCGCCACGTGTCCGGCCTTCATCTGCTCGAGTTCGCGGGATGTAAACCCGTCATCGTCCATGGAGATCGGGTGAGTGAGCACGTTGACGCCGGCCGCAAGCGCACTGTCGGCGCCCGCGTGGTTCGATGGATGCGCGAAGACGGGTTTGCCGGCCGCATGCGCGGCCTGGACCGCCGCGCGCGCGACGTCGACCGGCATCACACGCACTTCCCCGCGTCCGACGATCGATCCGGCGAACAGTTTGATGCCGTCCGCGCCGTTGGCCAGATACTGCGTCGCGAGCCGTGTCGCATCGGCAGACGTGGCCGCCTGCATCGGCTTCATCAAACTTGCGAGCGGCTCCGGCACATAAACGGGTACGCCGTGTTCGGGATAGATCGGCCCCGCGCGATAGATCTTCGGACCCTTCACCTCGCCGCGCTGCACGCGCTGCGTCAGCGCGATGGTGTTCTGCTCCGCCGATCCGAGATCGAACACGGTGGTGAAGCCCCACCGCGTGAGCATCGCCTGCATGTGCGCCTCGAGCGCCGCCGCCGGCTTGCGCTCGGCATCGTTCCACGCGTCCTCCATGAAGTGGACGTGGCTGTTCCAGAACCCGGCGACGATCGTCCGGCCGGTGCAGTCGATGACTCGCGCTCCTGAAGGGATCGTGACGTCCGCACGTCTGCCGATGGCGGCGATCCTTCCGTCGCGCAGCACGATCGCGGCGTCGTCCATGCGAGCCGCCTGCGGCGACGTGTAGACCGCCCCGCCCACGAGCGCGACGACGGCGCCCGACTGTGCCGACCACCCACCGAGCGCCACCACCAGCGACAGCGCGAGCGCGGCTTTCACCACTCGACCTCCCTCGTGCACATCCGTGAACCCACGAACCCAACCGCGAACGCTGAACCCTGGACGCGAGCCTGAACGTCGAACCACGAACCCCAAAAACTATCGCAATCACCCCCACCAGCCGACACACTGAACGGCCACGATGCGCGACTTCCGCTACCACCTGCTCTCGATCGGCGTGAACCACGACGCGAACGGCGCGTCGGTGCGGTCGGCCGAGCGCGACGCGTTCGGCATCTCGTGGACGTTCGCGCAGCTCGGCTACTGGCGGGCAGAGCGGAACCGCTGCCTGACCGGACCGCACGCGACATCATCCGCCATCGACAACCATCTTGCGCATTGCGCGACGCTCGACGATCTCGATTTGCTCCTCGTGTACTGGAGCGGCCGCCTGTTCCCGGACGTTCGTGTGGTCGAGGCAGTCGCCGCTGCGCCGGGCGCGAAGACGCGCGTGCTGATCATCGACACGTGCCACGTGCACGATCGGATCCGTCAACTGGAAGCGCAGCTGGCGGGCGTCCCTGATGCACAGCGCCCGGTGACGCTGGCGGCCTGCGCGCGCGATGGCCGCTCACGCGAGAACAGCGTCAACGGCTTCTTCACTGGCGCGCTGCTCCGTCAGCTCCGGCGCCCACGCCGTCCGGGCACGAAGACGCTCGATCTCCTCGATGCCTTCAACCGCGCTGCCGACGAGTCCATCGCGCGCCTCGGCACCGAACCGCTCTTCTGCGCCAACGGCGCCGGCCGGCTTCGCATTCCCATCCTCGCGCAGACGCCGCTGCCGTTCTAAATCTGCAGCCGCTCCCCTTCGCTCGCGGCGCTTGCGGCCTCGAAGATCTGCTGCGCGTTCCGGCTGATGCGGACGAGTTCTTCGTCCGTGCGTCCCGGCTTGTGATGAAACAACCACAGACCGCCGACGTCGTTGGCCGCGGCGAATTCGGCGCACTGTTTCCAGTCGCTGTGCCCCCAGCCGCGATGCTGCGGCATCTCCTGCGGGACGAAATGCGCGTCGAGGATCAGCGCCGCGGCGCCCCGCGCGAAATCCGCGAGCGGCTCGTCGTATTCCGGATCGCCGAACTCGTGATCGGTCGCATACACGAGATCGCCCATCGTCCCGCGCAGGCGATATGCGAGCGCCCCGCCCGGATGATTCAGCGTCAGCGCCGAAATGTCGAAGCCGCCGATTTTCAGATCGCCGGCGCGCACCAGTTCCACGCCGGGCCGGTTCGGCAGATGCTCGTACGGGACGGGAAAGAACGGCGAGCGGAAGATCGTGCTGACCCACTCCGAATCGTGCGACCTGAGGGCCGGCGCATAGATCGCCGGCTCCCACCCGGGCGCGTAGAGCGGCGCGAAGAACGGCAGACCCTGCAGATGATCCCAGTGATAGTGGGTCAGCAGGATCGGGATCTCGCGCGGAGGGCCGGTGAGCGCTTCACCCGCCCCGACGATGCCAGAGCCCGCGTCGAGGATCAGGCGCGCGCCGGTGCGCTCGTCCTCGATCTCCAGGCAAGGCGTGTTGCACCCGTGGCCGATCGCCGTCGGGGTGGCCCACGGCACGGATCCCCGTACACCCCAGAAGCGCACGCGCATGAGGGGGGATGATAGCGCAGGGGGCGAGGAGCGAGGGGCGCTTGCCCGCCGTAGCCGCGCCGTGGCCGCGAAGCGGCGCAAGGCGGCGAAGGTGGGCGGGGTGCGGGGTGCGGGATGCGGACGCTACGCGGACCGGCCGCCGCGGAGCATGCGGAGATCGGCCGACGGGCGGCGGGCGGGCGCGGGGCTGACGAGCGGCGCCAGCGCGTTCGACAGATGCGGTGCGAACAGTTCGAGCAGCCGCCGATGATCGTCGGTGAAGGCGTTCGCGCGATCCGCGTAGAGCGCCAGCACGCAGGTGGGTGATCCGTCGCGGAGCAGCGGGAGGGCGATGGCGGACAACAGCGCCGGCGCGCGTCCGGCGATCTCGAAGCCGAGATCCATGGCGGGATCCGCGTTCACGGCGGCGCGGCGGTTTACGGCAGCCCAGCCCGCGACGCCCGATCCCATCGTGCAGCGGAGGCCGCGCAGCGAGGCCGCGTGCGCGCCCGCGGCGTACCGCACCTCGAGCGCGTCCTTCGTTTCGTCGTGGACGAACAGCGCCATCGACTGGCACGGCAGCACCGGCCGGAGCATCGTCCAGAGCAGGGCGCCCGCGTCGTGCAGCCCCGCTTCGCCGGTCAGCGCGCGCGCCAGGCTGCTGACGGCGAGCAGTTCGTCGGCCGCGGCGAGCTCGGGCACCGGCAGCGCGTCCGCGGCATCCGACTCGCGCTGCTGCGCGCGGGCGTCGCCGAGCGCGCGCGCCACAGGATGCAGTTCGGTGGCGCGTTCGGGCATGATGCGCTCGCGCGCGGCGAGGAACGTATCGACGACGAGCGGGTCGTACATGTTGCCGCGGCGGTCCAGGATGATCTTCGTCGCGTCCTCGTCCGACATCGCGCGGCGGTACGGACGGTCCGACGTGAGCGCGTCGTAGCAGTCGACGACGGAGAGAATGCGCGCGCCCAGCGGAATGTTGGTGCCGCTCAGGCCGTCGGGATAACCGGTCCCGTTCCAGTTCTCGTGATGGTGGCGGACGATCGGCACGACCGGATACGGAAACTCGATCGAGGAGAGAATCTCCGCGCCGATCGGCGCGTGCTGCTTCATCTTCTCGAACTCGGCCGGCGTGAGCTTGCCGGGTTTGTTGAGAATGTGCTCCGGGACGGCGATCTTCCCGGTATCGTGCAGCAGCGCCGCCGCCTCGATCGCCTTCAGCATGAGATCGTCCCGCACGCCCAGCTCGCGCGCGAGCGCGAGCGCCGCCTGCTGCACGCGGCGGACGTGATCGTGCGTGACCTCGTCCTTCGCGTCGATGGCCGTCGCGAGCGTCTCGACCGTCGAGAACAGCAGGTGATTGAGCTGCCCGACGTGCCGCTCGGCGTCTTCGACGCGTCCGAACGTGGAGCGCACCGTGAGGTACGAAATCAGGAGCAGCGGCAAAATAAGGGCGATGGCGCCAATCTGGAGTTCGCGGAACGCCACGACCATCAGCAGCGCGACGCACGCGGCCGCCAGATAACTCGGGCCGAGCGGGACGAAATGTTCACGCCAGACCGCGAGCGGCGAACGCGATGCCTCGAGCGCGACGGCAATCGCGATCACGCCGCTGTTAATCGTGAAGAACGCGATGGCCATCGCACCGATGGCGGGCACGAGCCATGGCCCCGTCGGCGCCTGGCCCCACATCGGCGCGATGCCTGGAATCGCGAAGAACAGACTACCCGCAACCCAGACCGATGAAAGCAGGTTGCAGAAGTTGAACGCTATCCGCGCGACCGGCTGACGGAGGCGTGCCGAGACAATCAGGCCGTCGACGGCGAGCGTCACGGCTCCCGCTTCGGGCCCGTACAGCAGGACGCACGCGAACGCGAACAGTTCTGAGATGGAGAGATACGAGTTGACCGACGGCATCTTCAACGTGAAGATGCCGCTCGCGACGGTCAGCGCCGCGAACAGCACCCACGAAGACGGCACCTCTTCCCGAGCGAGGACGATGCCGCAGCGAATCGCGACCGCCGCGCCGCAGGCGACGACGATCGCGATGAAGATCCGGGTCCGCCGAGACATGGATTACGGGCGGTCGTCCGCCACGTACGAACTGCCCCAAATCACGTAGTTGGGGTCTGTGTAGTCGCTGCTCCCCCAAATCACGTACTGACCGGAGGGAGACTGGATGGCGCTGCCCCAGATCACGTAGTAGCTGCTCGTCCAGCCCGAGACCTCGCCCCACACCAGACGGTTCGCCGGCGTGTAGCCGAGCGGGTTGCCGAGTCCGAGCAGATTCAGGACGCCCCACTCCGCCTGGTCCGCCAGCCCGAGCAGCTGGCCGAGATCGAGAATGCCGAGCAGCCGCAGGCCCGTCCGGTTGTAAATCCCGTCGATCAGCGTGCCCGTGTCGCGGAACGTCGCGCCGCTCGACAGGCCGAGCACGCTCGTGACGCTGTTCAACAGCGACGACAACAGACCGTCGTCCGCGATTTTCATCGACTGTTCGAAGTTCACCTGCCCCGCGCCGGCGCCGATCAGGCCGCCCTGATCCATGTACCGCGCACCCATCTGCAGCACGACCTTCAACTGCGCCGGGGTGAGCGACGGATGCGCCTGCAGGATCAGCGCGGCGCCTCCGGTCACGACGGCAGTCGCCATGCTCGTGCCCGACAGCCGCATGTAGGCGTTGCTGCGGCGTCCGGCCACGTGGAACTGCGGATACGCGGCGCTCAGGTACGATCCGTTCGCCTCGAGCGAGACGATGCGCGTCCCCGGCGCGGCGAGGTCCGGCTTCACGGTCATTTCGAACCGCGCCGGTCCGCGCGAGCTGAACGGCGCGACCGAGTCGTCCGACGTCGACACCGTGTCGGCCGCGTCCGTCGCCGCAACGGTGATCGCAAACGGTGAGTTGCCGGGGGACGTGATGCCGCCGAGCACGGGCGCGCCGCTCTCGGTGATGCCGTAGTTGCCCGCGGACGTCACCACCGTGATGCCCGCCGCGACCGCGCGCGCGACCGCCTGGCACAGCGGATCCGTCGTCGACGGCTCCGTCACCGGATGGCCGAGCGACAGATTGATCAGGCGGATGTTGTAGCGCGTGCGGTTCGCGATGACCCAGTCGATGCCCGCGATGACGTCGCTCGTCAGACCGGATCCGTTGCTGCCCAGCACGCGGACGTCGATCAATCGGACGTCCGGCGCGCTGCCTCCCGAATAGACCGACGTCGCCGAGTAATCGCCGTCGCCGCCGACGATGCCCGCGACGTGCGTGCCGTGGCCGAACGGATCGCCGCTGCCCCACGGCTCCGTCGAGACGAGGTTGACGTGCGCGATCACGCGGCTCTCGAGCGCCGCGTGCGCCGCAATCCCCGAGTCGAGCACGGCAACGCCAATCCCCTTCCCCGTGTAGCCGGGCTTCGAGAACAGGCCGAGGAATCCGGACGTGCCCTTCCACACATCATCGGCGTCAGTGATTCGGTTCGTGTCCACCAGATTGGCGAACACGGGCAGGTCGCCCGAGATGTGCGCGATGGACGAATCACGCGAGAGCGCCTCGAGCTGCTCGTCGGTGACGTCGAGCACCGCCGCGCCGTCGACGCTCCGCCGGAAGAGGCCGAGCCCGCGGATGCGCAGGTTCACGATCGACGACGGATCCGCCTGGACGATGACGCGGTGCAGGCCGTGCCGGCCGGGCGCATGCGAGGCGAGGTCGCTCGAAATCGTGGGGCGTCGCTGGGCGGACGGCGCCGCCGTCCAGAGCGCCGTCGCGGCGACCGTGAGGAGCAGAAGAGTTGTGCGGATTCGACGCATCATCAATCACCCGTCCGAATGGTTGTGGTTCGGCGCTCAATGCGCAGGCAAAGAAGGTTCCAGACGAGCTGCGGCGCGACCGATTCACTAAATGATTGCAGGGCATTCAGTTAGCGTGCTGATTGCCGAACGGTCCCGCCGATCGCAAAAATGTCAGATGGGCCGTTGTGGAACAGCGATCGAGCCGTCAATCGGCTTGGTACGCGGCAAGTGCTTGTGGAATCGAGAGTTGCGAGGATCTGTGCAGCCATGTGACACGATGGATCACAACGGGACATGCTGACGCGGCGGGTCCCCGCACGCGGTCAGGGCTAAAGCCCTGACCCACAGGGCAGGCCTGAAGGCCTGCGCTACCAGCACCGCACGCCACATGGGTCAGGGCTTCAGCCCTGACGCGGCGTGTTCGTCCCGCAACCTGTCACTCCGTGCGCATTGCCGACAACGAATCGCGTTAGGCTGACGCCATGATTCATGAACTCCGTCTCGCCTGCCGCGCGCTGCTGAAGCAGCCGGGGTTCACGGCGGTCGCCATCCTGACGATGGCGCTCGGCATCGGCGCCAATTCCGCGATCTTTACCGTCGTCGATGCCGTGATGCTGCGTCCGCTGCCCTTTGCCGACCCGGATCGCGTCGTCGTCGTCACGGAACGGCTGCCGCAGATTCCGACCGCGTCGGTTTCCCCGTTGAACTACGAGGACGTGCGGACGCAGGCCAAATCGTTCGCGTCGATCGGCGCGTATCGCAACACGACCTTCAACCTGAGCGGCGGCGGCGAGCCGGAACGGGTGACCGGCAAGATGATGAGCGCCAACGTGCTGCCGATGCTCGGCATCGCGCCGGCGCTCGGGCGCACGTTCACCGCGAAGGAGGACGCGGCCGGAGGGGACGCGGTCACCCTGATCAGCCATGGACTGTGGCAGCGGCGGTTCGGCGGGCGCACGGACGTTCTCGGCGAGCGCCTGATCGTCGACGGCCGCCCCATGACGATCGTCGGCGTGCTGCCGCAAGGCTTCACCTTGTTTCAGCCGGCCGATCTGTTCGTCCCGATCGGACCGTTTCTCGCCGCGCAGCCTGACGATCGAAGCTGGCATCCCGGCCTGCTGCCAATCGCGCGGCTGAAGGACGGCGTTGCGCTCGCGCAGGCGCGCACCGAGCTGCAGGCGCTGGCCGAGCGCCTCGCGCGCGCGTACCCCGATACGAGCGTCACGGTCGGGATGACGGCGACGCCGGCGCAGGAACTCCAGGTGCAGGGGGTGCGAACGGCGCTCCTGGTGCTGCTCGGCGCAGTCGGCGGCGTCCTGCTGATCGCGTGCATCAATCTGGCGGGCCTGCTGCTCGCGCGCGGGTTGAGCCGGCGGCGCGACGTCGCCGTCCGCATCGCGCTCGGCGCGGGGCGCGCCCGCATCGTCCTGCATCTCATCGTCGAGAGCCTGCTGATTGGCGCCGCCGGCGGCGTGGTCGGATTGATGCTCGCGGCGTTCGGCGTCCCGCTGCTGCTGCAGATCGTCGGGACGACGCTGCCGCGCGCCGACGCGGTGACGGTCGACCTGCGCGTCGTGGCCGTCACGTTCGCCCTCGCGCTCATCACCGGCATCGCGTGCGGGCTCGTGCCGGCGCTCCAGTCGGCGAACGTCGATCTGCGCGATTCACTCAGTGAAGGCGGACGGACCGGCGCGTCCGGCAGCGCGTGGCAGCATCGCGCGCGCACCGCGCTCGTGATCGCCGAGATCGCCGTGACCGTCGTCCTGACGATCGGGGCGGCGCTCCTGATTCGCAGCTTCGCGCGGCTGCAGCAGGTGGACGCCGGGTTCGACGCCGGCCGCGCGCTCGCGGCAGATCTGCCGCTCGTATCGGTCGCGTACGAACAGGACGCGGCGCGCACCGCGGCCGTCGATCGCCTGCTGGAGCGGGCCGCCGCGCTGCCGGGCGTTCGAGGCGCCGCCGTGACCACGCAGCTCCCCATGGCGGGCGGCGGCGCGGCGATCCACTTCAACATCAAGGGGCGGCCGCCGGCGGCGGCCGCGAACTGGTCCCTCGCGTACTACCGCGCGGTCAGCGGCGGGTATTTCGAGACGATGGGCATCCCGATTCGGCGGGGCCGTGGGCTCACGAACCGCGACCGACAGGGCTCGCCGCCCGTCATCGTCATCAACGAGTCGATGGCGCGCCAGTTCTTCGGCGCCGAGGATCCGCTGGGCAAGCGAATGCAGCTCGGCGCGCTCCCGGACCCGGCGTTTCCGTGGATGGAAGTCGTGGGCATCGTGGCCGACGTCCGCCAGGCACCGGACGCCGAAGCGAAGTCGGAGATGTACGTGCCGTACGCACAGTTTCCGGATCCCGTGCTGCGCCGGCTGTACATGAACGTCACGCTCGTCGTGAGCGCCAAAGGGGATCCCACCTCGCTCATCACGCCCGTCCGCGCGATCGTGCGCGACATCGATCCCAATCAGCCGCTCGCCAACGTGCGGACGCTGGAAGACGTGCGCGCCGCCGCGGTCGCGCAGCCGAAGTTCCGCACGCTCCTGCTGGGGCTGTTCGCCGCGATGGCTGTCGCGCTCGCGGGCATCGGCGTGTACGGACTGCTCGCCCATGGCGTGGCGCAGCGGCGGAACGAGTTCGGCGTTCGGCTCGCGCTGGGGGCCTCTCCAGCGGACGTGCAGCGGCTGGTGCTGCGGCAGGGGATCACGCTCGCCGCGATTGGAATCGCGATCGGTCTGGCGGCATCGCTGCCGGCCGTCCGTGCGCTCGCCAGCGTGATCTTCGGCGTCGGGTTGTGGGATCCGGTGACGTGGGGAGCCGCGGTCGCGACGCTGTTCGCCGTCGCTGGGCTCGCGAGCTGGATACCCGCGCGGCGCGCGCTCCGGACCGATCCCGTGGTGGCGCTGCGCGGATGAACGCGCGGATCAGCCGAACAGGTTCTTGACGACGAACATCACGTTCGCCGGACGCTCGGCAAGCCGGCGCATGTACCACGGGAACCAGTACTCGCCGTAGCTGATGAGCACGCGGAGCCGGCGGCCGGACTGCGCGAGGCGGCGCTGCTGCGCGACGCCGATCCCGTAGAGCATCGCGAACTCGTACGCGGACGCGGGAACATTGTGCTGATCGGCGTATTGCGCGATGCGGTCCGCGAGCGGCGCATCGTGCGTCGCGATGTGCAGCAGCGTTCCGGTCTTCTGCGCATCCTCCGCGAGGAGCCTGCAGCACAGGTCGTAGTAGTTGCGGTCGACGTCCGCCTTCTTCGGGTAGGCCACCTCGGGCGGCTCGAGGTACGCCCCCTTGACGATCCGAATCGCCGGCCCGAGGGGCAGCAGCGACTCGACGTCCTTCATCGTACGGTACAGATACGCCTGCATCGCGAGCCCGACGCCGCGATAGCGTTCCTTGCTCCGGCGATAGAGCGTCAGCGTCGGATCGACGTACGGCGAGCTTTCCATGTCGATCCACACGGGCGTGCTACCGAGCCGCTCCGCGTGTTCGATGATGCGATCAAGATTGCGCTGGCAGACGGCCGCATCGAGATCGAGGCCGAGCTGCGTGGGCTTCACGGAGATCTGCGCGTCGAGGCCGGCCGCCTTCACCTTGTCGAGGACGCCGAGATAGTGCTGCGTCACCTCTTCAGCGTCGTCCAGCTTCGTGAGGTTCTCGCCGAGCCGCGTGAGGATGGTCGTGATGCCCTGCGGCTTCAAGCCCGCAGCCGCGCGCAGCGCGTCGTCGACGTGCTCGCCCGGCATGAACGCCGAGACCGATCGACGAACGAACGCGCGCCTGGTCGCCTGCGCCCGCAGCCACGGCGACGTGGATCCCGCGAGCAGAATCTTGCGCATCAGAGACATAACAAATCAGCTACCAGCTACCAGCTTCCAGCTACCAGCTTTCTCCAGTGGGAGCTGGCGGCTGGCGGCTGGAGGCTCAAGGCTTCACGCTCACAGCACGCTGGCAATCGCGCCGCCGTCGACCTGTACCGTGGCGCCGGTCATGTACGCGGCGGCGTCGGACAGGAGGAATGCCGCGACGCGGCCGAACTCTGGGGGTTCGCCGTAGCGTCCCATCGGAATGCGAAGGATCGAACGGGCCTTCGCCTGATCCGCGTTGATCCCCTGTTTACGTGCGTTGATCTCGTCGAGCTGACGCACGCGAACGGTGTCGATCCGGCCGGGGATCAGCTGGTTCACACGAATGCGGTCCCCGGCCAGTTCGAGCGAGAGCGTCTTCGCGAGCGCGGAGACGCCGGCGCGCAGGACCGTCGAGAGCGCCAGGTTTGGAATCGGCTCCTTCACCGACGACGAGGTGGACATCAGGATCGCGCCGCCGCCGCGCTGTCTCATCGACGGCACCGCCGCGCGCGCCATGCGCAGCGCGCTGAACAGCAGCAGGTCCGTCGCGTTCTGCCACGCCGCATCGTCGAAGTCGAGCGCGGCGCCCGCCGCCGGGCCGCCGGAGTTCGTGAACAGCACGTCGATGCCGCCGAAGCGGCTGATCGTCGCCTCGGTCCAGCGGGTAATCTGATCCGCCTGCCGGACGTCGACCGGCGTCGCGAGCACCTGCGCGCCGCTGTCGCGCGCCAGCTTCTCGGCCGCGGCGCCGATCGATGCCTCGTTGCTCGACGACATCGACACGAGGGCGCCTTCCCGCGCGAGCGCCTCCGCCACGGCATACCCGAGGCCGCGGCTGGCGCCGGCGACCATCGCCACTTTTCCCTTCAGCCCGAGATCCATCCGAATCCTTCCTGGGCGCCGACCCATCGAAGTACGCGATCCAGCGCGTCGCGCGTCGAGGCATCGAGCGAACCCGCCGGCGCGCGGGTCGCTGCGCTGGCCAATGCGCCGCGGCGGTGCAGCACGGCCTTGCGGATGGCCATGCCAATGCCTTCCTGAAATTCGAAGCGCATCAGCGGCACGGCGCGATAGAACACGTCCGCCGCCTCGTCCACCTTTCCCTCGCGGAACAGGCGCACGATGCGCACGAGGATCTCCGGGTACGCGAAGCCGGTCATCGCGCCGGTCGCTCCGGCGAGCAGCTCCTCGAGCAGGAACACGCCGCCGAGCCCCCCGAAAATCTGCACGGTCGTGCCCTGCGCCTGCTCGAGGATCCGCGCCGTCTTGAATGGCGTCGGCGGATCCTCCAGCTTGATCGTGCGCGCCGCCGGGATTTCCTTCGCAATGCGCGCGAGCAGCCACGGCTCCATCGCGTAGCCGGAAATCGGCGGATAGTCCTGCACGACGATCGGGATGTCGACCGCGTCGGCCAGCGCCTTGAAATGGCGGACGACCGCGTCGGAATTGAGCTTCGGCATCCGCGGCGGACTGACCATGACCGCCGCGGCGCCGAGCTGCTTCGCCTCGCGCGTGTAGGCGATGCAGGTGCGGGTCCCCTGCGCCGTCGTGCCCGCCACGATCGGCACCCGCCCGGCCGCCTGTTCGATGACGATGCCCAGCACGCGCGCGCGCTCGCGGTCGTCGAGCCGCGCGACCTCGCCGGTGACGCCAAGTGCCGTGAGCCCGTTCACGCCGGCGCCGACGAACAGATCCACCACACGCCTGAGACTTGCCTCGTCGATGTCGCCGCCGTCCGTGAACGCCGTGGGGAGAACCGAATAGACGCCTTCGAAACTCATGATGACAAACCGGGAGTATATCGGACTGCGGGGCTGTCGCGCAGCCCCGGCTCGGCCGATACGCAACAGAGGCGGGGCGCTCCCTCCCGTCTGGAGGCTTCATGCGGTATCGCCGTTCGATTCTGCTCGCGCTGCTGCTGGCGTGCACGGTGGGCGCCGGCTGTGGCTGGTTCGACTTCAACAAGGATGACAAGGACGAGAACAAGTCGCCGACATCGCCGTCGCCGACCGTCAGCCTCGATCAATTTGCCGGAACGTGGGCATCGACAACCGCCTCGACGCCGTCGAACGGTTGCGGCAAGATTACGTACACGGTGACGCCGGTCAGCACGACGACCGCCAACATCACCTTCGCGGCGACCTGCGCGGAAAACGTGACCGTGAACGGGAACGGCAGCGGGGCGCTGGAGGGAGACGGCCTGACCTGGTCGGCGGACGGCCAGGTTTCAAAAAGCGGACTGACATGTCCGTTCTCGATTCCGAGCGGCCGTGCCACGCCGCAGGACGGCGGCATCTCCATCGCCTACCAGGGCACGGTCTGCGGCATTCCGATCAGCGGAACCGAGGTGGTAAAGAAATAGGTGCATGCTCACGCGGTTCGCTCCGGCTCCCACCGGATGGCTGCATCTGGGGCACGTGCTCAACGCCGAGTACGTGTGGGAGGCGGCGCGCGACGCCGGCGGACGCGTCCTGCTGCGCATCGAAGACCACGACCGCGAGCGCAGCCGTCCCGAATTCGAGCACGGCATCCTCGACGACCTCGACTGGCTCGGCTTCCGGCCCGACATCTACCCCACTGACGCGTTCCGCGCCGGCGTCTGCCTCGGACGTCAACGCGATCGCGAAGCGATCTACCGCGCCGCCCTGGATCGGCTGCTCGAACAGGGACTCGTCTACGCGTGCGACTGCTCGCGGCGGGAGATCCTGAAGACGAGTGCGAACCCGGCAGGAGAGCTGCGGTACGACGGACGCTGCCGCGCGCGCCGCCTGCCGCTTCGCGACGGGTACGGCTGGCGCGTGCGCCTCGAGCCAGGCGTCGAGACGTTCGAAGACGCGCGGCTCGGGCCGCAGGCGCAGGATCCATCGGGCCAGTGTGGGGACGTGCTGATCCGCGATCGCCGCGGCAACTGGACGTACCAATTCGCCGTCGCGGTCGACGACTGGGACCAGCGAATCGATTTCGTCGTGCGCGGCCTGGACCTGCTGACGTCCACCGGCCGGCAGATCCGGCTCGCCCGTCTGCTCGGCCGGCCGACGCCCGCCCGCTTCGCGCACCATCCCCTCATCATGAAGTCGCCCGATCAAAAGCTCAGCAAATCCGACGGCGACACCGGCATCCGCGAACTGCGCCGCGCCGGGTGGTCGCCGGACGATGTCCGCGCCGCCGCACGTCGGGCGGGCGACCGAGGGGTGTCTTCGGGCGTCTAACCTGTACCCGGGAACCTGATCGCGGTTCCGGGTGTCTTAATGTTGAAATCGCCAGCGTTCTGCCAGAAGTCCATCTCAGCCATGCCGAAATTGGATTACGACGTGTGCGGCCGCTGCGGCGCACTCTTCGACGACCAGGGTGAAAACGGATGGTGGATCCGCGAGGGGGTCTGGTGGCATGAGTGTGACTCGCGCCGCCCCGCGCGGATTGTCGTTCGTAAACTCGACCTCAAGGCGCCCAGCCTCAGCCGCGTGGCCTAAAGGCCAAGCGCCCGCCGCGCGGCGATCTGCGCCCGCCGGCGTCTGAGGTCCAGCATCCGATATTTTTCGGGCCCCAGAAGGCCGCCGGCCCCTCTCGCGAGCCGGAGCCCCCGACGTGTGCCCGCGGGGCCGCTGAGCGTCCCCGTGAAGTGGCCGAACGGGAGCCTCAAGACGCGCGCGTTCGCAGAAGTCGTCATCGCTCTCTCTCCTGCGCGCACGATACGGCGGGGGTGTGACAGGCGGGGTCACTGAGGCCGACGGTTATAATTCTGGTCCTTCCATGCCGCGCAATGCCGAGGTGATCCGTCAGTGGACGATTCTGCGGGACCTCGAGTCGGCGCGCGGCCTGACGATCGACGACCTCGCCGCGCGCACCGGCGTCACCACCCGCACGATCCGCCGCGATCTCGACGCCCTGCAGGCGGCCGGTTTTCCCCTCTTCGATGACGTCGTGGACGGCAAGCGCTACTGGCGCCTCGAGCCGCGCGCCTTCCGGCGCCTCGATCACACCGGGTTCACCCTGTCCGAGCTGAGCGCACTGTACTTTTCGCGCGCGCTGGTCGAATGCTTCGCCGCGACCCCCTTCCGCGAGGACGTCGGCAGCGCGTTCGACAAGCTCGCCTCGGCGCTGACGCCGGGCATGCGCCAGTTCCTCGACCGGCTGCCGCTCGTGATCCAGGCGAAAGGCTCCCCCGCGCAGCCGCAGACGGAGCGCGCCGCGCGCGCGCACGTCGCGAAGCTGCTCGAGGCGACGCTGCAGCGCCGCCGCGCGTCGATGACGTACTTCTCGCTCTCGAGCGGCCGCGAAAAGACGTACGCCGTCGATCCGTACCGGCTCGTCTACTCGCTGGGCACCCTGTATGTGATCGGGTTCGTGCCGGAGTACGGCGCCTTGCGCACGTTCGCCGTCGATCGCATTCGATCGCTGTCGCTGCTCGAGGAGCGCTTCGTCCCAGTGGATCTGCCGGACGAAGCGTTCGCGCATTCGATTGGCGTGAACGAAGGGACGCCCGAGCACATCGAGATTCAGTTCGACGCGCACATCGCGCCGTACGTCCGGGGAAGACGCTGGCACGAGACGCAGCAGGTCCGCGACGCCGCCAACGGGGCGATCGTCGTGTCACTGGACGTGTGCGACGACTGGGCGCTGCGAAGCTGGATTCTCAGCTTCGGCCCGATGGCGCGCGTCCTCACCCCGTCCTCGCTCGCCTCGCGCATCGTCGGCGAGATCGATCGCGCGCGCGCGAACTACGTCCCGCTCGAATAGGCGCAATCCGACGAAATCTTCCCCCGCGTGTGCCGAAATGCGACACGCCCGCGTCACCGTTCGTCCCAGTGTGGCGCAAACCCCAATAGACGGCGTGATCGCGCCGCGGCCCCTTTCTTGCCCATCCAGGGGCAGGAGTCATCTCGTGATCTGGTTCTACCAACGTCGGGGGGAGCACCTTCGGTGCGAGATCCGTCAGCAGGTCGAGGGCGATCGGTTCGAACTCGTCCTCACGCTGCCGGATGGAAGCGAGCGGGTCGAGGCGTTCGACGATTCGGCCACGCTGAACAAGCGATCGATCGAGCTGGAAAAGGTGCTGCAGGAGAAGGGCTGGAACGGCCCGTTCGCCCGCGGCATTTGAACGACGCGCCCGGCGTCAGCGCGCGCGGAACAGCGCGAGCGCGAAGCGGGCGTCCGAATCGATCCACTGAGCGGCCGCGTGAAATCCTGAGCGGGCACCGAGGGTCAGCATCTCCGCCGGCTCGTACTTGTACGAGCTTTCGGTCCAGATCGATTCACCGCGCTCGAACGTCACGGCCAACTCCGCCTCTCGAATCCGCACGGTCTGCCGCATCGTCGACACCAGATGCATTTCGACGCGGTGTTCGTCCGCGCGCCACACGGCGCGATGCTCGAACGCGCGTACGTCGAAGTCGCCGCCGAGCTCGCGGTTGATGCGCACGAGCAGGTTGCGGTTGAACGCGGCGGTGACGCCGAGCGGATCGTCGTAGGCGAGCCGCAGGACCGGTTCAGGCTTGACCAGATCCGCGCCGAGCAGCAGCGCGTCGCCCGGGCGGAGCGCCGCGCGGATGCGTGCGAGGAACTCGGCGTCGGCGGG
>DASSOM010000240.1:0-2935 GCA_035700625.1 Vicinamibacterales bacterium
GGAGCGCCGGCCGATCGCGACACACGCCGTGCGATAGAATCGTCGCTGCCGCCGGGGACACGCTTCATCGATCTCATCGGACGCACGGACCTGACGACGTTCATCGGCGTCGCGGCGCGATGCACGGCGTTCGTGTCGAACGATTCCGGCGCGATGCACGTCGCCGCCGCGCTCGGCATACCGCTGACGGCGATTTTCGGACCGACAGACGAGCGTGCGACGGCGCCCGCCGGACCGGGACCGCACCGCGTGATTCTGCGGGACGTGTTCTGCCGGCCGTGCATGCTGCGGGAGTGTCCAATCGACCACCGGTGCATGAAGCGCATCCAGGTCGACGACGTCCTTGGCGCGATTTCTCTCACACACGAATGATGCGACCAGCAGTCTTCCTCGATCGTGACGGGACGCTCATCGAGGAAGCCGGGTACCTCGATCGCCTCGAACGTCTTGTGTTCTTCCCGTTCAGCATCGATGCCGTCCGGCTGCTCAACCAGGCGGGATTGCCGGTGGTCATCGTGACCAACCAGGCTGGCGTCGCGCGCGGCATTTTCCCCGAATCGTTCGTCGCGGAGGCGCATGCGTCTCTCGCACAGCGGCTCGAGGCGGGCGGCGCGAAGATCGACGGTTTCTACTACTGTCCGCATCATCCGGACGGTACGGTCGAGCCCTTCCGCCGCTCGTGCGACTGCCGCAAACCGGGCGACGCCATGCTCCGGCGCGCCGCCAGCGACCTCGACATCGATCTCGCACGGTCCATCGTCATCGGCGATCGATGGCACGACGTCGAGGCGGGCAGGCGCGCAGGCACGCGCACGGTGCTCGTCCGGACCGGCTACGGACGGACGGAAGAGCAGCGCCCGAAGCCAGGCATTAGGGCCGACGCCATTGCCGACAACCTGATTGAGGCCGTCTCATGGATTCTTCAGGAGTCACGGTGATCGCGAAGGGTCGCCTCCTGGCCATCGTTCGCGCGTTCGCGGGCCGGCGCATCGTCGTCATCGGCGATGTGATCGCCGACGAATTCATCTACGGACAGATCGCGCGGGTATCGCGTGAAGCACCGGTCCTGATTCTCGACTACGACTCGACGGAAATCGTTCCAGGCGGAGCGGGCAACGCGGCCAGCAACGTTGCGGCGCTCGGCGGCCGCGTGTCCGCGATTGGCGTCGTGGGCCGCGACGACTCGGGAAGGCGGCTCGTCGCCACCATGCGACGGCGCCGCATCGACGTCCGTCGGATGCTGTCACCGGGCGGGTATCGAACGCCGACGAAAACGCGCATCCTTGCCGGCGGAATTCATTCGGCAAAGCAGCAGCTCGTTCGCATCGACCGCGCGTCCAACGCCGCCGCCGGCGACCGCGCGAGGAAGCTGTTCGAAGATCGCGTGCTGACGGCCGCGGAAAGCGCCGACGCGCTGCTCGTCTCGGACTACGGCAGCGGTCTCGTCACGCCGGTGCTCGTCGCGTCGGCCCGTGACCGCATGCGTGTTCCAATCGTGCTCGTGGACTCCCGCTACAGCCTGCTGCGCTACAAAGGCATGACGGCGTGCACGCCGAACGAATCCGAAGTCGAACATGCGCTCGGCGTCCGGATCGGAGACGACGCGCGCGCGCTCGAGCGTGCCGGACGCGCGGTGCTGGCGCGGACGCGCTCGCGTGCGGTGCTCGTCACGCGCGGCAGCCGCGGGATGGCGTTGTTCCAGCCGGACGAAAAGACGATCCACATTCCGATCGTCGGGTCGGATCAGATCGCAGACGTCACGGGAGCGGGGGACACCGTCATTGCGACGATGACGCTGGCGCTGGCGGCTGGCGCCACGTTCGAAGAGGCCGCGCACCTCGCGAACCATGCCGGCGGCATCGTCGTCATGAAACGGGGCACCGCGACGGTCTCGGCATCCGAGCTCAAGGCGTCGATCAGCGGAAGGGCAACGTAACGGTGGGCCGGGTGCTGTCGCGCGAGGCGCTCGCCGCCGAGGTCGCTTCGGATCGTGCCGCCGGGCGAACGGTCGCACTCGCGAACGGGTGCTTCGATCTCCTGCACGTCGGGCACGTCCGCTACCTGCAGGCGGCGGCGCGCGAAGCCGATCGGCTCGTCGTCGCCGTCAACGACGATGCGTCGCTGCGCGGGTTGAAGGGCGCGGGTCGGCCGATCCTGAACGCGGCGGATCGCGCGGAGCTCGTGGCGGCCCTTCGCGGCGTCCACTACGTCACGATTTTTTCCGAGCCGACCGTCGCGCCGCTGCTGCTCCTGCTTCGCCCGGACGTCCACTGCAAGGGCACCGACTACACCGTCGAGACCGTGCCCGAACGCGACACCGTGGCCGCTTACGGAGGCCGCGTGGCGATCGTCGGCGATCCCAAGGATCACTCGACCCGCGATCTGCTCTCGCGCATCCGTTCACTTCGATGAACATCCTCGTCGTCCGGCTCGGCGCGCTTGGCGACGTCGTCCACACCATCCCGGCCGTTGCCGCGCTGCGGCGCGCGTACCCGGACGCGCGGATCGACTGGCTCGTCGAAGCGAAGCACCGCGACCTCGTCGACCTCGTCACCGTCATCGACGGCGTCGTCGCGATCGAAGGGCCGACGCTCGCGGCGTGGCGCGCCGCCGTCAACGAACTTCGCGGGACGCGGTACGACGTGGCGATCGACTTCCAGGGGCTCATGAAGTCCGCCGTGCTCGCGCGCGCGTCGGGCGCGCCCCGCGTGATTGGATTTTCGATCTGGCATCTCCGCGAAAAAACGGCGCGGCCGTTTTACTCGGCGACCGCGGAGGGGGAGGGGGGGCACGTCGTCGTCAAGAATCTCCGGCTGCTCCGCGCCCTCGACATCGACGACGAACGCATCGAGTTTCCCATCGCCGACACGGGAGTTTCCGCGGAGGCGATTCTCGAACGAGACGTCACGGGTCCATACGCGCTCATCAACCCCGG
>DASSOM010000241.1:0-16672 GCA_035700625.1 Vicinamibacterales bacterium
CCGTCTGCTGCGCCGGTTCCGCGACGGCGACGCCGCCATTCCGGCGTTTGCCGAGGATTACGCGTTCCTTATCTGGGGCCTCGTCGAGCTGTTTCAGGCGGACGGTGATGCCGCCTGGCTCGAGTGGGCGCTGGAGCTGCAGCGCGCGCTCGACGCGCTGTTCTGGGACGAACGCGAGGGCGGCTGGTTCAGCACGACCGGAGAGGATCCCTCCGTACTCCTGCGATTGAAGGAGGATTACGACGGCGCCGAGCCCGCCGCGAGCTCCGTGGCCGCGCTGAACCTGATCGCGCTCGCGCAGCTGACCGGCAATGACGACGCGCGCGCGAAGGCGGGACGGACGCTTGCGCGCTACGGTCCGCGTCTCGGCCGCGCCGCGCGCGCCGTTCCGATGATGCTCTGCGCGCTGTCGGCCTGGCACACGCCGCCGTCGCAAATCGTGCTCGTCTCGGCCGCTGACGGAGGCGATGCGCTGACCCGTGCGGTCGCGCGCCATTATCTGCCGGCGTCCGTCGTCATCCCCGTCCGGGAAGGGGAGGCGCAGCGCCGGCTGGCCGGTGTGATGCCGGAAGTCGGCGAGATGCGGGCGATCGACGGACAGCCCACCGCGTACGTGTGTCAGCACTTCGCCTGTCAGGCGCCGGCGACGTCCGCGGACGCGCTGGACGCGCAGCTCCAGCCATCATGACGCCTCCCGTGCAGGTGGCGTTCAAGGGCGATCGAACGCGCGCGGCGTTCACGCTCGTTCATCCGAAGGGCAACATCATCACCGACGACATGGTTTCGGCGCTCGGCCAGGCGCTGGAGTCGGTCGGCGAGAATCCCCACCTCAAACTGATTACGATCGAAGGGGCCGGCAGGGACTTCAGCTTCGGCGCCAGCGTCCCCGAGCACGCGCCGGGCGCGATCGCGCGCGTGCTGCCGCGCATGCACGCGCTCATCTCGCAGATGCTGGACGCGCCGGCCGTCACTGCCGCCATCGTCCGCGGACGATGTCTGGGCGGCGGGTTCGAGCTGGCGCTGGCGTGCGATTTCATCTTCGCGTCGGACGACAGCGTGCTGGGCCTGCCGGAGATCGCGCTCGGCGTCTTCCCGCCCGCAGCGGCGGCGCTGTTGCCCGCGCGGATCGGCGCCGCGCGTGCAACGCGCGCGATCGTCACCGGGGAATCTCGTCCGGCGGAGGAGTGGCACTCGGCGGGGCTGATCGAGCTGGTCGCGCCGGCCGCGTCGCTCGACGACGAAGTGTCGCGCTGGTTCGATCGGCATCTCGCGGCGCGCTCGGCGTCGTCGCTGCGTCATGCCGCCGCGGCGGCCCGCGCCTCGCTGGCCGCCCACGTCCGGCGCATGCTCCCCGATCTCGAACGGCTATACTTGGATGATCTGATGCAGACGGCCGATGCCGTGGAAGGCATTGCCGCGTTTCTCGAGAAGCGTCCGCCGAACTGGACCGACCGCTGATGACCTACGACGTCGAAATCGTGCTCCGCGAGCAGAACACCGCGACCACCACGCGGATCGATCACGACATGCCCGCGCAGGCCTGGACCGAGCGCGACGTGAAGGCCGTGCTGGAGCAGATGCTCCTCGCGATCGACAAGGCGCGCGATCCCGGCGGGCCCGACGACCGCTACGTCGCGCTGCGCGGCTTCAGCTGGATCGTCGAGCCGTTCGGCGAGACGGGGGACGTCGTCATCGCCGTGGAAATCCCCAGCGGCTGCGCGGTCGCCGGTCCGTTCCGGATCGGCCAGCGTCACCTCGACGAGATGGTCCGGCGCGTGCTGGCCGACGCCGCCCTGCCGCGGCCCACCGTGCACTAATTGCAGTTCCGTCGCCGGGCTTACCGGCCTGTTGGCCGCGACGCGCACAACTGCGCGAAATTGCCCGGAAAATGGCGCCCTGCCGGCGGCATTGTCCTTGCGACCACCGCCAGCAATCCACGCGGGTCGAATCCCGGCCCGATCATGAGATTGCCCTATCGAATTCTCGTTCTGGACGATGACGAGTCCGCGCTGGCGGGCATCGTCGAACTCCTGCAGGAATCCGGTCACGACGTGACCCCTGCGGCGACGTACGACTCCGCGAAAAAGCTGCTGGCGTCGGAAGGGTTCGACCTGCTCGTGACGGACGTGCGGCTGCGCGCCTTCAACGGTCTCCACCTCGTGATGCAGAGCCGCCAGGAGCATCCCGAGATGGCGATCATCATCATGACCGGCTACGACGAGCCGATGCTGGAACTCGAAGCCAGCCGGTATTCCGCGCGGTTCGTGCGCAAGCCGCTCCGGCCGGTGGAGTTTCTCGAGACCGTGCAGGCGTCGCTCACGGGCGTGCGGCGGCAGCGGCGGTGGCCGCGCAAGCGCGTCCTCGGCGGCTTTCGTGTGACGGCGGCGGGACGTCCGGCCGCGGTCGTGGACGTGAGCTACGGCGGCCTGCGGCTCGAGCTGCCCTCGAGCGCAACCGTGCCCGCGCACTTCAACGTCGAAGTCGCCGGCATCGGCCTGAACCTGCACGTCGAACCGGTCTGGTCGCTGCCGGGGACGGCCGGCGGGCTGGTGTGCGGCGCGACGATCGCGACCGATCAGACGGCCGAAGCACGCACCTGGCGCGCCATCGTCGACCGCCTTTCCGCGTGACCTGTCCTCGTTTCCACGATTGACCCGATCCGCGCGCGCCGCTAAGCTCCCTGCATGGTGAACGCCGAACGCGTCGCTGCGGCCGCTCTGTTCGCGTGCGTCATCGCCGCGACCTTCCCCTCCCGCATCACCGTCGAGGCGCAGCCCGCGCCCGGCGCGTTCGCGCTGGAGGAGGCGACGGTCGAGCAGCTGCAGGCGTGGATGACGTCCGGCCGGTACACGGCGCGACAGATCGCCGAGTTGTACCTCGCGCGGATCGAGGCGATCGATCGCGGCGGGCCGATGCTGCGGTCGGTGATCGAGATCAACCCCGATGCCCTGGCGATCGCCGATCGGCTCGACGAGGAGCGGCGCACGAAGGGTCCGCGGGGTCCGCTGCACGGCATTCCGATTCTGATCAAGGACAACATCGACACCGGCGACCGGATGATGACGACGGCGGGGTCGCTCGCGCTGGACGGCACCCCGGCGCCGCGCGACGCGTTCGTCGTCGAGCGCCTGCGCGCCGCGGGCGTCGTCCTGCTCGGCAAGACGAACCTGAGCGAGTGGGCCAACTTCCGGTCGACACACTCGACCAGCGGCTGGAGCGGACGCGGCGGACTCGTGAAGAACCCGTACGCGCTCGACCGCAACGCCTGTGGATCGAGTTCGGGCACGGGCGCGGCCATCGCGGCGAATCTCGCGGCGGTCGGCGTCGGCACGGAGACGGACGGATCGATTGTGTGTCCGTCCGGCACGAACGGCCTCGTCGGCATCAAGCCGACGGTCGGTCTCGTGAGTCGCTCCGGCATCATTCCGATTTCACATACCCAGGACACGTCCGGGCCCATGGCGCGCACCGTCGCGGACGCCGCCGCACTGCTCACGGCGATGACGGGTGTCGACACGCGCGATGAGAAGACGACCGCCAGCCGCGAACACGTCGCCGACTACACGCGGTCGCTCGACGCCGGCGCGCTGAAAGGCGCGCGCATCGGCGTCGCCCGCAAGCAGTACTTCGGCTACAGCCCGGCGACCGACGCGGTCATCGAGCAGGCGATCGCGGACATGAAGGCGCAGGGGGCGATCATCGTCGATCCGGCGGACATCCCGACGGCGTCGCGGCTGGACGGCTGCGAGAACGACATCCTGCAGTTCGAGTTCAAGGCAGATCTCAACGCGTATCTCGAGTCGCGCGGGGCGTCGGCGCGCGTGCACTCGCTCGCAGAGCTGATCGCGTTCAACACGCGGGAGGCCGCGCGCGAGATGCCGTATTTCGGCCAGGAGCTGTTCGTCGCGTCGCAGAAGCGCGGGCCGCTCACGTCGAAGGAGTACACCCAGGCGTTCGCGACGTGCCGCTCCCGGTCGCGGACGCAGGGCATCGACGCGATCCTCCGCGCGAAGCGCCTCGATGCGCTGATCGCGCCGACCGGCGGCCCGGCCTGGACGACCGATCTCGTCAACGGCGATCACTTCACCGGCGCAAGCTCGACGCCCGCGGCCGTCGCAGGCTATCCGAGCATCACCGTTCCGGCGGGGGACGTCCTCGGCCTGCCCGTGGGGCTGTCGTTCATCGGCACCGCGTGGTCGGAGCCGAAGCTGATCGCGCTCGCCTACGCGTACGAGCAGGCGACGAAGCACCGGCATCCACCGCAGCTCAAACCACACGTCCCATGAGCGCGTCGCCAGAGACCCGGGGCGGCAGGCAGCGCCCCGCGCGCGACTACCGGCTGCTCAGCGTGCTCATGCCCGTGTACAACGAGGCGCGGACGCTGCGCACGATCGTCGCGCGCGTGCTCGCGAGTCCGATCGACATTCCCCTGGAGATCGTGTGCGTCGACGACGGCAGCCGCGACGGATCGGCGGACGTCCTCGAGGCGATTGCGGCAGACGACCCGCGCATCCGCGTAATCCGGCAGCCGGCGAACCGCGGCAAGGGGGCGGCGATCCGGACGGCGATCGAGCACATGCGCGGCGACATCGCCCTCATTCAGGACGCCGATCTCGAGTACGACCCGACCGATTATCCGGTGCTCATCGGCCCGATCCTGCAGGGGCACGCCGACGCCGTGTTCGGATCGCGCTTCGCGCTCGGCGGGCAGCGCCGCGTCCTCCTGTACTGGCACAGCGTCGCCAACCGGTTCCTCACGTGGCTGGCCAACGTCTTCAACGACGTCAATCTCACGGACATGGAGACGTGCTACAAGGCGGCGCGCGCCGACGTCCTGCGCCAGACGCCGCTGCGAAGCGACCGCTTCGGGATCGAGCCGGAGCTGACGACCAAGCTGGCGCAGTGGAACCTGCGGCTCTACGAGGTGCCGATCAGCTATCACGGCCGCACCGCCGCCGAGGGCAAGAAGATCGGATGGAAGGACGCGGTCTCGGCCGTCTGGACGCTCGTGAAGTACCGCTTCGTGGACGATCGCTTCACCACGCACGACGGCTACTACGTGATGCAGAGCGTCCGCCGCGCGCGCCGGTTCAACAACTGGCTGTACCGGCAGTTTGTGCCGTTCGTCGGCCGGCGCGTGCTCGAAGCGGGCTGCGGCATCGGCAACTTCACTGAGCTGCTGCTCGACCGCGATCGTCTGGTGTGCGCGGACAGCGATCCGCTCTACGTGGAAATGATCGAATCCCGCTTCGGGCACATGGAGAACGTGCGCACGATGCAGTTCGATCTGGCCGACCCGGCGTCGTACCTCCCGCTGCGCGGTGAGGCGCTCGACACCGTCCTCTGCCTGAACGTCCTCGAACATATCGACGACGACGAGCGTGTGCTGCGCGCGTACCTGGATCTGCTGCCGCCGGGCGGCCACGTGGTCGTCTTCGTCCCCGCGCATCCGTCGCTGCGCGCGCCGGCCGACGGCACGCTGGGACATCTGCGCCGCTACACGGCGGCGGAGCTCGAGGGCAAGATGCGGAACGCCGGGTTCGACGTCGTCCGCCTGCAGGAGTTCAATCGTCTCGGGGCGTTCGGCTGGCGCGCCAACGCCGCGCTCGGCCGGCGTACCGTGAGCCCGCGGCAGATCAAGCTGTTCGAGCTGCTCGTCCCGATCGGCCGCGCGATCGAAGCCGTCGTTCCGGCGCGCGGCCTGAGCCTCGTCGCCGTCGGGCGCAAGCCCGGTCAACCCTCCCGCTGATCGTCCCCGCACGCTCGACTGCGCCGGTCACTTCGGATAGGCTGTCCCGTCGGCGTCCCATGTGGCCACGGCAACGATGACGACCACGGCGATTTTCAATCTCGGCGATCTCGAACGCGAGCAGCAGGCCGCGGGAGAGCCCTGGCTCGAGTTCCTGCGCGTGCGCAGTCTGCGCGCGGGCGTCTACGTGCTCGCCCCCGGCGCCTGGGACCATCAGACGCCGCACGAGGAAGACGAAATCTATTTCGTCGTGGCCGGCAAGGCCGTGTTCGAAGCAGGGGACGTCCGGCGCGCCGTCTCGGGCGGCGAGGTGATCTACGTCGCGGCGCACCAGGAGCATCGGTTCTCCGCCATCGAGCAGGAACTGAAGCTGCTGGTCTTCTTCTCGGCCGCGCCGACAGCCTGAACGCGAACCCGTTCGGCAACGCCGCGCACGCGGCCAAGGAGTCGATGATGAAGCGCTCCGTCCTTTTCATGGCGCTGGTGTTCGCCCTCGCGCCCGCGCCGGCCAGGGCCCACACGCTCCTGTCGGAGCTGATCGTCAAGATGCTGCTCTCCGACATCGTCCTGGCTCCGCCATCGGGGCCGTTCCAGAGTCATGAAGCGCACTTCCGCCCGATCCTCGGGACGGGCGAGGTGGCGTCGGGGTTCGACGTGAACCAGCTGGAGATCCCGCTGGCGATCAACGCGACGATCATCTCGCAGCTCTCGTCCGTTCCGCTCGGATCGTCGTCGGGCGGCTTCGCGTACAGCTTCGATCCGGCGCTCGGCACGTTCTCGCGCGAGAGCCGATCGTTCGGATCCACGTTCGCGGAACGCGCGCTGACCGCGGGGCGCGGCAAATGGAATCTCGGGTTCAACTTCCAGCGCGCGACGTTCGACACGCTGGAAGGGAAGGGGCTCGACAACGGCGACGTCCGCGTGTATCTGGTGCACCAGGACTGCTGTGGCGAGCGCAGCGCGCCCGGGTCGCCGCCGGATCCGTTCTTCGAGGGAGACGTCATCGAGAACCGGCTGTCGCTGCGGCTCACGAGCAGCGTGTTCTCGGCGTACGCGAACTACGGCGTGACCGACCGGCTCGACGTCGGGCTGCTCGTGCCGTACGTGACGATCCGCATGCGCGCGCAGGCCGACGCGCACATCATCCGTCTCGCGACCTCCGACATTCCGACGATCCACTCCTTCGACGGGCACGGGTCGAGCGAAGACGTGATCACGGAGTCGTCGAGCGCGGAGGGGATTGGCGACATCCTGCTGCGGGGCAAGCTGCGCGTGTTCGACGCCGCAGGGGGGGGCATCGCGGCGGCGCTCGATCTGCGTCTTCCGACCGGAGACTCCGAGCAGCTGCTCGGATCCGGCGGCGTGCAGACGAAGGTCTCCTTCATCGGCTCGATGGCGGCGGGCCCGTTCGCGCCGCACGTGAACATCGGCTACACCTTCAGCAACGGCCACGAGCCGGCGCCGCTGCCGGGACCGACGCCGGCCGTGCCGGACGAGATCAGCTACATCGCCGGCTTCGATCTCGTGCTGCACGATCGGCTGACCGTCTCCGCGGACGTCCTCGGGCGTACGCTGCGCGACATCGGCCGGCTCGTGCCGGTCAACCGGCAGTTCTCGTTCGAAACGCGCGACGGCGGCTTCGGCACGGCGACGTTCGAGGAGTTCTCGCGGCGTCCCGGCGATCTGAACCAGTCGCTGCTGGCCACCGGGCTGCGATTCAACGTGCGCGGCAACCTGCTCCTCTCGGCGAACGTGCTCGTGTCGATGTCGAACGCCGGCCTGCGCGACAAGATCACGCCCGTGATCGGCGGGGACTATTCCTTCTGACGCGGGACGATTTCGAACACGTCGAGCAGCGCTTCGCGCCCCCGTACCTGCTGCGGGCCGAGGGACCGCAGCGCGGGCGGATGCGTGAGGCGCTCGCGCGTCGCGCCGGTGAGGACGATCGATCCGGGCTGGCAGACGTCCGACACCAGGCGCGCGCACGTATTGACCACGTCGCCGAGCACGGTGTACTCGCGCCGCCGCGGCGACCCGATGTCGCCGACGGTGGCGCGGCCGGAGTTGATGGCGATGCGGAGCACGATCGGCGGGGCGAGATCGAGCGCCGCCGTCGCGTCGCGCATCGCGAGCGCCGCCGCCAGCGCGCGCGCCGCGTGATCCGGCTGCGACAGCGGCGCACCGAAGACGGCGAGGACGGCGTCGCCGATGAACTTGTCGAGCGTGCCGTCCTGCGCGAACACCGCGTCGCACATCGCGCCGAAGCAGCGGTTGAGCAGGGCGGCGAGCGCGGATGGCGGGAGGTGCTCCGCGCGCGTCGTGAACCCGACGATGTCGGCGAAGACGACCGAGACCTCGCGCTCCTCCGCGAGAAACGGCGCGTCGGCGCCGCCGCCGTCGCGCAGGATGCGCTCGACGACCGCGACCGAGTGATAGCGTTGCAGCCGCTCGCGGCGCCGGGTTTCGTCGAGCAGCTCCGACGTCAGCCGCGCCTGCTCGATCGCGACACCGGCGTACGACGAGAGCGCCTGCAGCACGTCGAGGTCGGCGGCCGAGAGCTGCGAGGTCTGGGGGTTGTCCACGTAGAGCGCGCCGATCACCGTCTGCTGGTTCCACAGCGGCACGCAGGCGAACGAGCGGACGTGGCTGCCAACGAGGCTTTGCGCCTGCGACAGCCGCGGATCGAGCCGCACGTCGTTCGCGAGGATCGCGACGCGCTCCTGGATCGCGCGGTTGACGACCGTCCGGCTGAGCGTCGCCTGCTCGATCGGGGCGCCGCCGCGCGCGCGCGCCAGCCGCGGCTCGACGCGCCCGGTGCGGTCGTCCACGAGCAGCAGGAACGCGCGCTCGGCCGGGACCGTCTCCAGTACGACAGAGAGCACGCGCTCGAGAATCTCCGGCAGCGGCTGCCAGCGGACGAGCCGGCGGCAAATCTCGCTGAGCAGGACGAGCAGCCGAGCCGGATCGACGGTCGGTTCCACGCCGGCGGCGGTCGCACCCGCGGCGTCAATCGGCCGGAACAGCGTCGCCGGGGATTCCACGAGCGAGTGCCGGTCGCTCAGCGTGACCGGCTCGTCCGGCCGTCGCTCCACGCGCAGCGCGAAGCGGCCGAGCACGACGACGTCGCCGTCCGAGACTTCGGCTTCGGTGACCTGCGCGCCGTTGACGAAGGTGCCGTTGCGTCCGCCGAGATCGCTGAGCACGCACCGGTCGCCGTGCACGCGGAAGCGTGCGTGCCGGCGCGAGATGCTCGGATCGTCGATCGTCAGGTCGCACACCGGTGCGCGTCCCATGACGGTTTCGCCGGAGCTGAGCGGGTGCCGGACGGTTTCGCCGTCGCGCGTGAAGCTGAGAGTGAACATGGCCGCCGAGAGGGCGCGGCGCTAGTATAAGCGGGGACTCACGTGATTACGGCTGCCGCATCGAGCGATCCGGGGCGCGTGCGCCGCCACAACGAGGACGCCGTGTTCAGCGACCCCGCGCGCGGATTGTTTCTCGTGGCCGACGGCATGGGCGGCGAGCACGCCGGCGACGTCGCCGCGAAGCTGGCGGTCGAGGCCGTGTCCGCCTTCATCGCCCGATCCGCCCAGGATCCGGATCACACGTGGCCCTTCGGCATCGACGGCGCGATCGGGTATCAGGCCAACCGGCTTCGCACGGCGGTGAAGCTCGCCAATCGCCGCGTCCACCGCGAGGCGGAGTCGCGCGCCGAGTACACCGGCATGGGCACCACGCTCGCCGTCGTCCTCGTCGAGGAGGACGAGGCGGCGATCGTGAGCGTCGGCGACAGCCGGGTCTACGCCGTGCGCGACGGTGCGATCGAGCAGTTGACGCGCGACGACACGTGGCTCGAGACGCTGCTCGCGCAGAACCCCGCACTCGATCGCCAGGCGCTCGCGAACCATCCCATGCGCCACGTGCTGACGAGCGTCGTCGGCGCACAGGACGAACTCGACGTCACGATCCGCACGCGGACGGTCGCGTGCGGGGAGTGGCTCGTCCTCTGCACCGACGGGGTGCACCGCGCACTCGACGAGGGCGCGCTGTTGCAGACGATTGCGGACGCGTCCGACCCGGCCGCGGCCGCCGAACGCCTCGTCGCGTCGGCCGTCGCCCGACGCGGCGACGACAATGCGAGCGCGATGGTGCTCAGGCGGATGCCGTCATGAGCCGCGGCACGTCGTCTGCCGGCGGCGGGGGCACGGGGGGCGGCGCCTCGATTACGGCGACCGGCTTCGTCGGCCGCTACCAGGTGCTCGAGCGGATCGCCGAAGGGGGAATGGGATCACTCTATCTTGCCCGCGATCCCGCGATCGAGCGGCTCGTCGCCATCAAGGTGCTGCGCCGCGGCATCGACACCGAGGAGTTGCGCGAGCGCTTCGCGCGCGAGGCGCGCGCCGCCGGCCGTCTCCGCCACCCGAACATCGTCACCGTGTTCGACGTCGGGGAGCATGAAGGGGACCCGTTCATCGCGATGGAGTTCCTGGCGGGCGAGACCGTCGCCGTGCTCATTCGCGAGCGCGCACGCCTGCCGCTCACGCGCCGCCTCAAGCTGATCGAAGAGCTGTGCGACGGGCTCGCGTACGCCCATCGCGCAGGCGTCGTGCATCGGGACGTCAAGCCCGCGAATTTGATGGTCGACGCCGAGGGCACGCTGAAGATCCTCGATTTCGGCATCGTGCGGTTCGGCGAGTCGGGCATGACGCAGGCCGGCGTGCTGGTCGGCACGATCAACTACATGTCGCCCGAGCAGGTGCTCGGGACGCCCGTCGATCACCGCAGCGATATCTTTGCCGTCGGCCTCGTCGCCTACGAGCTGCTGACCTACAAGCAGGCGTTCCCCGGCACGCTCGCACAGGGGCTGTTCAACCGCATTCTGAACGTGGCCGCGGAGCCGCTGGCGGCCCTCGCGCCCTCGCTCGATCCCGAGGTGATCGCGATCGTCGAGCAGGCGATGAAGCGCGAGCCTGCGGACCGCTATCAGGACCTCGCGCGGATGCGCAACGATCTCGCGCGCACGCGGCTGCGGCTCGAACGCGAAGAGGAGCGCGCCGCGGAAGCGGCGGCGGAGAGCGCCGGCGAGACGATCGTGTATCCGGTCACGCCGCCGCCCGGGACCGGGATCGACGGCGACGCGCCGACGGTACTGTCGGCGGCGGAGCTCGCCGAAGCGGAGCGCGCGCTCGCGAGCGGCGAGTATCGCGTCGCGCTGACGCTGGCGGGACGAAGCGCCGCCGTCAATCCGCAGGATCCGTCCGCGAGCGGCATCCTGGAGCGCGCGCACGCGGGCCTGCTCGAACGTGCGCGCGAGCGCGAGACCGGACGGCTCGTGCTCGAATCCCGTTCCCGCACCGGCACGTCCCCCGGCACGCAGACGACGACCGTGGCGAATCGCGTGGGCATCGCCGTCGCCGCGCTGGCGCTGGTGATCGCGATCGCGGCGGTCGGCCTCCTGCTGCGGGAGCGCTCCCGGCAAGCGGCGACGGTCGCGACCGAGTCCACCGCGCCGGCGCCGACGGCGCAACAGACGCCCGTCGTACCACCGGCGCCGCGCGCGGAACCGCCCGCACCGCCGCCCGCGTCCACCAGTTCGTCGACGCCGACGGACACGAAACCGGAAGACCCTGCGCCGCGCAGGCAGGCGGAAGGACGCGGAGGCACGGAGCCGGCGAAGCCGTCGCAAGCGCGTCCTCGTGTGCGCGAGGAGCCCGCGCCGCAGCGATCGACGCCGCCGGCGCCGGCCGCCGTCCCTCCGCCCACCGAATCCGCGCCGTCCGGGCCGCCCGTGCCCGTGCGCGCCGGCGTGGACGTGCCGGTCCCGCGGCGCGTGCACACCGTCGACCCCGTGTATCCGGATGCCGCCCGCGAGTCCCGTGTGCAGGGGACCGTCGGGATCGAGCTCACGATCGCGCCGGACGGCACGGTCAGCGACGCGCGCGTCACGCAGCCGCTCGCGCCGCTCGTCGACGCCGCGGCGCTCACGGCCGCGCGGCAGTGGCAGTTCGCGCCGACGTTCGTCGACGGCAGACCCGTACCCGTGATCCACACGGTCACGGTCACGATCACGGCGCCGGAACGCGTCGCGCCGCCGCGGACGAGTCCCGTGAAGCCGCCGCCGGCTCCGCCCACGACGAGCGCGCCGGCGCCCGCGCCGCCTGCCAGCCGTCCCGTCGACAACGCCGCCGCGATCCGGGACGTGCTGCGCCGCTATCAGAGCGCGTGGCAGTCGCTGGACGCGGATGCGTTGCGCCGCGTGCAGTCGCTCTCGGACGCCGAAGCCCGGCGGATTCAGCAGACGATGGCGTCCGCCGATTCGTACCAGGTCGAGATGGACGTCGAGGATCTGACCGTCGCCGCCGACGGTCGCCGCGCGTCGGCGCGGGCACGCGTGACGCGCCGGTTCAATCCGCGCGTCGGCCAGAGCGAGGCACAGACGGTCACGAATACGTTCGAGCTGGAGAAGCGCGGCGATAGCTGGATCATCACGCGGATCCGCTGAGCGACGCACACCGGTGCGCCGACCAAAGACCCGCCCCCGGACGACTTCGGCGGACGGCGTCGCGGAACTGGGCTGTTTTGAACGCTGGTCGGCGGTGCGCGTGTTGCACGACCGGGCCGCATGTCGGTCCGGCGCCTCATCCTGATCCTCTTCATCGTCACGCAGGTGTGCGACGGGCTGTTCACCTACGTGGCCGTGTCGACCTGGGGGGCGCACGCGGAAGCGAACGTGCTCCTGTCGACGTGGATGGCTCTGGTCGGACCGGCCGCCGCGCTCGCCGGTGCGAAGCTGATTGCGACCGCCTGCGGGATCCTCCTCTACGTCCGCCGGATCGATCGGCCGCTGGCGATGGCGACGATGCTGTATGCCGGCGCCGCCGTTCTGCCCTGGCTGATCGTCTTCCAGACGCGGTAACATCGCCGCGCGCGCGCTGCCAGCTCGACTGCGCCGCAGTGGCGCGGATTCTGCTTCGCACGGCTACTTCCAGGCGGCGGCACGCTTGTATGGGGCCTTGGTGCGTCCGAGACGGTAACGATGTTCTACCTGTGTGCAACCAGGGGTGAAAGCGGCGTGGCGTGAGCAGGCGATATTCCGTCCTGATCGTGGAGGATGACGGCGACCTGCGCCGGCTCTACCGGACGGCGCTGATGGTCGACGGGTTCGACGTGCGCGAGGCCTCGACCGGCACGCAGGCCCTGCGCGAGCTCGAGGTGAGCACGCCCGATCTGGTCGTCCTCGACCTGATCCTGCCCGGGCTCAGCGGGCTCAGCGTGCAGGAGGAAATCGCCGCCCACGTCCAGACGCGTTCCATCCCGGTGATCATCGTGACGGCGTCGGCGATGAACCTCGATCAGGTTCATGTCGCGTGCGTGCTGCGGAAGCCGGTCGCGCCCGAGGAGCTCGTGGACAAGGTGCGCCAGCACCTGCTGGCGGGCGCGCGCGGCGTGCGCGCGTGAGCGACCGCATCCTGCGCGTCTTCACCATCGTTGCGGCCCTGACGTCCGGCGCCTGTTCGGGAGCGCCTCCGACCGAACCAACACCGGCCGAACCACCGCCGAGCACGCCCGCTCCCACGTCCACGTTCCTGACCGCGGACAGCTACGCGGACAACACCAAGCTGGACGTCGCTGACACGTCCGCGCTCCCTGCGGACTCCGGTGGGATTCGCGTCGATGGACTCTGCGCCTTCTATGTCTCGCGTTCAACGGCGAGCGGCGAAGGGACGCTGACGTTGGGAGAACCGTTGGCGCATGCGGTGGAAGCGGGCACGCCGGTCACGGCGGATGCGACCTGTCGCTGACGCAATTGGTTTTGCCGGGGGTGGGAGTCGAACCCACACGGACCTTTTGGGTCCTTCGGATTTTAAGTCCGATGCGTCTGCCAGTTCCGCCACCCCGGCCACACCAGTCGCCCAGCGTATCCGAACTCGTGGAAGCCGTCACGCCCGCCCGGACGCGCCGACTATAATCGACGGCCATGCCGGAGCCGCGGCGCTATCGGGCGGGAGATTCCCTCGAGGACGCCTGCCGCGTCTGCAAACTGGATCGCCAGCACACCGTGATTGCGGCCGACGCCGAGGGGCGGCCGCTGCGCGTGGCGTGCGGCTACTGCGGCAGCGAGCATCACTATCGCGGCGGTCCGAGAGCGGCGTCCGCGCCGGGGCCTGCCGGCGCGCGCGCCGCGCGGTCCGACCGTCCGCCGCTGCCGCTGGTGAGCGACCGCGAGCGGCTTGCGCCGCCCATCACCGTGGAAGGGGACAACGACGTGGATCTCGAGATGCTGCTGCGGCGGATCATCCGCGAGGAAGGGGGGCTCGGCCCCGCCGTGCCCGCGGAGAAATGGCGCGACGGAACGCTCGTCCTGCGGCCGGGCACGCCCGGCCTGCAGGAGAAGTCGTGGCCGATCGAAACGTTCTTCCACAAGATCGTCATGCTGCGGAACCGGCTTCGCACGCTCGAACAGCAGGTCAACGCCACGGATCTGCCCGAGGACGTGAAGGTCAAGCTCCAGGGCTACATCACCGGCTGCTACGGGTCACTCACCAGCTTCAACGTCCTCTTCGCGGACGAGGCGGATCACTTCAAGGGCAGCGGCGGCGACTGACAGCCAACCTCCCGGGCCTTCCGGCCGTCCAAGTGACGCGGAGGACTTCGCATGGCGAGTGTGATGCAGGACCTGCGGCACGCGATTCGGACGCTGGCCGCGCACCCCGGCTATCTCGCGACGGCGCTGCTCACGCTGGCGCTCGGCATCGGCTTCAGCACCGCGACGTTCAGCGTGATCGACGCCGTCCTCCTGCGGCCGCTTCCGTTCCACGATCCGGATCAGATCCTTCTCCTCCGCGAGCGGCGTCTCCCGCAATTTCCATCTTTTTCCGTCGCGCCCGGCAACTACCTGGCCTGGCGCGACGAGGCGACGGTCTTCGATGGCATCGCCGCGTTTGGGAGCCGCGCGGTCAGCCTGCAGACGGGGAGCGGCGATCCCGATCGCGTCCGCATCGATCGCGTCACGGCCAATCTGTTCGGGCTGCTCGGCGGGCAGCCCGTGCTCGGACGCACGTTCACCCAGGCGGAGGACGCGGACAAGGGGCCGCGCGTCGCGATTCTCTCGTGGGGAGCCTGGCAGCGGCGTTTCGGTGGGCGCACCGACATCGTCGGGCAGACCGTGCGCCTCGATCGCGAGCCCGTGACGATCGTCGGCGTCATGCCCGAGTCGTTCGTGTTTCCGTCGCGGCAGACGGAGCTCTGGATTCCGATGGCGTTCGAGCCGGAGGAGCGGACGCTTCACGGCAGCCACTACCTCGCCGCGATCGCGCGCATGAAACCGGGCGTGACGGTCGATCGCGCGCGCGCGGATCTCGCAGCGATTGCGAAGCGGCTGGAGCAGACGTACCCGGACAGCAATCGCGGGTGGGACGTGCTTGCCGATCCGCTGCAGGACTACATGGTCCGGGACGTGCGCACGCCGCTGCTCGTGCTCCTCGGCGCGGTAGCCCTCGTGCTGCTCATCGCGTGCGTGAACGTCGCCAACCTGCTGCTGGCGCGCGGCGCCTCGCGCGCCCGCGAGCTGGCGATCCGATCCGCCCTCGGTGCGGCGCGCTGGCGGCTCGTGCGCCAGCTGCTCGTCGAAACCGTCGTCCTCTCGACCGCGGCGGCCGCTCTGGGCCTCGTGATCGCGTCGTGGGGCCTGCAGGGCCTGCTCGCGCTGCAACCGGACGCGCTGCCGCGGCAGGCCGACATCGGCCTGAATCCGGCGGTGCTCGCGGTTGCGGTCGCGCTGGTGATCGTCACGCCCATCCTGTTCGGGCTGCTGCCGGCGCTTCAGGCGTCCCGCACCGACGTCCGCGAGCTGCTCGCCGCCGGCGGCCGGCAGGGCAGCGTGGCGCCGGCGCGCCGGACGCGGACGGCGCTCGTCGTCGCCGAGCTTGCCCTCGCGATGATCCTCCTCGTCGGGGCAGGCCTGCTGATGCGAAGCTTCGCGCGCCTCTCGGACGTGTCGCCGGGCTTCGATCCGTCCGGCACGCTGATCGCCGGCATCACGCTTCCGGAGACCGCCTATCCGGACGACAACGCGCGCGAGCGCGTCATCGATCAGTTCCTCGCCCGAGTCCGCGAGCTCCCGCGCGTGGACGCGGCCGCCATCACGCAGAGCGTGCCGCTTCTCAACGACCACGTGGCCTCGCTGGACTTCGAAGGCCGGCCCGCCGCGTCTCCCACCGAGCGCCCGACGACGAATTTCTACGCGGTGACGCCAGGCTTTTTCGCGGCGATGAGGATTCCGCTGATCCGCGGGCGCGCGATCACCGACGCCGACCGCCAGGGGGCGCAGCGCGTCGTCGTGATCAATCAGACGCTCGCCGAGCGCGACTTCGCCGGCGAGGATCCGATCGGCCGGCGCATCCGCGTGTCGCAGGGGGATGACGCCTGGCGCACCATCATCGGCATCGTCGGCGACACCAAGCAGTACGGTGTGATGGAGCGAACGCCGGCGCAGGTGTACGAGCCGTACCGCCAGCACCGCTACTTCGGCGCCGTATCGGCCATCGTCCGCGTGACGGATGGCGACCCGGCGTCGCTCGCGCCGGACTTGCGATCGATCATGCGATCGATCGATCCGCAGCTGCCGCTGGCGCGCGTGCGCTCGATGCAGGACGTGCTCAGCGAGTCGGTGGGACCGCAGCGGTTTTCAGCGGTGCTCATCGCGCTGTTCGGCGCGGCCGCGCTGCTGCTCGCGGCGATCGGCCTCTACGGCGTGATGGCGTACCTGGTCGGACAGCGGACGCAGGAATTCGCGATCCGGATCGCGCACGGCGCGACGCGAACGGCCATCCTCAGGCTCGTCCTCGTGAACGGCGCCGCGACGGTACTCATCGGCACCGCCATCGGCGTCGTCGGCGCGCTGCTGCTGCGGCGTCTGCTCGCCGG
>DASSOM010000242.1:0-27032 GCA_035700625.1 Vicinamibacterales bacterium
ATCGACGGCGTTGGCGCCAACGCCGACGACGTCGAATTCGGGCGGGTTCAGACGCGCGACTCCGAGGCGCGCCGGTCGGCGCGCGACTGCTGGTGGTACTCCTGCAGCGAGCGGACGGTCAGCCCCTCGGTGTGCAGCGCGCGGATGGCGTTGACGGCCGCGGCGGCACCGGTCAGCGTGGTGATGCACGGCACCTGCTGCATCATCGCGATGCGCCGCACGGTGCGATCGTCGAAGAACGATTCACGGCCGAGCGGCGTGTTGATGACGAGCTGGACCTGATTGTTGAGGATCTCGTCGCCGATGTGCGGACGTCCCTCGTTCACCTTGAAGACGACCTTCGCCTCGATTCCGTGCGCGCGCAGGTAGCTGGCCGTGCCGCGAGTCGCAATCAGCGTGAAGCCGAGCGCGATGAGATCGCGCGCGATCTGGACGGCCGCCGGCTTGTCGGAATTCGCCACGCTGATGAACGCGCAGCCTGCGGACGGCAGCCGGACGCCGGCGGCGAGCTGCGCCTTCGCGAACGCGCTCCCGAAGCTTTCCGCGCAGCCCATCACCTCGCCGGTCGACTTCATCTCCGGCCCGAGGATCGTGTCCACGCCCGGAAAGCGGACGAACGGGAACACCGGCGTCTTGACGAACACGCCGGAGACGTCGAGATCCTCGGTGAGGCCCTGCTGGGCGAGCGTTCGTCCCGCCATCACGCGGGCGGCCACCTTCGCGAGCGGCACGCCGGTCGCCTTCGAGAGATACGGCACCGTCCGCGACGCCCGCGGATTCACCTCGAGCACGAACACCGTGTCGTCCTTGATCGCGAACTGCGCGTTCATCAGGCCCACGACCTGCAGCGCGCGCGCGATCCGCCGCGTGTAGTCGCGAATCAGCGTGATGTGGCGCTCCGCGATGCGATAGGGCGGGACGACGCACGAGCTGTCGCCGGAATGGATGCCGGCCTCTTCGATGTGCTCCATGATGCCGCCGATCACGACGGCGCCGGTGCCGTCCGCGACCGCATCCACGTCGAGCTCGATCGCGTCCTCGAGGAACTTGTCGATCAGCACCGGGTGTTCGGACGAGGCCGCGACGGCCGTCGTCATGTAGCGGTCGAGCGCGGCCATGTCGTACACGATCGCCATCGCGCGGCCGCCGAGCACGTACGACGGGCGAACGACGAGCGGAAAGCCAATTGACGCGGCGACGTCCCGCGCCTCGCCGGCGGAGGTCGCGGTGCCGCTCGGCGCCTGAGGAATGCCGAGATCCCACAGAAGCTGCGCGAAGCGCTGCCGGTCCTCCGCCAGATCGATGGAGTCCGGCGACGTGCCCAGGATCTTCACCCCCGCTTCCTGCAGCGGCAGCGCGAGCTTGAGCGGCGTCTGGCCGCCGTACTGCACGACGCAGGCAACCTCGGCTCCGGCCTCGCGCTCGCGCGCGATGATGGCCGACACGTCCTCGAACGTCAGCGGTTCGAAGTACAGGCGATCGACCGTGTCGTAGTCGGTCGAGACCGTCTCCGGATTGCAGTTGATCATGACGGTCTCGAAGCCGTCCTCGCGCAGGGCGAACGCCGCGTGCACGCAGCAGTAGTCGAATTCGATGCCCTGCCCAATCCGGTTAGGCCCGCTGCCGAGAATCACCACCTTCTGGCGCGCCGTCGGCTCCGCCTCGCACTCGTGCTCGTACGTGCCGTACAGGTACGGCGTGAACGATTCGAACTCGGCGGCGCAGGTGTCGATCCGCTTGTAGGCCGGCTTCAGCCCCATCTCCTGGCGCGCCTGCCGCACGGCCCCTTCATCGCTGCCGAGCATGCTTCCGAGCTGCCAGTCGCCGAAGCCGGAGCGCTTCAGCGTGCGCATCAGATCCTGCGAAATGCCGCGGAGGCCGACGAGCGTCGCCTCGCGCCGCAAGTCGACGATCTGCTGGAACTGCGTCAGGAACCACGGATCGATCTTCGTCAGCCGATGCAGGTCGTCGATCGACCAGCCGCGGTCGAGCGCGCGGAACAGCGCCCACATGCGGCGGTCGGTGGGCACCGCCAGCGCGCGCTGCAGCACGCCGTCGTCGTCGGCGGGTTCGGCCGCCGCGCCGCTCGCGTCGTCCCGCTGGCCGCCGCGCGCGAAGAGCATGTTGCCCGGTCCCAGCTCGAGCGACCGGAACGCCTTCATGAAGGCTTCCTTGAACGTGCGCCCGATCGCCATCACCTCGCCGACCGATTTCATCTGCGTCGTCAGCGTGCGATCGGCGCGCGGGAATTTCTCGAACGCCCACCGCGGCACCTTGACGACGACGTAGTCGATCGTCGGCTCGAACGACGCGGGGGTGAGGCGCGTGATGTCGTTGGGGATTTCGTCGAGCGTGTAGCCGAGCGCGAGCTTGGCGGCAATCTTCGCGATCGGAAAGCCCGTCGCCTTCGACGCGAGCGCGGACGATCGCGACACGCGCGGGTTCATCTCGATGACGACGATGCGGCCGTCCTCGGGATTGATGGCGAACTGGATGTTCGAACCGCCCGTCTCGACGCCGACGCGGCGGATGATCCGCCGCCCGATGTCGCGCATCCGCTGGTATTCCTTGTCGGTCAGCGTGAGCGCGGGCGCGACGGTGATGCTGTCCCCGGTATGAACGCCCATCGCGTCGACGTTTTCGATCGAGCAGACGACGACGAAGTTGTCGGCGCGATCGCGCATCACCTCGAGCTCGAACTCCTTCCAGCCGAGCACCGATTGCTCGACGAGGATCTCGTGCACGGGGCTGAGGCTGAGGCCCCGCGCCGCGAGATCGCGGAACTCCTCGATGTTGTAGGCGATGCCGCCGCCGACGCCGCCGAGCGTGAAGGACGGGCGGATGATTGTCGGAAACCCGATCGCGTCGACCGCGGCGAGCGCCTCGCCCATCGATCGCACGTAGCGGCTGTCGGGCACCTCGACGTCGATCTCGCGCATCGCGTCGCGGAACTTCAGGCGGTCCTCGGCGACCTTGATCGCGTCCACCGAGGCGCCAATCAGCTCGACGCCATGCTTCTCGAGCACGCCGCGCTCCGCGAGTTCCACCGACAGGTTAAGCGCCGTCTGTCCGCCGACGGTCGGCAGCAGCGCGTCCGGACGCTCGCGCTCGACGATCGACGCGACCGACTCCCACGTGAGCGGCTCCACGTACGTGCGGTCCGCCGTCTCCGGGTCGGTCATGATCGTCGCGGGGTTGCTGTTGACGAGGATGACCTCCAGCCCTTCCGCTTTGAGCGCCTTGCACGCCTGCGTGCCCGAGTAGTCGAACTCGCAGGCCTGGCCGATGACGATCGGCCCGGAACCAATGACGAGGAGCCGCTTCAGATCCGTACGTTTGGGCATCAGCCGACCCGCTTCTCCATCTCGTCCACGAACTGCCGGAACAGGTAATCGGCGTCGTGCGGGCCTGGCGACGCTTCGGGATGATATTGGACACAGAAGACGGGCTTCGTGCGGTGCCGCAGCCCTTCGACGGTGCCGTCGTACAGGTTCACGTGCGTGATCGCCACATCGTCGGGCAGCGATTCCGGATCCACGGCGAAGCCGTGATTCTGCGAGGTGATTTCCACCTTGCCGCTCTCGAGCTCCTTCACGGGATGGTTCGCGCCGCGGTGGCCGAACTTCAGCTTGAAGGTGCGTCCCCCCATCGCCAGCGACAGCAGCTGGTGGCCGAGGCAGATGCCGAACACCGGCACGTCCGCGTCCACCAGCGCGCGTGCGTTGTCGATGGCGTAGTCGAGCGCGGCGGGATCGCCGGGACCGTTGCTCAGGAACACGCCGTCCGGGTGTTCGGCCAGCAATTCAGAGGCGGGGGTCGTCGCCGGGAACACGCGGACGTCGCAGTCGTAGGCGGTAAAGCGGCGCAGGATGTTCCACTTCATCCCGAAATCGTAGGCGGCGATCTTCAACCGGCGCCGCGGACGGACCTGCGGCGGCGGCGCGAACTCGCCGCGCGGCGAGGGCTGCCAGTCGAACGCGCGCTCGCACGTGACGTCGCGGACGAGGTCGGCCCCTTCCATCGACGGGAGCGCGCGGGCGCGTTCGACGAGCGTGCGGGGATCCACCTCACCCGTCGCGATCACGCCGCGCATCACGCCGGCCGATCGCAGCACGCGCGTGAGCGAGCGCGTATCGATGTCGGAGATGGCGACGATGCCATGGCGCACGAGGTAGTCGCGCAGCGTGCCGTCGGCGCGCCAGTTGCTCGCCATCGGCGATTCGTCGCGAACGATGAAGCCGGACACCTGCGGGGCGCGCGACTCTTCGTCCTCGGCCGCCACGCCGTAGTTGCCGATCTGGGGCGCCGTCATCGCCACGATCTGCCCCGCATAGGATGGATCGGTCAACACCTCCTGATAGCCGGTCATGCTCGTGTTGAACACGACTTCCCCGCCGGTCTCACCGGGTGCGCCGGCCGCCTCGCCGTCGTACCAGATGCCGTTTTCGAGCGCCAGTGTCGCTTTCATCGATATCGTTCGAGGGATCCCGTCACGCGCGTTTCTTCCCCGGCGACCACGCGCGTCATGGCACTCCAGGGCTTGTGTTCATCGAGCTCGATCCGGACGACGTGCGCGCCGACCTTCACCCGCGGCAGCCGAATCGGCGTCCGCCCCACGTACGTCCCGTCGAGCAGGACGCGCGCGCCCTGCGGCCGCGAGTCGACGTTCAACGTGCCGGTAAAGACCGTCGGCTGCGCCGGCGAGGAGGCACGCGGCGGCGGAGCCGCCGGGCGCGCCGGCGCCGGGGCCGCTTCCCGCTCCAGACGCACCGACATGGTGTGCGTCGCATCGCGCGCGGAGAGATCGAATTCGTCGCGCGCGACCGCGTAGCCGGACTGCACGACGCGGATGACGTAGCGGCCGAGCGGCAAATCCTCGAGCGTCAACGGCGTGCGGCCGCGCCAGCGGCCGTTCACGGTGACGCCGGCGCCGCGCGGCGTCGACTGCACGGTGATGCGTCCGCGCACGGGAGCCGCCGGACTCGGCGCGCTCGCCGCCGCCGCGCTGGAGCGTTCACCAGGCGCGTCCGGCACGACCGGCGGCGCCTCGGACGGCGGAGTCGCCGTCCCGGATGACGTGGCAGGCGGCGACGTGCGGGCCGACGACACGTCGTGATCGCTGAACGGCTGGGCGCCGGCCGGCGTCGCCGGCTGCGCGGAGGCTTCCGTCTGCGTCTGCGTCGCCGCTGGCGCCGGGGTCCGATTGCGGGCGCCGACGAAATAGCCGGCGGCAAATCCGCCGAGCAATCCGAGGACGAGCGTCACCGCGATCGGCAGGATCATCGGCCGGGATCGCTCCGCGTCGACGAACGGATCCCGCGCCGCTACCGCGGCGGGTGCATACGACGCGACATGGGCATCCTCCGGATCGCGCGCGCTCGCCGCGAAGACGCGATCCGCCGGTTCGTCCACGAAGTCGTCCATGTACGACGGAGCCGCGGGCGCCTCCTCGGCCGGGAGATCGTCCATCGCCATTCGATTCTCGTCCGCGATGACGCGATCCTCTTCCTCGGCGTCGAACAGGGACCGTACGGTGAGCCGTTCTGCCGAAGCCGCTTCCGTGTCGCCCGCGTTCTCAGGCGCGTCCAGGCGCGAGCGCTCGTCCGTGGGCAATTCGGCGTCGCGCATCGTCGACGGCGCGGCCGCCGGGGCGCTCGGAGCCACGGCCGGGATCTCGGCCGTGCGAGAGGACGAGGCGGCGGCGGAGGTCCCGCGCGTCGCGGCTTCCAGTGCACCGGCAAACGCCAGCGCGCTCGAGTACCGGCGGTCCGGCCGCTCGTCCATCGCGCGAACAAGCGCGGCGTGAATCGCCTCCAGCGCGCCGTCAACCGTCCCGGTCAGCGGACCGATATCCGCGCCGATCCCAGCAGGACGCCGTCCCGTCAGCAGCTCGTAGGCGATTGCCGCGAGCGCGAAGACATCGGCCGGCGTGCCCCAGGCTTCACCGGCGATCCGCTCGGGCGCGCTGTACGGCCGCCGGATCGGTGCGCGGATCCCCGCACGCTCCAGCGCGTCGACGACGCCAAAACCGGTCGCCCGGGCTTCGTCCGGCGTGACGAAGATGTCGCGCGGATGCAGGCCTCCATGGCCGACACCGGCGGCGCGCGCGAAATCAATCGCACCGGCGAGCTGCGTGATGAACGGCAGGACCTTTTCGAGCGGCGCGGGGGCGTAATGCCGCAACGCGACGTCGAGCGATTCGGCCGCGACGTACTCCTCCGCGCGATACGCCACCGTCCCTTCCACCCCGGCCGCGATCGGTTCGACGATCGATGGATGAAACAGTCCCGTCTCCGCTGTCCGGTTCAGCTCATCCGCGAGCGACTGCGCCTGTTCGGGAATGATGTCGAGCCGGAAGACCTTCACGGCGACCAGCCGGTCGCGTGTCGGTTCGTACGTGCGGAACACGGGTCCAAGGGCGCCCACACCTATCTGGTGGAGCACCCGGAATGGTCCGAAGGCGGCGGGAGGCGCAAACGCGCCGGGGTCGTCTCTGGTCAGCGACGGAACTCCCTGGGCGGATCATGAAAATGTAACACGAAACCCCAGCCCGGCCGGCGGGATCCGTTTTCCATTCGCGAGCGTCACACCGCGCAGGACGCGTGCCTCTGCGCGCCTTGACAGGTTTCTGATGGCTCTGAGAGAGTACGACCCCGTGTCTGCCGACTTCGCCACGTCCGAATCGACCGCCGACGCCGGCGGCCGTCTCCGCGCGATCGCGGTCGACGTCCGGCGATTTCCCTGGATTCGCCCGCTCGCGGGCGTGTACGCGCACGACTTTCAGCAGATCGCGCCGCTCTACGCGGGCAATCCGGACGAGGCGGACGCCTGGCGCGACGCTGTCGCCCGCGCGCAGGCGCATCCCCGCGATCGCGCCGCCATCGCGCGCATCGTCGCTGGGCAGCAGGAGGCGCGCGGGGCGCCGCCCGAGGCGCGCGCCGCCGCAGCCCGTCTCGCCGACCCCTCCACGGTCGCCGTCGTCACCGGACAACAGGCGGGCGCATTCGGCGGTCCGCTTTTCACGCTGCTGAAGGCGATCACCGCGCTCCAGCTCGCGCGGCGCACCGCCGAGAAGCAGCACGTGCCGGCGATCGCGATCTTCTGGGTCGACGCCGAAGATCACGACTGGGAGGAGGTCCGCGCCTGTACGGTGCTCGACGCGGAGTTCCAGCCGCGCACGGTCACGCTCGACGCGCCAGAAGGGGCCGGCGAGCGGCCGATTGCCGCACTGACGCTGGACGACCGCGTCGGGCGCACGATCGAGGAACTGCGCAGCACGCTCGCGCCGACGGAGTTCACCGCGGACGTCGTAAACGCGCTGGCCGCGTCGTGGCGCGCCGGCGCGGGCATGGGACGCGCCTTCGCGCGGTGGCTCGAACAGGTTCTCGGCCCCTACGGCCTCGTCGTCTTCGAATCCGCGGATCCGGCGGCCAAACCGCTCGCCGCGGGCGTCTTCACGCGCGAGCTCACGACGCCCGGACGCACGGCGGCGCTCGCGGAGGAAGCCGGGAAGGCGCTCGCCGCGCGCGGACATCAGCCGCAGGTCGTTCCCCAGCCCGACAGCCTCGCGCTCTTCCGCATCGACGGCGTCCGCCGTCCGCTGCGGCGGCAGGGGAACGCGTTCGCCGCGGGTGAGACGGCGTTCTCGCTCGACAGTCTCGCCGCGGATGCCGCGCAGCGCCCCGCGCTCTTCAGCCCGAACGTCCTGCTCCGGCCGATCGTCCAGGACACGCTCTTTCCGACGATCTGCTACGTGGCCGGCCCAAGCGAGCTCGCGTACCTCGGTCAGCTCCGCGGCGTGTACGAACAGTTCGGCGTCCCGATGCCGCTCATGTTTCCGCGCGCGACGGCGACGATTCTCGATTCCGCCGCGACGCGGTTCCTCACGAAGTACGGACTCCCGCTCGAAGAACTGCAACAGCACGACGAATCCGCGCTGAACCGGCTGCTCGCCTCCCAGTTGCCGAAATCCGTCGAGGCATCGCTGCGCGACGCGTCAGACCAGCTGCAGCGCGCGATGCAGCGCGTGATCGAGGCGATGCCCGCGCTCGATCCCACGCTCGCGGGAGCCGCCAGGACGACGCTCGGAAAGATGGAGCACGATCTGCGGTCGCTGCACCAGAAGGCGATCCACGCCGCCAAGCGGCGCGACGAGACGCTGCGGCGTCAGTTCACGCGCGCGCAGGCGCAGGCGTTTCCCCTCGGCCATCCGCAGGAGCGGACGCTCGGGTGTGTCTACTTCCTCAATCGATTCGGGCCGGGGATGGTGCAGACGCTGATGGAAGAACTGCCGCTCGAGCTCGGCACGCACTGGATTCTGACGCTGTGAATGTCAGGGCATAAAGCCCTGACCCACACACGCGAAGCGCCATCACGACCTCCGACATCCGACATCCAACCTCCGGCATCCGACTTCACCGCTCCATCGTCCGCTCGATGCGTCGGTCCGGCACCAGCCACATGAGCGCGACCGTCACGTACAGCACGTCCGAGATCCACTGGTTAACGAACGCGAGCGGAATGGCGGCGGCGTAGAAGACGATCGACATCTTCCCTTTCACGTCCCCCTGCACGGCGGCCGCGAGTCTCGAGTTCGGGCCCTGCGCGCGGATGATCACGGTCTGGAGGATGGTGTACGCCACGGCGGAGAGGATGAGCACGAGACCGTAGGCGGCGGTCGGGAGCGACGCGAAGTGATTCTCTCCCATCCATCCGGTGACGAACGGCACGAGCGACAGCCAGAACAGCAGGTGCAGGTTCGCCCAGAGCATCCCGCCCGTCACGCGGTCCACCGTGTGCAGCATGTGATGGTGGTTGTTCCAGTAGAGCGCGAGGAAGACGAAGCTGAGGACGTACGTCAGAAACACGGGCACCAGCGGCTGAAGGGCGCTCCACTCCGTCGAGTGAGGCACGCGCAGCTCGAGCACCATGATCGTGATCAGAATCGCGATCACCCCGTCACTGAACGCTTCGAGTCGGGACTTCCCCATCGGTCGGGTCTCAGACGCGTGTCAATGCTGAATGCTAAATGCTGATAACTCGAAACTGGACGGGCAACTGGTCAGGGCATAAAGCCCTGACCCACACCAGTCCTTCGCGCAGCGGACATGTGGGTCAGCCCTTTACGGGCTGACGTCTTACAGCGCCGCGGCTGCTGCCGCCAGCATCGACTCCGCGCGGCGCAGCGACGCGACGGTCTTCTCACGCCAGAGACGATCCGTGTCCAGCAGGCCGCGCGACGCGGAGATTGCATTCGCGGTTTCCGACGGCGCCGGTCCGCCTGGCGTCGTCCGCACGGCGACGAAGTGATGCGGGCTCAGAATCCTGGTCAGCGCGGCTGCGTCGTACTCGATGGCCGTCCCGGTGACGTCGCGCGAAACGTCGCGGAGGACGTCCGGCAGCGGGCGATCCGGCGTCCGCCGGGCCTCGCTCACGAGACGCGACGCAATCGCGTGGGCGCTGCGGAAGGCGAGGCCCTTGTCGCGCGCGAGCGTATCGGCCAGTTCCGTCACGGTAATCCAGCCTTCGCCGGCGCGCGACTCGAGCTTGGCGACGTCGAACGACGCTTCGGACATTGCCGACGAGACGAGCGTCACCGCGCGCGCCGCGTCGCGGAACATCGAGAACACGAGCGGCTGCAGATCGTCCTCCGTGTCGACGATGTCGCCGAAGGGGGTGTTGTGGACGCTCAGCGCGATCGCGGACGCCTGGCCGAGCGCCTTGCTCGCAATCGCCCGCGCGTGCTCGAGCGCGACCGGATTGCGCTTCTGCGGCATGATGCTGCTGCACTGCACGTAGCCGTCCGACAGCCGCAGGTAGCCGACCTCCGTCGTGCACCAGAGCAGCAGATCCTGGACGACGCGCCCGAGCCCGGTGAGGAGGACACCCGTCGCGCCGACGCTCTCGAGCAGGTAATCGACGGCGGCAATGCTGCCGTAGGTGTTGCCGGTCGGCGCGTCGAACCCGAGCAGTGCCGTCGTCCGATTGCGATCGATGGGGAACCCGGTGCCGGTGATCGCGCAGGCTCCGAGCGGGTTCTGGTTCGTCGTCGCGTACGCCGCGCGCAGCCGCGTCGTGTCGCGCTCCAGCTGCTCGACGACCGCGAGCAGGTAGTGCGCAATTGTCGACGGCTGTGCGGGCTGCGTGTGCGTGTGGGCGGCGTAGACCGTGTCGCGGTGGCGATCCGCGTGGTCGAGCAGCACGCCCCGCAGCGCGAGCGCGCCGTCGATCACCGTAAGAATCAGCTCCCGCTGCCGCATCCGGTACATCGTCATGTCGATGTCGTTGCGGGACCTCGCGGTGTGCAGGCGCCCGGCGGCCTCGTCGCCGCACGCCGCGACGATCAGCCGTTCGAGATGGAAGAAGAGATCCTCGCAGCGGCCGTCGTACGCCGTCCTGCGGACCTCGTCGAGCGAGATGCCGTCGAGCGCGGCGCGGATCGCGCGCGCGTCGGCGCGCGGCACGATCCCGCGCTCCGTCAGCATGACGAGATGCGCGTAGTTGATCGCCATCAACGGCGACAGGAACTGCGCCTTGGCGTCCTCGAAGATGTCGTTCAGGACGAGCGAGACGTAATCCGGCGCGAACGCCATCAGCGGGCGCCGAGGCTGAGGAGGTTCGCCATCAGCCGATACGCGCCATCGGTGCCGGCCGGCAGCTGCCGCCAGAGCCCGAGGCCGACGTAGATCCACCGGCCCTGTCCGACCGTCGCTTCGACGAGCGCTCCGGTCTTCGGTCCGGCGTTGAACGGAAACGGATCCTGCGAGCGGACGAGATCCTTGTAGCGCGCATCCTTCTCGCCGAGGAAGTACAGCCCGCGCTCCTGCACCCAGCCCCTCCACGCGTCGGGACCGATGGTGTTGGGCGTGTTGAAGATGGGATTGGCGGGATCGAGGATCTCGATCGGCGCGTTCTCGTCTGTCACGCGGTTCGAGCTGACCTTCGCCGGATACGGCCCGTACTGCGCCTGATTGAACTCGAACTTGTTGTACTGGACGATGACCGTGCCCCCCTGCCGCGCGTACTCGATCAACCGCTGATTGTGCGCGCGCAGATCGGCGCGCCGCTCGTACGCGCGCACGCCGGTCACGATGACGTTGTACTTCGACAGGTCGCCGGATGCCAGCGCCGCCGGCGTGATCATGTCGACCTGCGCGCCGAGCTGCGCGATCGCGGGCGGTACCTGATCTCCGACGCCCATGATGTAGCCCACGCGCAGCCCCGGCGCGATCTTCACGTCGATCACCTTGACGCGCGTGTCCGCCGCCGAGACGAGGTGGCGCAGGTGGATGTGCGGATACTCGATCGTCTGATAGCCCTGCGTCGAGCGCACGCCGGCGTCCGACGTCATCAAGGCCGCGATGTGGACCTCACCGGGCCGCACGCCGTCCGGGGGACTGACCGTGAAGGTCACCGTCTGCTCTTCGTCCTCGCGGCCGAACGTCACCGGCGCGGCTGCCGGATCGACGCGCCAGCCCTGCGGCGCCTGAAGCGTCACCTGCCCGTTCACCGCGTCCGTCTGGTTGTTCGCGACGCTGACCTCGATCTGGCGACTGCGGCGATCGGTGCCCTGCGAGGCCGCCGAGGCCGACGCCGTGCCGACTGGCGCGCCGTACGGAATGACCGTAATGTCAGGGGTGACGCGCACATCGAACGCCGGTGACACCTGCAGTTCCGTCCGCTTCTCCCCCGCCATCACGTTGTCGTACCGGTACTGGACGATGCGGTCGATACCGATCTCCTCGCCGCCGATCGTGAGTGTGAACGTCGCGTGGAACGGACTGGGGCGGAACGGCACGCCGAACGGCACGCCCGACTCCCAGTCGTAGCGGTCGGCCCCTTCGTGCCGCGTCCAGTACGGCGTCGAGAGATGTGTCGAGGCGGGAATCGTCAGCGTCATCTTGCACGTCGTGGCCGCGGCGGCGCGCAGCGTGCCCGTGCAGGCCGCCGGCGCTCCCTCGAAGCCCTTCAGCTCGACGCCATTCAGCGTCGCCGGCTGCGACGCGTTCGTCGTGGCGTAAATCGACAGCGCGACCTGCTGCCCCGGCGTCACGACGCCGTCGTCGGCGAGCGCTTCGAGGCGGATGCCGTTGGCTACGACGAGCGCCTGCTCGAACTGACGCTCCTTCTGCTCGAGCCGGACGTCGATCTCGTAGCGCGCATCGTCACTCAGTCCCATCGAGGCGAGCTGCGCGCGCAGGTGGCGCACCGCGCGGAGACCTGCCGCAAGCGGCGGCGTGGCCGCGGCCGGACCGGCATCGGCAAGCGCGCGGCGCGCGGCGGCGACCTCTTTCGCGACGCTCTGGAGCGCCGACGTCAGCGCGGAGGGCGGCTGCTTCCCAGCGAAGCGCGCGAGTCCGGTCAGCGACGTGTCGATCCCGTCGAAGAGCCGCTTCGGCGCCTGGCCCTTCGGATCCACCACGGAGTCGCGCAGGCGATAGACGCGATTCTGCGACTGTCCGGGCAATAGCAGCAGCTGCGACGTCCCCTGGCACTTGTGCATCGACCGCGCTTCGAGGCCGAGCTCGGCATACGTGCGTCCGAGCGCGCTGTCGAAGCCCGACGCGTTCACCGTGAGCAAGTCGGGGGTCTGGGGACGCTGCTGCGCGCCGCGGCCGAAACCGGACACGTCGGTGCAGAACACGCGCGTCGCCTGCCACGGCCGGAGACCCGCCGCAATCTGTTCGGGATACTTCGAGGGATCGGCGGCCGCGCGGAACGCCTCGACGGTCAACTGCGCGGACGCCTGATGGTGCTGACCGCCGCCGTCGCCGCCGCAGAGGAACCCGGCGATGACGTCCGGCCGGACCGCGCGGATATGGTGGACGAAGTCGCCGAGGATTTCGTCGTGTCCCCACCGCTCGATCGATTCCTCGACACTGAACGAATAGCCGAAGTCGATCGCGCGGGTGAAGTACTGCTCCGCGCCGTCGAAGCGGTGGACGGCGAGCAGCTCCTCGCTGCGCAGCATCCCGAGCGCCTCGAACAGCTCCGGGCCGATTTCATTCTGTCCGCCGTCGCCGCGCGTCGTCGTCACGAGCACGGTGCGCATCCCCTGGCCGTGCCCGAGCATCGCCAGCAGCGCGTTGTCCTCGTCGTCAGGATGCGCGGTGGTTTCCATGAACGTCGCCGACGAGTCGAGCTTTCGCAGCAGCAACTCGAGCGACACGTCGCCCGGATGCTCCGCGACCGGCGCCACGCGCAACTGCGCCGGCAGCCGCACGGATGCCGGCACGAACCACACGAACGCGATGATCAGGATCAGAACGGACGGACGTCGGATATGCATGCGGTGTCACTGGTTAGCTGCCAGCCGCCAGCTTCCAGCTTCCAGCTTCATAAGGAAGCCCTTCTCCTTATGAGCTGGAAGCTGGCCGCCGGAAGCTGGGAGCTCTCTTAGAAGTAGAACTTGAACCCGAGCTGGAATTCACGTTGTTCGTAGCCGCTGGTCACGCGGCCGGCGTCGACGTACGCGTCGCCGTCCGTCAGGAGCGGCTGCAGCGGGTTGCCCGCCGTGTCCGTCGTGAACGTGCGGTTGACGCCCGCGACCTGCTTCGTGTCGAAGATGTTCTTGAACTCGAAGAGGATCTCCGCACGGCGCGACCCGGAAATCGGGATGAACCGCGAATAGCGCAGGTCCACGTTGTAGCGAGCCGGCAGGTACACCGAGTTGCGGCCCACCGACAGCGGGCGATCGTTGCCGTTGCCGTCCTGGTTCAGGTCGCGGTTCGAGCGGATCGTGAACGGCAATCCGCTGTTGAACTGCATCAGGACGCCGACCTGGTTGTCGCTGAGCAGCGCGTTCACGAGCGGCCCGCTGCGCGTCCACGACGAACGCGCGACGATCGTCCCGGCGAAGTTGTGCCGGATGTCGAGCAGGTTCGGGCCCTTGTCGCGATCCAGGTTCGTCGGATCCGATCGCGGGTCGTCCCCCTGGACCGAGAGCGCGCTCTCGAGCGGCGCGTTGTCCTCACCCTTCCCGAGGCTGTAGCTCAGATCGAACTGGAAGTTGTGCGACCAGCGCTTGTTGAACTGCAGCGTCAGCGCCTTGTACGTGGAGCTGCCCACCGACTGCACGCTGTCGATGTGGTTGAACTCCGGGAAGCGCCGCGTCTGGCTGTTGACCGCCGTGCTGAAGATCGGACGGCCGTCCGCGAGCGACCCCACCGGGTTGATCAGGTTGATGTCGTTGATGACCGGCAGGTTGCTGCCGCGCACGTAGACGAACCCGATCGACGCCGCGTAGTCGCGGCCGACGCCGCGCTCGTACTGGATGTTGCTCTGGACGGTCCGCGCGACATCGAAGTCCGGATCCACGGCCGAGATCGACTGCGTCGGAAGCGCGAACCCGGGAGGCGTGTTGCTCAGGTTCCCCGGAAACGCCGGAGCGCCCGCGCTCGTGGGATTCAGCGCCACGGAGAACTGGCTCGGCGCGCCGCTGTTCTGGAACGCACGCTCGTACGCCGCGAGCAGCGGCTGGTCGAACATGATCCCCGTGCTCGCGCGAATCACCTGGCGCTTGTCGTCGAACGGCGTCCACGACACGCCCAGCCGGGGGCCCCAGTTGTTCGTGTCCGTGTTGAACGATCGGTTGTCGATGAACGGCGAGTTCGGATCGGCGGCCGGATAATCGTAGACGTCGTACCGCACGCCGTAGAGCGCCTTCAGGTCCGGCGAAATGCGCCAGTCGTCCTGCACGAACAGGCTGTACAGCTTCGTGTCCATCGAGAAGTTCGGATCACCGAGCAGCTGCGAGAAGTTCGTGTAGGCGAATGGATTCGCGCCGCTCTTCGCGGCGAGGTAGGCGTCGATCGACGGGAACGTGTAGGCGTCGAAGAGCGACGCCGTCCGGCTGTCGTGGATGAACTGCCCGTCGAAGCCGGTCTTGAAGCTGTGGTTCCCGCGGATGTAGGTGAAGTTGTCGACGACCTGCCAGATGTTCTGCTTGAAGTCGAAGCCGGCGTCCGCGGTGCCGCTGTTCGGCCCGCCGAAGTTCGCGACGCCGCTGATCGTGATGTTCGGTCCGGTTCCCGACAGATCGCTCGCCGTGCGGCTCTGATGGCGGTTCGCGAACTGCACGCGCAGCTCGTTCAGGCGGTTCGCGCCGAACGTCGACACCACCTGCCCCGCCACCGAGTTCATCGAATCGAGGAAGTCGGTCGACACCTGCGTCGAGTTCAGCCCGCCGCCGATGTTGTTCGGCGAATCGTTCTCGAAATGGATGTACCGGAAGGTGGCCCGGTGCGGCTGCGAGAGCTGGTAGTCGACCTTGCCGATATAGAACCGCGCGGTCTGTTCGCGCGGAATCGCCGCCGGCTGGGCCGGCAGGCCGATGCGGGCCGCGTCATCGGGATCGATCGTGATGACGCTCTGCGACGACAGGTCGCGATACGTGCTCTCGAAACCGCCGTAGAAGAACGCCTTGTCGCGGACGATCGGGCCGCCCGCCTCCGCCGTCCACGTATTGATCTTCGTGTCGGGCTTGTTCTCATCGGTGCGCGGCGCGGTGAACGGATACGGGAACGAGCTGAAGCCCTTGCGGCGGAAGCGGAAGCTGGCCGATCCCGTGAAAGTGTTCGTGCCCGACGGGGTGATCGCGTTGTACACGAGACCCATCGTCTGGCCGAATTCCGGCGCGTAGCCGCTCGTCACCACCTTGACTTCCTTCACCATCACCTCCGAGATCGGCAGCAGCCGCAGCCCGGCGCGATCCTTCTCGGTGTTGGTGTTGCCGTCGATCTGATAGTTGATGCGCAGCAGCGTGCCGTTGGCGGCAAAGCGCGGCACGCCGAATTCGGAGTTCTCGAAGCCGGTCACGCCGGGCTGCACGAGCGCGAAGTTGTACGGGTTGCGCGAGACGAGCGGCAGGTTCTTGACTTCGCGCTCGCCGAGGTTGCGCCCCAGATCGATCTTCGCGGTATCCACGACCGGCGTGTCGGCGGTGACCGACACGACCTCGCTGACGCCGCCGACGGTCATCGTGACATCGACGACCGCCGTCTGGCCGGCGGACAGCGTCAAGCCGCGCTGCTCGAACTTCTTGAACCCCTGGAGTTCGGCCGCCACCATGTACGTGCCCAGCGGCAGCAGCGGCGCGCGATACACGCCGCTCTCGTTCGTCACGACGACGCGCTGTGCGCCGGTGTCGGTGTTGGTCACGGTGACCGTCACGCCGGGCAGTATCCCGCCGCTCGCGTCGTGCACCGTGCCTTCGATGTTGCCGTTGACGGCCTGTGCCTGCCCGAAAGCCGGCACGGCCGAGAGCGCCGCCAGCACGACACCACATGTGACGAGCTGTAGCTTGCGAATCATTCTCTGTCCCCTCCTGTAGGAACTGCTCCGCCAATGGCCGCGGCCTCGTGCGTCCACCCCATCCCTCCCTGCTTCATCGCCAGCATTTCGTACAGCCGCGCTTCCGCGAGTTTCGACGCGGAAAACAGGCTGCCGTACAACTGCGCCTCGTCCCCGAGCGCCGTCAGCCGGATCTCGGGCACATTGGGCACGATCCGCGCGGCAACGTCGCCGATCCGGCGCATCAAGTGCTCGCCCGCGCAGCTCAGTCCACCGCCGAACACCACGAGCGACGGATCGAGCACGGCCGCGATGTTCGCGACCGCCGCGCCCAGATACACCGCAATCTCCTCGACGACGGCGTTCGCGCGCGTGTCGCCGCCGGAGGCAGCCGCGAACAGCGCCGCCGGATCCGCCGGCAGGCCGCCGTGCTGCGCGCGCACCCACGACGGCAGCGCCGACGCGCCCACCCGGCTCTCCAGGTAGCCCTGCTCCCCGAAATCGCGCGCCCACTCGCGAAAGTCGAGGTTCATGTGGCTGATCTCGCCGGCAAACCACCGGCTGCCCCGGTGCAGCCGGCCGCCGACGATCAGCCCGGCGCCGACGCCGGCCCCCCACGCCATGAACACGAAATCGGAGCGGCCGCGCGCACAGCCGGCCCAGCGCTCGCCGAGCGCCGCCATGTTCGCGTCGTTGTCGACGGCCGCCGGCACGCGAAACTCGTCCTCCAGAATCTGCCGCAGCGGCACGTCGACGAACCCCTCGAGGTTCACCGCGCTGATCACGCGGCCCGCATCGACGTCGGTCATCCCGGGCGCGCCGACGCCGATCGCGAACAGCTTGCCCGCGTCCAGCGCCGCATCCGCGAACGTCTGACGGACCCCCGCGACGATCTGCGCGAGGGTCGCGTCGCGCGATCCGGCGCGCGTCCGTTCGTGGCGGCGCGCGAGGATCCGCCCCTGCAGATCCGAGACGCCGATTCGCAGCGTCCGGGATCCCAGATCGACGCCGGCGAGATAGCCGTACTCGGCGTTGAACTCCAGCAGGATCGGCCGGCGGCCGCCGCGCGATAGACCGGGACCGAGCTCACGCACCAGGCCCATGCGGCCCGCGAGCCCTTCGACGGCGGCCGAGACGGTGGGAGGACTGAGATGCACGCGCTTGGCCAGATCGGCGCGCGAGATCGGGCCGTGGGCACGGACCGCTTCCAGGATCCGGAAGCGAGTCAGGTGCCGCGCGGCCGGATCGCGGAGGCCGTCGATCCAGAAGGGCGGACGGGTCATGGGGAAACTTCGTTAGGTAACTTAACGAACGTCGCGCCGACTATATGGACCGGCCGCCCGGCTGTCAAGGGAGCCCGCGCGAGTGCCGATAACGCATTCAGGACTTGAGCAGTCCGCATTGTCAGCGTAGTCGCCCTGCGGTATCGTCCTGACACACCGTGCCACTCATTCCGGCGTCCGTTCGTCCTGTACGCGCGCCGCGCGGCAAGCCGGCCCGCGGCAGGCGGCGCTGGCTGCGCTACCTCTTCGTGGCGGCCGCCGGCCCGCTCCTCGTGCTGTCGGCGGTCGGCGGCTACTACTACGTCACGTTCTCGCGTCTCATCGAGACGCGCATCCACGGGGAACTGCAGCGCGCTGATCCGCGCGTGTTCGCGCGTCCGTACCGCCTGCATCGCGGCCAGGCGATGACGCAGCGGCAGATGATGGATCAGTTGAACGATCTCGGCTACGCACAGCGCGCGCGCGCGAGCCAGCCGGGAGAGTTCGCCGTCGGACGCGACGCGATCGTGCTCATCCCGCGCAGCGGCGACGAACAGGGACGGACCGTCCGGCTCGCGTTCGCCCCGCCCCGCGCCGGCGACGGCTATCTGGCTTCGATCCAGCTCTTTCCCGATCGCGCCTCCGTCGACGAGGTCTCGCTCGATCCGCCGCTCATCACCGCGCTCGTGACCGACGCGCGGGAGAAGCGGCGCACCGTGCCACTGGCGGCCATCCCCCAGCGCATGGTGCAGGCGGTGCTCGCGATCGAAGACCGCCGGTTCTACGACCATCCGGGCGTCGATCTGATTCGCACGATCGGCGCGATCGTCACCAATCTGCGCGGCGACAAGCGCTACCTCGAAGGCGGCAGCACGCTCACGCAGCAGATCGTCAAGAACACGTTCCTGACGCCCGAGAAGACGCTGCGGCGCAAACTGCTCGAGCAGTTCATGGCCGTGATCCTCGAGCAGAAGCTGACGAAGGATCAGATCCTCGAGCTGTATCTGAACGACGTGTCGCTCGGCCAGCGCGGCTCGTTCGCGATTCACGGCGTCGCGGAAGCCGCGCGGCTGTTCTTCGGCAAGGACATCAGCAACGTCTCGCTGAGCGAAGCGGCGACGATTGCCGGCGTCATCCAGTCCCCCTCGCGCCTCTCGCCGTTCAGCAACGCCGACCGCGCGAAGGATCGCCGCAACGTCGTCCTGCACGCGATGGCGGACGCGGGCTACATCAGCGCGGACGCCGCCGCGCGCGCCGCGCGCGAGCCGCTGCAGGTCGTCGCCCGCGCGCTCGACGCCGAAGCGCCGTACTTCGTCGACTACGTGACGCAGGAACTCCAGGAGCGCACGAAAGTCGCGGGCGCGGTGGACGTCTACACGACGCTCGACCTGCAGCTCCAGCGCTTCGCGCAGCAGGCCGTCCACGACGGCCTCGCGCGCGTCGATCGGCTGCTCGCCCGCCGGCGGCGCCGCGCGCAGGCGGCATTGATCGCCGTCGACCCGCGGACGGGCGAGATCCTCGCGATGGTCGGCGGCCGCTCGTACAACCAGTCGCAGTACAACCGCGCCGTCAACGCGCGCCGGCAGCCCGGATCGGTCTTCAAGCCGTTCGTGTATCTCGCCGCCTTCGAGCGCGCGCAGGCGGACGGGCGCACCGACGTCACGCCGGCGTCGATGGTGCTCGACGAGCCGACGACGTTCCTGTTTCACGAGCAGACGTGGACGCCGGCCAACTTCGACAACGAGTACGACGGGCCGATCACGTTCCGGCGCGCGCTGGCCCTCTCGCGCAACGTCGCCGCCGTGAAGGTCGCCGAGTCCACCGGCTACGATCAGGTGGCCGCGCTCTGGCGCCGGCTCGGCGCCGGCACGCCGCCGCGCGCGTATCCCTCGATCGCGCTGGGCGTCTTCGAAGCGTCGCCGTACGAGATCGCCACCGCCTACACGCTGTTCGTCAACGGCGGGACCCTCCGCCCGCTGCGCGCGATGAGCCGCGTCATCGATCACGGGCGCGATGTGGCCGCCAATATCCCTTCGGCCCGCGCGATCGCCGGCCGCGCCTCCACGTTCCTCGTGACGAACATGATGCGGAGCGTCCTCAACGAGGGCACCGGCACGGCGGCGCGCGCCGCCGGCTTCACGCTCGACGCCGCCGGCAAATCCGGGACGACGAACGATCTGCGCGACGCCTGGTTCGTCGGCTTCACGCCGGAGCTGCTGACGGTCGTGTGGGTGGGACTCGATGACAACCAGGTCCTCGGTCTGACCGGGAGCCAGGCCGCCCTGCCGATCTGGACGGAGTTCATGACGCGCGCGCTCGCCGGGCACGCGAGCACTCCCTTCGACGTCCCCGACGACATCGTCTTCGCCGACATCGATCGCGACACCGGCAAGCTCGCGACGTCCGCCTGCCCGCGCGTGTTCCACGAAGCGTTCCTCGCCGGCACCGAGCCGCTCGAGATCTGCACGCTGCACAGCTTCTGATCCTGGAGGGAACGGAACGGGCGGAGAGGGCTTCCTCCCCTCCGATGCCTTCCCGCCCCGGATGCTACAATCGAGCGTTCTCTCTATTGAGGTCTAACGTGCACATATCGAAGAGTTTGCTCGTCGCCGTGGCGTTCGTCGCGGCGCTTCCCGCGTGCCGGAAGACGCCCGTCGCCAGCGCGCAGACGGCCAGTGCGCAGACGCCGGCCGCCGCGCAGCAGCAGCCGGGCGCACAGCCGCCGGCGGCCCAGGCCCAGGCCCCCGCGCCGCCGGCCAAGCCGGTCCCCGCCGTCCTCCCCGACGTCGTGGCGCGCGTGAACGGAGAAGCCATTCAGAAGACGGAGCTCGAACGGATGCTCCGCAACATGGAAATGCGCGTGGGTCAGCCGATCCCCGCCGACCGCCGCGACGAAATCGTCCGCAAGGCGGTCGACCAGCTCGTGACCTACACGCTGCTCGCGCAGGAGACCCGCAACCGGCACGTGGAAGTGGCCGATGCGGAAGTGGACACGCGCATCGGCGAGCTGCGCGGAAAGTTCCCCGACGAGAATGCGTTCAACAAGGCGCTCGCGGACCGCGGCTCCAGCGTGGAGCAATTAAAGAAGGATGCGCGCAACGAGCTGTCCATCTCCAAGATGATGGAAGCCGAGCTGGCGACCGAACCGGCAGTCAGCGATCAGGACGCGCGAGCCTTCTATGACGGCAACCCCGACAAGTTCCAGCAGCAGGAAGCCGTCCGCGCGAGCCACATTCTGATTCGCGTCGACGAGAAAGCCGATGCCGCGGCGAAGCAGAAGGCGCGGACGGAAATCGAGGGCGTTCTCAAGCAGCTCCAGGCCGGCGCCGACTTCGCGACGGTCGCACGCGAGCATTCGCAGGACGGCAGCGCCGCGCAGGGAGGGGATCTCAACTACTTCTCGCGCGGCCAGATGGTCCCCGCGTTCGAGCAGGCAGCTTTTGCCCTGCAGCCCGGGCAGATGAGCGGCATCGTCGAATCGCCGTTCGGCTACCACATCATCAAGGTGACCGACCGGAAGCCGGCACGCACGATTCCGTACGAGGAAGTCACGGGGAAGATCAAAGAGTTCCTGTCGGCGCAGCACAAGCAGCAGCACGCGGACACCTTCATTCAGGGACTCCGCAGCAAGGCGAAGATCGAGGTGCTGATCTGAACGACGAGGTCCTTCCGGCCGCCGCGGCGGCGCTCCAGCGCGGCGAACCTGCCGCGCTGGTGACGATCGTCCGGTCCAGCGGATCCACGCCGCAGCGGACCGGCGCGAAGATGCTCGTGTTCGCCGACGGACGGACCGTCGGCACCATCGGCGGCGGCTGCTACGAGAACGACGCGCTCGGCCGCGCGCGCGAGGCGATCGCGTCGGGACGCCCCGCGCTCGTCAAGTACGACCTGAACGACGATTTCGCCGAGGAGTCTGGGCTCATCTGCGGCGGACAGATGGAGGTCTACATCGATCCCATCGCGCCATCCCCGCGTCTGTACATCATCGGCGCGGGGCACGTCGGCTGGCATCTTGCGCGCATGGCCGCCGACACCGGCTTCCGCATCCACGTCGTCGACGACCGGGAGAAGTTCGCGAACGCGGAGCGCTTTCCGCGCGCCGAGGCCATCGTGGTCGACGACATCCCGACGTGGCTGCATCGGGCCGACGTGCCGTCCTCCGCCTTCGTCGTCGTCGTGACCCGCGGCCATCGCCACGATCTCGACGCGCTGCGCGCGCTGGCGGCGCGCGACCTCCGGTATCTCGGCCTGATCGGCAGCCGCGCGAAAGTCGCCAGAATCTTCAACGCGCTCGCGGCCGAGTCGCTGCCGCCCGAGTGCCTGGACCGCGTCCACGCGCCCATCGGACTCGATATCGGCGCGATCACGCCGGCCGAGATCGCCACGAGCATCCTCGCAGAGATCATCGCCGTACGGCACGGCCGCGACGTCTCGTCGCTGTCGCTCACCTGGCGCCGCCGCCCAATCGGCGCCTGAGCGTTGTCAATCCCCGCCCACCGCTCCCTCCTGATCCGCCACGCCACCATCCTCACGATGAACGACCGCCTCGACGTCGTCGAGGGATCGGTTGCCGTGCGCGATGGACGGATTGCGTCCGTCGGCGCGGATCCGGACGAGCCCTGCGCGCGCACGATCGACGCGGGCGGCGCGTACCTGCTGCCCGGTTTCATCCAGACGCACGTGCATCTCTGCCAGACGCTGTTTCGCGGCCTCGCCGACGATCTGCCGCTGCTCGAGTGGCTGCGCGCGCGCGTGTGGCCGCTCGAGGCGGCGCATACGCCGGCCACGCTCGAAGCGTCCGCGCGCCTGGCCGCCGCCGAACTGCTGTGCGGCGGAACGACGACGGTGCTGTCGATGGAGACGGTGCACGACACGGACGCGGTGTTCGAGGCCATGGGCGGCACCGGCATGCGCGCAGTGATCGGCAAATGCCTGATGGACGCCGGTACCGACGTGCCTCCGCGGCTGCGGGAGTCGACCACCGCCGCGATCGACGAGAGCCTCGCGCTGCACGCGCGCTGGGACGGCGCGGCGGACGGACGCCTGCGCGCCGCCTTCGCGCCGCGCTTTGCCGTCTCGTCCTCCCGCGCGCTGCTCGAGGCGGTCGCCGATGTGTCGTCGCGGCATCACGCCATCGTCCACACGCACGCGTCCGAGCAGCGCGACGAAGTGGAAGCCGTGCGCCGCCTCTCGGGCGGACTCGGCAACATCGAATACCTCGCCGATACGGGACTGGCGTCGCATCGCCTGTGCGCCGCGCACTGCGTCTGGGTGGACGATCGCGAGCAGGCGCTCCTCGCGGAGCGCCACGTCAACGTGCTGCACTGCCCCGGGTCGAATCTGAAGCTCGGTTCGGGGATCGCGCCGGTTGCCGAGATGCGCAAGCGCGGGATCGCCGTGTCGCTCGGCGCCGACGGCGCGGCGTGCAACAACCGGTTGAGCATGTTCGACGAGATGCGGCTTGCGGCCACGCTCCAGGCCGTGCGGCACGTCCCCGGCGCCCTCACGGCGCGCGACGCGCTCTGGATGGCCACGCGCGAGGGGGCGCGCGCGCTCGGGATGGATGACGAGATTGGATCGATCGAGCCGGGCAAGCTGGCCGATCTCATCCTCGTCGGACGCCGGCGCCCAGGCGTCGCGCCGGACCCCGACCCGTGGTCGACTCTCGTCTATGCCTCCACTGCGGCCGATGTACAGGCCGTGGTCGTGGACGGCGAGGTCCTGGTCGAGGACGGCCGTCTGCGCCGGCTCGATGCGGATGAGATCGCCGCGGACGCACGTGAGTCGGCGCGCCAGCTCAGGCATCGCGCCGGGCTCTGAGTCATGTATAATGATTTTTAGCACTCGCCCAACGTGAGTGCTAAGGCGATATGACACGCCATCCCGAACTACCCGAACGAGATAGACGGATTCTCGCCGCGCTCGTCCAGGGCTACATCGAGCACGGCGAACCGGTGTCGTCGCTGTGGCTCGCGAGCCGGGGCTTCGGCGTGTCCTCCGCGACGCTCCGCAACATCATGGTGCGGCTCGAGGAGCACGGCTACGTCCGCCAGCCGCACACGTCGGCCGGCCGCGTGCCGACCGACCTCGGATATCGCCTCTACGTCGACCAGCTGCTCCTCGATCGGCGCACCGCCCGCGCCGCGCCGCAGGTCGAAGAGCGGCTCCGCCGCGCCGGCACGGTCGAGGACATGCTGTCGCACGCGTCGCAGGAAGCGTCGCGTGCGTCGCACCAGATCGGCTTCGCGCTGGCGACGACGACGGATGCGGTGCTGGAACATCTCGATCTCGTGCCGCTCGACGCCGGCCGCGTGCTCGTCATCCTCGTCTCGAGCGGCGGCCGCATCACGCACAAGGTCATCGAGCCAGCCGAGCCGTACGATCGCGACGAGCTGCAGCGGGCGGCGAACTATCTGAACAGCGCGTTCAAGGGACACACGCTGGCCGAAGTGCGGCAGGAGATCGTCGAGCGTCTGCGCGAAGAGCGGACGTTGTACGATGCATTGATGGCGCGCGCGCTGCGGCTCGCGAGCGAGAGCTTCGACGGGCTCGAGCCGCAGCCGACGATCGTCATCCAGGGGACGTCGCTGCTCTTCGAGATCGAGTTCTCCGATCATCCGGAGACGACGATCGCGACGATGCGGACGCTCGTCCGCATGATGGAAGAAAAGACGCGGCTCGTGCGGCTGATCGACGAGTACCTCGGGAGCGGCCTCGCGATCGTGATCGGCTCGGAACACGTCGACCCGGATCTGCAGCCGTTCAGCGTGATCGCCTCGACCTACTCCGATGGCCGGCGGTCGGGCACCGTCGGCGTCATCGGTCCGACGCGGATGCGCTACTCGCGCGCGATCAACGTCGTCGACAGCCTGTCGCGCGCGATCAGCCGCGTGTTCGAAAACGCCTGATGCGACGTGGGTGTCAGCCCATAAAGGGCTGACCCACAAGGCCACCAACGCAGAGGCTCTTGTGGGTCAGGCCAACCAGCTCAGAGGCTCTTGTGGGTCAGGCCTTTAGGCCTGACATCCGGTTACCAACATGAACGACATCCAGAACGACTCCGGCGAGCGCGCGAGCGCCGCCACGGCCGAAGACGCGCAGGATACGGCGCGCGAGGAGCTGCAGCGGCAGCGCGACCAGTTTTACGACCTTCTGCTCCGCAAGACCGCGGAGTTCGACAACTACCGCAAGCGGATCGAGCGCGAGCGGCAGGCGGTCACGGAAGCGGCGGCGGCCGACCTCATCGAGGATCTGCTGCCCGTGATCGACAACTTCGAGCGTGCGCTGGAGGCGCCCGCCGGCGAAGGGGACGTCTATCGCCGCGGCATCACGCTGATTCACGACCAGCTCCTGGACGTGTTGCGCAAGCGTGGCGTCGAGCCGATCGAAGCGGTCGGCCACGATTTCGATCCCAACCTGCACGAAGCGGTCACGTACGAGCCGGCGCCCGGACACCGCGACGGTGAAGTCATCGGCGAGCTGCGGCGCGGCTACACGCTCGGCGATCGCCTGCTGCGCGCCGCGATGGTGAAGGTGGCGAAAGCGTGAGCAAGCGCGACTGTTACGAGGTGCTCGGCGTCGCGCGCGACGCCACCGACCAGCAGATCAAGAGCGCCTATCGCAAACTGGCGCTCAAGTACCACCCGGACCGCAATCCCGGCGATCACACGGCCGAAGAGCGCTTCAAGGAAGCCGCGGAGGCCTACGCGATCCTCGCGGATCGCGACAAGCGCAGTCTGTACGATCGGTTCGGCCACGCCGGCGTCAGCGGCGCGGGGGCCGGCGCGGGCGCTGGCTTCGACCCGACGATCTTCGCGGACTTCGGCGACATCTTCGCCGGGCTCGGCGACGTCTTCGGCTTCGGCGATCTGTTCGGCGGACGCCGCCGGCGCGGCGGACCGCAGCGCGGCGCGGATCTGCGCTACGACCTCGAGATCACCTTCGAGGAAGCGGCCGAAGGCGCGGAAACCACGATCCAGATCCCGCGCGAAGAAACCTGCGAAACCTGCAAGGGCACGGGAGCCGCGCCGGGCACCACACCCGAGACGTGCAGCCATTGCCGTGGAACGGGCCAGCTCCGTTTCCAGCAGGGCTTCCTCACCGTCGCGCGCCCCTGCCCCACGTGCCGCGGCACCGGAAAGGTGATCTCGAAGCCGTGTCAGGCGTGCCGCGGCGCGGGACGCATCGGGCGCGAGCGCAAGATCACCGTCAAGATTCCTGCGGGCATCGCGACCGGGCAGCGCCTGCGCCTCTACGGCGAAGGCGAGCACGGTTCGGCCGGCGGGCCTCCCGGCGATCTGTACGTCGTCGTCCACGTGCAGGAGCATCCGATCTTCCAGCGCGAGGGAGACGATCTGTATTGCGAGCTGCCCGTGACGTTTCCCGTCGCGGCGCTCGGCGGATCCATTCGCGTGCCGTCGCTGAACGGGCAGGAAGCGCTCGACATTCCAGCGGGGACGCAGCCGGGCGCGCGCTTCCGCCTTCGCGGCAAAGGGATGCCGAACGTCAGCGGGCGCGGGCGCGGCGACCTCTACGTCATCGTGCGCATCGACGTGCCGAAGAAGCTCTCGCGGGATCAGAAGCAGCTGCTCGAGGAGCTCGCGAAGACGCTGCCCCAGGAACATCTCGACGTCAGTGCCGCGGACGCGGCCGAGAAGCCCTTCTTCGAAAAGGTCAAAGACATCTTTGGCTGAGTGGCCGGCGCTGGACCTGCAATTTCAGGGGGCGCCGGACCCGGAAGCTGCGTGGGAGCGCGTGGCGGCCGACCTCGACGACTTTCATCCCACAGCGATCCACGAGCGCGACGACGGTGCGGCCTGGCGGGTATTCTTCGCCGGCCGCGCGGAACGCGATGCGGCCGCGGCGCACCTCGCGCGGGCCTTCGCTCCGGCGCTGCAGATCTCCGTCGTCGACGTTCCCGACGAGGATTGGGCGCGGCGCTCGCAGCAGAACCTGCGCGCGGTCGTGGTGGACGGGTTGATCGTCGCGCCTCCCTGGGACGTGCCGCGCGAAGGGCGCTTTCCCGTGATCGTCATCGAGCCGTCGATGGGATTCGGCACGGGTCACCACGAAACGACGCGGCTGTGTCTGCGGCTGCTGCAGCGCCTCGACGTCCGCGGCGCGCGCGTCGTCGACGTTGGCACGGGGTCGGGCGTGCTCGCGCTCGCGGCGTGGAAGCTTGGCGCGTCCGACATCAGCGCCGTCGATCCGGATGTGGACGCGCTCGAGAACGCGCGCGCCAACATCGCGCGCAATGGCGCGGGCGCCGCCATCGACGTCGTCCCCGACCAGCTCGCGTCGCTGCGGCTTCCCGCGGCGGACGTCGTGCTCGCCAATCTCACCGGCGCGGTCATCGTCCAGCACGCCTCGCGGCTGCGGTCGCTCGTTGATCGCGAGGGTTATCTCATCGTCAGTGGGTTTGCGCCGGCGGACGGGCGGGTCATCGAGGTTGCCTTCAAGGGACTCCGGGTCGTGTCCGAG
>DASSOM010000243.1:0-5802 GCA_035700625.1 Vicinamibacterales bacterium
GTTCAATGTCGCGGGAGAGCCGATCGTGACGGACGCGCTCGAGGGGTACCTGGCGTTCCGCCGGTGCGGGATCGACGTCCTCGTGGCGGGAGACACGGTCGTCACCAGGCGCGCCGCGGCGGCGGCCGCCGAGCTCGAGGAGTCCGCATCATGGTCCTCAAACGACGTAGCGGCATCCGTCGACGGCTGATAATGATCGGGACCAGCGCGGGGTCGATTGGCGATCTCGCGCGTGGATTGTGGCGGTCCGACGGAGGCAACCGCTGGCTGATCCCGCTGGCGGTGTTCCTCTGCCTCTTCGGCCTGATCCTCGTCATCGCGACGACCGTCGAAGCGGTCGCGCCTTTCATCTACGCGATCTTCTAGTGATTCCGGCCCGAGAGCTGCTCGCCTGTCCGGCGTGCGGCGGCGCGCTCGCCTCGGAATGGCGCTGCAGCCAATGCGCAGCGGAATTCACGGCGCCGGGCGGCATTCCGAATCTTCGGCTGGACAGCGGTTCGAGGAGTGAAACGGTACGGCAATTCTATGAGGCCGCGCCGTTTCCCGGCTATCCTCCGGGCGACACGCTCGGGGCGTTCCGCGCGCGCGCGGAACGCAGCGCCTTCGCGCAGAGTCTCGATCGCGCGATTGCCGGTGACGCCCGCATTGCCGATATCGGCTGTGGCACCGGCCAGATGTCGCTGTACCTCGCACGCGCCGATCGGGTGATCGTCGGCGCCGACCTGTCGCGCGCGGCGCTCCGCCTCGGCCAGGAGGCCGCGACACGCTTCGGCATCGATCGCGTGCAGTTCGTCGAAACGGATCTGCATCATCCGGGACTCAAACCGGGAGCGTTCGACGTCGTGTATTCGTCCGGCGTCCTTCATCACACGCCGAATCCGCGCGAGGCGTTCCGGCGCATCGCGCCGCTGGCGCGGCCGGGCGGCATCGTGGTCATCGGCGTCTACAACACGTTCGCCAGGATGCCGCTCCGCCTTCGACGCGTGTTCGCGCGGGCGACGGGGCTGCGCGTCGTCCCATTCGATCCGATCCTGCGCGAGCGACAGCGGCACGCGGCACGCCGGCTGGCGTGGGTGCGCGATCAGTATGCGCATCCCGAGGAACACTCGCACACCGTGGCCGAGACGAAGCGATGGCTTCGAGAGAACGGCGTGGACTACCTCCGCTCGTTTCCCAGCACCGTCTTCGGCGACGATCCCGACGATCTCTTCGCGCCGGCGGTCGACGACTGGAGCGTCGAAGCGTGGATCGCCCAGATCGGCTGGATCCGGACGCTGGGCCGGGAGGGTGGGCTGTTCATGACGATCGGCCGCCGCACGCCGGCTGCCGAATGCTGAAAGTCAGCGTGCGTTCGCGCGCCAAGGCGATCCGCGATGGCCGCGGCGATGACGCGATCCGCCGCGGCGTTGGGATGCTGATTCCATGGAAGGTGCCACGACGGATCGATCTCGACGAACACCGATGGCATGTCGAGGCCGTCGAGCACGCGGTGACGCAGCCGCCGCTCCGTGGCGTCCTCGGGACCGAACTGCGGCACGACCAGGAGCGGCGCCGCACCGCGCGAGCGCGCCAGATCCGCGGTCGCCTGGAGCACCTCGCGCGTCACCGCGACACCACGATCGATCACCGGCACGCTGTGATAGAAGACCAGCAGGCGCGCCAGCGATTCCAGGCTCGAGCGGTGCACCGGCGGGAGCCACACCAGGCCTGGACCGAGGTGCGGCCGGTTGGATTCCAGGTTCCGCCCGAAGAGCGTCGTCATGAAGAGCGAGACAACGGCGACCGGACGGCGGAACCGAGGCAGCTCCGCCGCGAGCCGCAGATAGGCCTGATCGTTGGCATACCCGCGCACGGCGAGATTCGCGCTCTGCACGCCCGTGATGGCGGCGACCCGTGCCGGGATGCTCTCTTCCCACGTCAGCCCCTCGCCAAACAGCACCGACTCTCCCGTGAAGAGAATCGTCGGCCGTTCGGGATCGACCGGTTCATCGGCCCGGCGGACGCGATAGCCGGCGGCGTCGAACACGTACTCGATCTCGCGGCCGCCGATCGTGCTCCGTGCGGTGCGGGCCGGGACGAAGGTCCACCCGAGCCGCGGGTCGGGGCGGCGGAGCGGTTCTTCGTCCCGCCACGGCGCGTCCGACGCGCGCATGCGGTCGAGCACCAGGTCGCTCGCCACGAATGCGGCCACGACGGCAATCGCGACCGGAACGGCATGGCGAGCGTTCGCGGCGGCCAATCGTGCCAGACGTGTCCGCATGACGACGCCCAGCAGCAGACCCAGGGCGCCGAGCGTGACGCGCGCGGTCGTTTCGAGTGCCACGTACCACCGGCGCGGCAGGAGAAACGACGGCAGGAAGTGCGCGTCGAGCCAATGCTGATTCGCGCCGAGGGCGAGGAGCACGAGCGCCGCGCCGATGGCCGCAAGGGCGATTTCGCACAGCCGTTGACCGGGGATGGCGGTCATCATTCATCCGTCCCGGCCACGATACACCCGACGCCGATCAGCGCCGCGGCGTGCTACGCTGGGCGGCCGACGCCGGCGCGAGGGGGGCACGCATGCACCAAGGCATCTGGTCGGACGTCCGTCTTGCCGCGCGGCGGCTCACGTATGCGCCGGGGTTCAGCCTGCTCGCGGTCGCGATGCTCGCGATCGGCATCGGCGCCGTCTCCACGGTCTTCACGCTCGCGCACGCCCTGTGGCTGAAGCCGCTGCCGTATTTCGAGCCGCAGCGGCTGGTCTGGATTCACGCGAGGCACATCCCCTCGTCCGGCACCTCGTCACTCACCGCGGCGGAACTGGCCGACTACTCGACGGCCGGACGGGCGTTCACGGCAGTGGCCGGATTCTCGTACAGCGCCGACGTCGCCCGCATGAACGGCGAGCCGGTGCGCGTGCAGGCGCACTTCGTGACGCCCAACCTCTTTCGCGTGCTCGGCGTCCGTCCGGCGATCGGCCGGGATTTCTCCGATGACGCCGCCGTGCCGGGCGCGCGCGTCGTCATGCTGAGCCACGACGCGTGGACGCGCTGGTTCGGCGCCGATCCGGCGATCGCCGGCAAGATGATGGAGCTGGGCCATGAACGCTACGAGATCGCGGGCGTCATGCCGAACGGCTTCGCGTTTCCGCGCGGCCTGGAGGCGGACGTGTGGCGAGCCGCCGGTCTCGCCGGCGAGCCCGGGTCGCAGCGCCGGATGTATCAAGCCGTCGCACGCCTTGCATCGGGCCAGACGATCGAGCAGGCGAGCGTGGAACTCGACACGCGCGCCCGGCGGCTCGCCGCCGCGACGGGAATCACGAACCGGGAGTGGACCGCCTTCGCCGCGCCTGCGGGGGAAACCGCGAACCGTTCCACGAGAATCGCGTTCCAGGCGCTGCTCGGCATCGTGGGCTTGTTCCTGTTGATTGCCTGCACCAATCTCGCCGGGCTGCTGCTCGCGCGCAACGTCGTCCGGCGCCGCGAACTGGCGGTGCGGCTGTCGATTGGCGCCTCGCGGTGGCGGCTGACGCGGATGCTGCTCATCGAGAGCGTGATGCTGTCGGCGATCGGCGGCGCGGTCGGCGTGCTGGTTTCCGCCTACGGATCGCGCGCGCTTGGCGCGTTGATGCCGCGCGCCACGCCAGGCCTCGACAGCGTCGGACCGAACCCGCAGGTCGTCGGCATCGCGATCGCGTTGACGATCCTTTCGGCCGTGCTGATCACGCTGCTGCCGGCCATGGGGCTCGGGTCGCTCCGGCCGGCCGAGGCGTTGGGCGGATCGCGCGGATCCACCGGCGCCGCCTCAGGCACGCAGCTCGGACTCGTCGTCGTCGAGATCGTGCTCGCGGTGGTGCTGATCGTCGGCGCCGCCGCGATGCTCGGAACCTTTCTCGAGGCGCTCGGCCGCGACCGCGGCTACGATCCGGTCGGCCTGCAGGCGATCGACGTCAGCCTGCCGTTCTCGGACGATTCATACCTCGACACCGCGCGGCGCGCGCGCGCGTTCGACGAGATCCTCGAGCGCGTTGCCGCGGTCCCCGGCGTCCGGCGCGCGGCGGCGACGACGGGATTTCCGGGCAGCCGGCTCGGGATCCTCGGCGGCGCGCCCATCGATCTGCCGGAAGGACGGGCGCCGGTCATGGCGGCCCTTCATGCGGCCAGCACCGGCTACTTCGCCACGATGGGAGTACCGCTCGAGGCCGGCCGCGCGTTCGCATCGACCGACGTCGCGGGCTCGCCCGGAGTCGCGATCGTGAACGCGCAGCTCGCGCGGCAGTTTCCGGGCGGCAATCCCATCGGCCGCACGGTGACGCTGTCGTTCTTCGGCGGCAAGCCGGCGCCGTTCGAGATCGTGGGCGTCGCCGGCGATATCCGCCTGACCGGCCCGGCGGGCAATCGCGTATTCGTGCCGCTCGCGCAGGTGTCGCCGTACTGGATCGATGTGGTGTACCGCACCGACGAGCGGCGCGCCGTCGCGCGCGAGGTGCGCCAGACGCTGCGCGCGCTGAACCCGAACCTGCTGATCGAGAACGATTCGTCGTTCGCGGCGATCATTTCGAACAGCCTGGCGCTCGAGCGGACCCAGAGCGGGTTCGCGATCATGATCGGCGCGCTCTCGGCCATCGTCGCGGGCGTCGGCCTCTTCGCGCTCGTCACCTTCATCGTCGCCGGCCGGCGGCGCGAGTTCGGCATCCGTCTGGCGCTCGGCTCGGAACCGCGGCGGCTGTTCCGCGAGGCGCTCGCCGGTCCGGTACGCCTGGCCGGCATCGGCGTGGTGTGCGGAATCGGGACCGCCGTCCTCGTGGTTCGCACACTGGGCAGTCAGGTCTTCGGTCTGAAGTCCGCCGGGGTGAGCGCGTACCTCGCCGCCGCGCTGCTGGTCCTCGTGATGTCGCTCGCGGCGGCGTGGTTCCCCGCCCGCCGCGTCATGCGCACCGATCCGATGATGGCGCTGCGGGAGGATTGACAGTCACACGGCCGCCTCGCGCCGCAGCTGCTGCAGCCCTTCGAGCACGCGCTCCGGGCCGGGCGCGCCCGGCGGCGGATTCCACTCGACTGGGGAGCCCGCGGCAATCAGCAGCCGCGCGACCGCGACGTAATCCGCACCGGCGGCGCCGCCGTTGGTGCTGCGCCCCTCGACGGCCCACACGAGCGGACTTGCCGCGAACATGCCGTCGGCGGCGTTGACGTCCGCGCCGTGCGCGAGCAGCACGCGGACGGCGTCGGGGTGTCCGCCCATCGCGGCCCGATGCAGCGGCGTCACGTGGTCCTTGTCCGCGGCAGCGTTCGGCTGGAATCCGCACGCGAGCATCGTCTCGAGGACGTCGGCGTTGCCGCTCTCGGCCGGACGATGCAGCAGAAGATGGTGCTCGGGACGCAGCTGCGATCGGAGATCGGGATGCGTGTTGAGCATCGCCTCCGCGCTCGCGCGATCGCCGCGCGCACACGCGCCGACGAATCGATCGAGCGGCGACAGCTCGTCCACCGCCCCGTGCGCCAGCAGCCACGCGGCGACGTCCGCGTTGCCGTGGAGCGCCGCGACGGTGTGCGGCGTTGCGCCATCCGCGTTCCGCCGCGACACGTCCGCGCCGCGCTGGACGAGCAGCTCCGCCATCGCGACGTCCCACCGCCGTGCGGCGACGTGCAGCGGCGCCTCACCGTTCCACCCCAGGTTGGGATCCGCCCCGTGCTCCAGGAGCCAGCGCGGCCCGGTCGGATCCCCGGACCACAGCAGGATGTACACGAGGGGAGGAACACCGTCCGGGATCCCGTTGACGTCGAGCCCGTGGCGGTGCAGCAGTTCGAGCGCCGCGAGATCGCC
>DASSOM010000244.1:0-6915 GCA_035700625.1 Vicinamibacterales bacterium
ACGGAAAGTACAGGAGCGCGGGCGCCGGCTCTCGCAGTCCGAGCTGGCGTGTGTCGCCGACGAGCCCTACGACCGTCACCCACGGCGACTTCGGATCGTCGTCGAACCTGATGCGCTTGCCGACCGGGTTCTCGCCGGGCCAGTACTTCCGGGCGAGCGCGGCGCTTACCAGTACAACCGGCGGCGCCTCCGCGCTGTCGGAGGCCGTGAAGGTGCGGCCCGACAGGAGGGGGACACCGAGCGCCGCGAGATAGTTTCCGGAGATCGTTCCGATGTACGCGAACGGCCGATCCGCGCGGGTGGGTGGCGTGTATCCTTCGATGTCGAACGATCCGCTCGCGCTGGACCCGTGCAGCGGGCCGGGGAAGCCCACGCCCACCGCGTCGATCTGCGGTAGCCCCGAGAGGTCTTCGATCAGACGGCCGTAAAGCTGCGTCTGGGCGGCCGCCGTCGCATAGCGAGTCTGCGGCACGTTCAGGAAGGCGACGGTCGCGTGCTCCGGCCGCATGCCCGTGTCCACACGCTGCAGGCGCATCAGGCTGTTGATGAGGAGCCCGGCGCCAACCAGCAGAACGAGGGTCAGCGCGATTTCGCCGACGACGAGGGCGGCGCGGCCGCGCGCGCGCGCGCTGCCGCCGCGGTCCCCGGCCTCCTTCATTGCCACGATCGCGTCCGCGCGCGAGCCCTGGAGCGCCGGCAGGATGCCGAACAGCACGCTCGCCAGCAACGCCGCCGCGATGGTCACGGCGGTGACGGTCACGTCGAGGCCGATGTTCGTCGCGCGCGGGACGTTCTCCGGGAGCACGCGGACGAGCACGGCAATGAGCCAGGCGCCGAGCAGGAGGCCGGCCAGCCCGCCGGCGGTGCCGATGATCAGGCTCTCCGTCAGCAGCTCGCGAATGAGCCGGCCGCGCCCCGCGCCGAGCGCCGCGCGGATCGCCAGCTCGCGCCGGCGTCCGGTGGCGCGTGCGATCAACAGGCTCGAGATGTTCGCGCACGCGATCAGCAACACGAGGCACACGGCTGCCTGCAGGAGCCACAGCGCGCCGCTGACGTCGCCGATGATCTCCTCGCGGACCGGCGTGAGCCCGATCGCCCGCGCTTCGGTGTTGCCGTGCTCGGCGGCCATCTGCACGGCGACGCGATCCAGATCCTGCTGCGCCTGTGCGAGCGTCACGTCCGGCTTCAGGCGCCCGACCGCTTCGAAGTACCGGATGTCGCGATTGGTGGGCGCGTCGGCCCCTTCGATCGGCGCCGGCGGGACATCTTTCGCGGACAGCACCCAGACGCCCGCGCTGCGCGGCCACGCGAAGCTCGCGGGCATCACCGCGGCGACGACGTAGCTCTCGGCGTTCACGCGCACGGGGCGGCCGGCTGCCGCGTCAGGCGTGCCGAAGAGACGGCGCGCGGCCTCGTCGCCAAGGACGACGAGCCGCTCGCCGGGATGCTGGCCGCGCGCCTTCGAGAACGCCTGGCCGTACGCGGCAGGCGTGCCGAGCACATCGAAGAACTCGGAGGTGACGTACACGCCCTCGACCTGCAGCGGCTCGGCGTTCGTCGCGAGGCCGATCATGTCGGTGCGATAGCCGGCCATCTCGACGAGCGACCGGTTCTGCCGCCGGATGTCGAGATACGAACCGGGCGCCTGGCTGCTCTTCACGCCGGAGTGGTTTTCCGTCCAGATGTGGACGAGGCTGTCGGGATTGGAAAACGGCAGCGGTTTGAGCAGGACGCCGTTGACGGCGCTGAACATCGCGGCGTTGGCGCCGACGCCGAGCGCGAGCGTCGCGACCGCGACGAGCGTGAACCCGGGCGAGTTGATCAGCGTGCGAATCGCGTGTCTCATATCAGCTACCAGCTTCCAGCTTCCAGCTTCCAGCCGCCAGCTTCCAAATTTTAGCTTGATGCGCCGCGTACCCCGACGTCACATCCAACATCCGACATCCAACATCCGACCTCTACTCCGCGCGTAGCGCGGCAGCTGGATCGACGCGGAGGGCGCGGCGCGCGGGCACGTAGCTGGCCGCCAGCGCGACGAGCGTCAGCGCGAGCGCGACGCCGCCAAACGTGACGGCGTCGGTGGGCGCGGTCGCGAAAAGCTGCGTCGCAATCGCACGCGTGAGCCCGAGCGCGAGTCCCATGCCGAGAGCAACGCCCACCAGCGTCAGCGCGAGCGACTGCCGCAACACCAAGCCGAGCACGTGGCGGCGCTCGGCGCCGAGCGCCATGCGGACGCCAATCTCGGGCAGTCTGAGCGCGATTGTATAGGCGATCACACCGTAGAGGCCGACACCCGCAATCGCGAGCGCCAGGACGGCAAACGCGCCGATGAGGACGGCGTTGAACCGCGCGTCGGCGAGCGAGGCGGCGATGACGTCGCGCATCGGGCGGACGCGCGTGACCGGCTGCGCCGGGTCCGCCATCCACACCGCGGCGCGCATCGCGCCTGCCGCGGCGTCCGTCCCGAGCGACGTCCTGACGACGAAGCGAAGGAACGGAAACGGATCGTGCACGTACGGCATGTACATCTCGGGGGCGGGCGGCGTGCCGACGGCCGCCTGGCGGACGCTTCCGACGACGCCCACGATTTCGCGCCACACGGTCTCGCGGCCACGCGTAATCGCAATCCGCTCTCCGATCGGATCGGCGTTCGGCCAATACTCGCGCGCCATCGCGTCGTTGATGACGACCACTGGCGGCGAGCCCGGCCGATCGCTGGCCGCGATCGCGCGTCCGCGCAACACGGGAACGCCCATCGCGCGGAAATACCCCGGCGTCACGCCGCGAAAATTCGCGATGTGCGGCGTATCGCGATCCGGCGTCATGTTCTGCGTGTAGAAGCCGAACGACATGTTGCCGCCGGCAAGCGGCAGGTTCGTCGTGGCGCCGACAGCCTCGATCATCGGGTTCTCGCGGAGGACCTCGAGCACCCGATCGAACATGGCGACGCGCCGCTCCGGCTCCGCGTACTTCGGCCGCGGCAGCACGACCTCCATCGTCATCACGCCATCGGGACGGAAGCCGGGATCGACGGTGACGAGCTTCCAGAACGTGCGCGCGAGCAGGCCGGCGCCGACGAGCAGCGCGACGCTCAGCGTCAATTCGACGATGACGAGCGCGCCGCGTACGGCGCGGCCGCCGCCGGTGCCCGCGGCGCTCCTGAGGCCGCGAGGCGCGCCGCCGCCCGGGCGGGACGCCGCCAGCGCAGGCGCGACGCCGAACACGATGGCCGTGACGAACGCGAGCGCGAGCGTGAAGGCGATAACGGCCGGATCGATGCGGACCTGATCGATGCGGGGGACGCCCGCCGGCGCGAGCGCGACGATCGCGTCGCGCGTCCATGAGGCCAACAGCAGACCCGCCGCGGCGCCCGCGCCCGCGAGCACCAGGCTTTCGACGAGCATCTGCCGGAAGATGCGCCAGCGTCCGGCGCCGAGCGCCATCCGCACCGCCATTTCGTCCCGGCGCGCCGCGGCGCGCGCGAGCAAAAGGTTGGCGACGTTCGCGCACGCGATCAGCATCACGATCGCGACGACGCCCAGGAGAATCATGAGCGGCCGGCGGACGTCGCCGACAATGGACTCGCGCAGCGGCACGACCGCGACGCCGCGCCCGGCATTGCTCTTCGGATACGCGGTCGCGGCGCGCGCCGCGATTGCCGTCATCTCCGATGATGCCTGTTCCCGGCTGATGCCTGGTGCGAGACGGGCGATCGCATCCAGATAGAACGACATCCGCTGGCTTGCGTCGAACTCCCCCGGCGGAAGCGCCAGCGGGACCCAGATTTCGGCCGCATCCGGAAAGTCGAAGCCGCGCGGCATCACGCCGACGATCTGATAGGACTTGTCGGAAAGCGTCAGACGCCGTCCGATGACGCCCGGGTCCCCTCCGAGCCGCGACATCCACAAGTCGAAGCCGATGACCGCCACCAGCGGACCGCCGTCCACATCGTCCGCGTCGACCAGCGGACGCCCGAGTGCCGGCCGGACCGCGAGCGTCTCGAAGAATCGACCCGACACGTCCGCGCCGGGGACGCGAACCGGTTCGCCGCCGCCGGTGAGGATGAAGCTGCCCGTCGCGTACGCGCCAATCGATTGGAAGCTGCGATTGACGCGCCAGTCGGCGAACGATGGCGGCGACACCGGCATGCTGTCCTCTTTGCCGGCCACCGTCTCGCGCAGCATCATCAGGCGCGACGGCTCGGGGTAGGGCAGCGGTTTGAGCAGCACGGCGTGGACCACGCTGAAGATCGCCGCATTCGTCCCGATACCGAGCGCCAGCGTCGCGACGGCGACGATCGAGATGCCGCGGGAGCGGAACAGGAGGCGGAGGGCCTGGGTGAGGTCTGATCGCATGTCAATGCTGCCTGCTAGCCTGTCAATGCTGAATGCCGAACTGCGAATTCCCACCGCTGCTCGACGAGGCCAGACAATTGAGCGCCATCCTGACTACCATCAAGAAGAACGCCGACGAAGACGATGAACGAGGGTAGCCAGAACGTTGCCACTCGCGCAGGGCAGACAAGCTGACGAATTCAGCCCCAAACCGGGGCGTGGTGCAGTTCCAGGTGTCCGGAAACGGAACGTCGCTGTTCGGACCCGAACCCTTTCAGCATTTGGCATTTAGCATTTAGCATTGACAGACGATGCACGCCCTTGGCACGTCCGGCTATAACTACCCCGAATGGCGCGGAACTTTTTATCCGGAAAAGTTCCCGACGGCGAAGATGCTGGCGTACTACGCCGAGCGGTTCGACACGGTGGAGGTGAACTACACCTTCTACCGCATTCCGACGGAGAAGCTGCTGGCGGGGTGGGCGGCGGGGACGCCGGATGGATTCCGCTTCACGCTCAAGGCGCCGCGGCGGATCACGCACGACGCGAAGCTGCAGCGGTGCGAAGAGCTGACGCAGACGTTCTGCCGCACGGCGCGGACGCTTGGACCGAAGCTCGGCGTCCTGCTGTTCCAGCTGCCGCCGACGTTCAAGCGCGACGACGGTGTGCTGCAGACGTTCGTGGAGTCGCTGCCCGAGGGCACGTGCGCGGCATTCGAGTTCCGCCATGCGTCATGGCACGACGACCGCGTGTTCGACCTGCTGCGCGCGCGCAACCTCGCGCTGTGCATCGCCGACAGCGAGAAGATGAGCACCCCGGTTGTCGCGACGGCCGACTACGCGTACTTCCGGCTGCGCGACGAGGGCTATCAGGACGCGGACCTGGCGCGCTGGGCGGAGACGATTCGGAGCCTCGCCGGCCCGCAGGACGTCTTCATTTACTTCAAGCACGAAGAATCAGGGAAGGGACCCGCCTTCGCCGCGCAGCTGCGCGCGCTGCTGAACCCCGCACCTTGAACCCCATTCGGCATTCAGCATTGAGCATTCAGCATTGACAGGAATCTAATTATCATCCGCTCCGCCCAATACCCGTCGTCCTCGTGACCGTCGCGTTCGGCGAGAAAGCCGCAGTGTCCGCCGTGCGGCGTCAGGCGCAGAGTGATGTGCGGATTGCTGGCGATCGTGCGGTCGCGGAAGATCTCCGGCGGCACGAACGGGTCGTCTGCCGCCGTGATGATCAAGGCCGGCACCGCAATCCGGCCGATCACGCGCATCGCGGCCTGACGATGGTAGTAGTCTTCGGCGCCGTGGAAACCGAAGTGCGGCGCCGTGTACGCGTCATCGAACGCGCGCACGCTGCGGATGCGCCGCAGCGGCGTCAGGTCGTAGAGGTCGGGCCAATGCACGACCTTCCGGCGCATGCGGGCTTTCAAACCGCGGACGAAATTCCACTGATAGACGACGTTCTGCCGCCGCTCGAGGGCGTGCACACACGCCTCGAGCTCGGCAACGGGCGACACCGCGCAGACGCCTTTGAGTGAAGGAGGCGGCGCGCTGCCGTAATCGCCGGCCAGCTTCAGCGCGAGATTGCCGCCGAGCGAGTAGCCCGCGACGACGATGAAGTCGATACCGTCGGTGCGGGCGAGCTCGCGGATGACATGGTCGGCGTCTTCGGTCAGGCCCGAGTTGTACAGTCCGGGCGCGAGGTGCTCGGTGCCGCCGCACGTCCGCTGATTGAGGAGCACCGCGTTGTAGCCGGCGCGCAGCGCCTTGTCGGCGATGCCGCGCATGTAGTGCGCCTCGCTCGACCCTTCGAGGCCGTGCAGCGCGAGAATCGTCGGACGCCCCCGCCGCTCCGCCTGCCAGTAGCAGTGCGCAAGGATGCGCGTGTCGGGCGTGACCCGGAAGAGCCGCGCCTCCGGCGGCGGCAATTGCGGAAATCGCCGCGGCGCGCCCCAGCACCAGATGGTCATCAGGTGGCCGTTGCGCAGGTGACGGCGTGGAACGAACGTGTCGTCGAGGGATGTCGTGCGTGCCGGGCCGGAGGTCATCGATCGTTGAGGTCGTACACGAACAGCGCGCCGGTCTTGAAGGCCAGCGGCAGCGCAAGCTGGCGGTCGGCGATCAGGTAGTCGAGCCCGTACCGCGACGCCAGCGCACGGGCGCCGGGTTCGGTGTTCCAGGGATGCGCGTCGAGCGCACGCTCCCGATCCGCCATGCGCATGGCCACGTCCCGATCGTACATCGCAATCGCGCCGTCTTTCACGCGCTCGAGGAACACGTCGCGCCGGCCGCCGACCCGCAGGCTGGATCCATAGCGCGCGGCGTGCAGCGGATCGGCGAGAAACGTGCTGTCGACCTGCGTGCTCGAGCGTACCCAGGCCATCGTCCGTCCCCAGTCATCGTCGCGCAGGTGCACCGCGAAGAGCGGCCGATCGGGGAACTCGAAGAACCCCGCGTAGACGCCGCGGGCGGTGGAGGCGGCCAGAAGCACCAGCGCCGTGACGACCGCGCGGCGACGCGTGCCCTCGCCGGCTTCCGCGATGGCCCATACGAGATAGATCGTGGCGAAGATGTCGAGC
>DASSOM010000245.1:0-4679 GCA_035700625.1 Vicinamibacterales bacterium
GGGCAAGCAAGCCGCATGTGGGTCAGGGCTTCAGCCCTGACCGGTGATGTACAGTGCCCGGATGCACACAGCGATAGTGACGGGCGCATCGAGCGGGATCGGCCGCGCGGTCGCGCAGCGGTTCGCGCGCGAAGGAACGGCCGTGCTCGCGGTCGGACGCGAGCGTGCCAACCTGGAAGAGGTGGCCTCATCCATGAAGTCGGCCGGAGGCCGCTACGCGATTCTGGAGGCGGACGTCACCGCCGCGGATGCGCCGGCCGCGATGGTCGGCGCGGCGCTCGACGCGTTTGGCGAACTTCACACCGTCGTCACGGCCGCGGGGATCATCGCTTCAGGTACGATCGAGACGACGAGCGATGAGGACTGGGATCGGATGCTCGACGTGAACCTGCGCGCGCCGTTCCGGCTGATGCGCGCGGCGGTCCCGCATCTGACCAAGACGCGCGGGTCGGTCGTCCACGTGTCGAGCGTCACCGGCCAGCGCTCGTTCCCGGGTGTGCTGGCGTATTGCGTGAGCAAGGCGGGGATCGATCACCTCACCCGCTGCGCGGCGCTCGAACTCGCGCCGAGCGGTGTCCGCGTCAACGCGGTCAACCCGGGAGTCGTCGTCACCAATCTGCATCGCCGCAGCGGGATGACCGAGGAAAGCTACACGGCGTTCCTTGAGCGCTCGAAAGGGACGCATCCGCTCGGCCGTCCCGGCCAGGCCGATGAGATCGCGGAGCTGATCGTCTTCCTCTCCTCCGACCGCGCCGGCTGGATCACCGGCGAAACGATCTCCATTGATGGCGGCCGTCACCTTACCTGCGCTCGCTAGCGCTCGCTACCGCTTCGCGCCTTCCACGAAGCGGTAGCCATCCCGTTCCGCGAGCGTGCGCACCGCGGCGAACCCTTCCGCCTGCAGCGTGCGGATCGGGCCGTGCTCTGCGTAATGTGGGTCGGCCTGTCGGCGGCTGATGAGGGCGCCAAGGCCCGCGCGCGGCGCGGTGTCGATGACGACGATGCGTCCGCCGGGGCGGAGGACGCGGCGGACTTCGCGCAGGCACGCGACGCGCTCCTCGGGCGTTAGTGCCGGCAGGACGGACGGCAGCACCGCCACGTCGAACGCGTCCGCGTCGTACGGGAGTGATGCGAGCGGCGCGCGCGCGAACTCGGCCAGCGCCCCCTCGCGTTCGACGATCGCGCGCGCGCGATCGAGCGGCTCCTGGTCCGGGGCGGCGACGTGCGCCTGGCCCGTCAGTCCCGCCTTCGACGCGAGCGCCGCGGTGAGACGCGGGTCGTGCGTGCCGACGACCAGCAGGCGATCGCCGAGCTTGACGCCGGTCATCGTCACCGCGAGCGGTTCGGCCGGCGCGGATTTGCGGAACCAGGCCATCTCTTTGGAATGATATAGTCCGTATTCGGCCCCACAAGAGAATTCCATTCGCCTGATGACGGACCCGGCGCGCCCAGGGCGCGCCACGCCGGAGCGGAGCGCGGGTTGGGGGCCCCCGCCAGCGACGGCGATGGGGGGTCCGGCGGGGCGAAGCCCCCCGGTTAGAGACATCGTGAAAAATTCGCCAAAAATCGAGGCTGCTGACGGGAAGCTGGGTGTCGCGCTCGTGGGACTCGGCGCCGTGAGCACGACGACCATCGCTGGCGTCTGCGCCGTCCGCCGCGGCCTTGCCAAACCCATCGGATCGCTCACGCAGATGGGGACCATTCGTCTCGGCAAGCGCACGGAAGGGCGCTCGCCGTCGATCAAGGACTTCCTTCCGCTCGCGCCGCTCGACGACATCGTCTTCGGCGGCTGGGACATCTTCGACGAAAACTGCTACGAAGCCGCGAAGACGGCCGGCGTCCTCGACAAGGATCTGCTGGAGCAGATCAAGCCGGAGCTCGAGCAGATCCGGCCGTGGCCCGCGGTCTTCGATCGCCGCTACGTCAAGCGACTCGACGGCCCGAACGTCAAGAAGGGGAAGAACAAGCGCGAGCTCGCGGAGCAGCTCCGCGAAGATCTGCGCCGCTTCAAGCAGGAGCACGGCCTGAGCCGCATGGTGCTCGTGTGGTGCGGCAGCACCGAGGTCTACATGACCGAGGCGCCCGCGCACGCGACGGTGGACTCGTTCGAGAAGGCGCTCGAGGCGAACGACCCGGCGATCCCGTCCAGCATGATCTACGCGTATGCGGCGCTGAAGGAAGGCATCCCGTACGCGAACGCGGCGCCGAACCTGAGCGCCGACGTGCCCGCGCTGCTGCAGCTCGCGCAGCAGTCCGGATCACCCGTCGCCGGCAAGGACCTGAAGACGGGGCAGACGCTGATCAAGACGATCATCGCGCCCGGGCTGAAATCGCGTCTGATCGGCGTCGAGGGCTGGTATTCCACGAACATCCTCGGTAATCGCGACGGCGAGGTGCTGGACGATCCGGAGTCGTTCAAGACGAAGGAGGAGAGCAAGAAGTCGGTCCTCGACTACATCCTCCAGCCGAATCTGTATCCGGATCTCTACGAAAAGCTCTGCCACGTCGTCCGGATCAATTACTACCCGCCGCGCGGCGACAACAAGGAAGGCTGGGACAACATCGACATCTTCGGCTGGCTCGGCTATCCGATGCAGTTGAAGATCAACTTCCTGTGCCGCGACAGCATCCTGGCGGCGCCGATCGTCCTCGACGTGGCGCTGTTCCTGGACCTCGCGAAGCGATCGGGGATGTCCGGCATTCAGGAGTGGCTCTCCTTCTATTTCAAGAGCCCGATGCACGCGCCCGGCCTGTATCCCGAGCACGATCTCTTCATCCAGCTGATGAAGCTGAAGAACACGCTGCGGTATCTCAAAGGCGAGGAGCTGATCACGCACCTCGGCCGGGAGTACTACGACTGATATGACGCCTCCTCCTCCGAAGCTCCAGCCGGCTCTGCTCGGCGGCCTGCTGATGGGCGTGCTCTCCGCGCTGCCCTTCGTGAGCCTCGGCAACTGCTGCTGTCTGTGGGTGATTGGGGGAGGCGTGCTGGCGACGTACCTGATGCAGCAGAACTATCCGTATCAGGTGAGCGCCGCCGACGGCGCGCTGGTCGGCCTGCTCGCCGGGATCTTCGGCGGCGTCATCGGCGCGCTCATCAGCATTCCGATCGAGGTGATGATGGGGCCGCTGCAGCAGCGGCTGCTCGAGCGGTTCGTGCTGTCGAATCCGGACCTGCCGTCAGAGACGCGCTCGATGTTCGAGAACATGGCCGCGCGCGGCTTCGCGCCGGCGATGATCGCGGTGAAGCTCGTGTTCAGCGTGATCATCGGCGGCATCTTCGCGATGCTCGGCGGCCTGCTGGGCGTCGCGCTGTTCAAGAAGAACGCGCCGCCGCCTCCGCCCCCAGGGACGATCGACGTCGTTCCGCCGCCGGTGGGGTGAATCCGGGCGGCCCCTCTTTACCTCTACAGATCGCAACCGTTCGCGCCGACATCTCCATTTAGAAAAAGTGTGCAATCCGGTGCGCGTCCAATGGCGCGCCGCCGGTCTGGCGTAACTACCTCCATCCACGAGGCTTAGGTGCAGTTGCGCGGTGTGCTTGCCGCGACGGTGACGCTGACGCTCGCCGCCTCCGTCCACGCGCAGAGCGTGCCGGCCGACCTGCCGGTGACGAGCCTGGCGGTCCCGGCGGACGTCCAGCTTCCCCCACTGCCCGTGACGGGCGTGGATCCGCGATCGCTCGCGCAACTCGACGCCACGCATATCGCCACCGTGTCGTTTGCCGAGCCGGCGCCGCTGCATGTCGTGTTCGCGCTGCTGCTGCGCGACACGTCGTTCGGGCTGGCGCTCGACCCGGGCGTGGAGGGGACGTTCTACGGCGAGCTGAAGGACGTCAGCCTGCGGCAGGCGATCGAGATCGTCGCGCAGCCGCGCGGGCTGGGGTACGCCCTCGACGGCCGGACGATCAGGATTTTTCCCGTGCGGCCCGGCACGCGGTACTTCGATCTGAACGTCCTCGCCGATCCGGCGGCCGCGCGCGCGGGCGATCCGTTCGCGGACATCGAGGCAGGAATCAGGACGCTGCTGTCCCCGGCCGGCGCCGTTCACGTGGATCGGCTGGCGGGACTCGCGCAGGTGACGGACGCGCCCGATCGGCTCGATCGCGTGGCGGCGTATCTCGAGGCAGTCCACACGCGCCGCGCGCGCCAGGTACGGGTGCAGGCGCGCGTGCTGACGGTAGCGCTTCGCGAGGGACGCGCGATCGACTGGCGCGCCGTGCGTGCGAGTCTGGGCCTCGCGGCGCAGCCGCCCGCCGCGGCGTTCGCGGTTGCCGATCTCGACGCGCTGCAATCGGCGCTGGGTGCGCTCGGCACCGTGCGCGTCGACGCCGCGCCGGAAGTGGTGGTGCTGAACAACGCGGCGGCGACGCTGCGCCTCGGCCTGCGCGACGCATCGCTGGACGCGCGCGCCGATCCGGCCGCCCTCACGGAAGGGCTTACGCTGCGCGTCGTGCCGCAGATTGCGGCGGACGGGATCGTCCAGTTGAGCATCGCGCCGTCGTGGACGGCACGGCCCGACGGGCGCATGCGCGCGGACGGCGCGGCGCCGCTGAGCGTGAGCGAAGCGGAGACCCAGGTGCGCGTGTACGACGGCGACACGATCGTCCTCCCCGGTCTGTTGCGGTCGCAGGAGACGTCGGTGCCCGGCGGCGGGGTGGCCGGGTTCTTCGGCGCGGA
>DASSOM010000246.1:0-10114 GCA_035700625.1 Vicinamibacterales bacterium
CCGCTTGTTCGGCCACGCCGCGCCCGCGTTGACGATCGCAAACGGCGCGTCCGGTCCGACACGGCGCCGGATCGTGTCCAGCGCCGCGGAGTCGGGCACGGGCGCCAGCGGAAAGCGGATGCGCTGGTCCTCGATGCCGACCGCGTGCAGCAGCCGCAGGTTCTTGCGGATGACATGTCCCCCTTCGGCCGGTTCGGTCGCCGAGTAGAACGGCCGCGCCGTCTTCTCCCGCAGATGCCAGATCGAAAATCCGACGACGCGCCGGGCGCCCGACGCACGCGCCAGCACCGCCGACTTCATCAGCCCCTGCAGGTCGATCGCGACGTCGTAGCGCTCGGCGCGCATCTCGCGCGCGGCGACGGTCCAGCCGCGGACGGACGCCGACCCGAGCACGATGCGTCGATCGATCACGGTGACCAGATCGACGATGTCGCGGTGGCGCGCCTCGACGAGCCAGTCGAGACGGCCGTCGGGAAACGCATCACGCAGCGCCGCGGCGGCCGGAATCGCGTGCACCACGTCGCCGAGCGCGCCCAGTCGCACGATCAGAATGTTCATTGTCCGGATGGCCGCGTCCGCTTCACGCCGTCGTAGGGCGGGTCTTCAGACCCGCCGTCATGGCGGATGCGGGCGATCAGGTCGCGCGTCGAGTGGTCCTTCGGATCGCCGACGATCGCGACCCGGCCGCCATAGCCGCGAACCGTCTCCCGCTCGGGGACGGTATCGGGTACGTAATCGGTCCCCTTGCAGTGGACGTCCGGTCTGATCGCGAGCAGCAGAGGCGTGACGGTCGCCTCGGCGAAGAGGGTCACGTAGTCGACGCCGCGCAGCGCCGCGACGAGCTCGGCCCGAGCGCGCGCGTCGAGGATCGGGCGTCCTGGCCCCTTGAGGGCCGCCACCGACGCATCGTCATTGATCGCGACGACGAGACGGTCCGCTTCCCGCGCGGCGGCCTGCAGATAGCGGACGTGCCCGACGTGCAGCAGATCGAAACAGCCGTTCGCGAGGGCGATGGTGCGGCCGGCGCGCCGGTCTTCGGCGATGGCGGCGATCAGCTCGTCGCGCGACAGGATGCGTCCCACGATCAGGACGCCTCGATGACGCGGCGCAGCTCGTCGGCAGCGACGGTCGCGGTGCCGCGTTTCATGACGACGATGCCGCCCGCATGGTTCGCGAGATGCGCCGCTTCCTCGAAGGAGGCGCCGGCGGCGAGCGCGAGCGCGAGCGTCGCAATCACCGTATCGCCGGCGCCGGTCACGTCGGCGATCTGATCCGATCCCGAGATGGGGATGTGGACGGTCGGCCGATCCGGCTCGAACAGCGCCATGCCGCGGCTGCCGCGCGTAATCAGCACGGCCGCGGGGCGCAGCCGCGCGAGCAGCGTGCGCCCGGCACGCTCCAGCGTGCGGCGGTTGTCGCCGATGCGGATCCCGAGCGCCTGCTCCACCTCGGCCTCGTTCGGCGTGCAGGCGGTCGCGCCGCGGAAGCGCAGCAGCCCGTAGCGGGAATCCACGAGGACCGGACCACGCGCGCGCTTGCGCACGGCCGCGGCGAGCGCCGGCGTCACGAGGCCGCTGCCGTAGTCGGAGATCAGCACGGCGTCGCATCCGCGGGCGGCATCGAGCACGCGCCGCTCGAATGCCGCGCGGACGCGATCGTCCGTCGCGGCGGTTGCGGCGCGATCGATACGCACTACCTGCTGCTTGGCGGAATGGATGCCGCCGGCGAGGATGCGCGTCTTCGTCGGGGTACCGTAGCCCGAAGGGCGCAGCACGCCGGCGGCGTCCACGCCGCGCGCGCGCAGCGTGTCGATCAGCCGCCGGCCGGTCTCGTCGCGCCCCGCGAGGCCGACGGTCCTGGCGCGTCCGCCGAGCGCCGCGACGTTGCTGGCCGCGTTGCCGGCGCCGCCGGGCACGACCTCGGTCGAGTCGTAATTGAGGATGAGCACCGGCGCTTCGCGCGACACGCGCGCGATCTCACCGTAGATGAATTCGTCGGCGATGAGATCGCCGGCGACGAGCACGCGGCGCCGGGGGAAGCCGTCGATGATCGACAGCAGGCGATCGGCAGACGGAGCCATCACGCGCGCAGGATCCAGGAGGCCGCATCCATCAGGTTGTCCACGATCGCCGCGGGGATCACGCCCGGCTTCGGCGCGGCTTCTTCGGTGCGTCCGTAGCCGGTGCGCACGAGCACGCCCCGGATGCCGAGCGCCTGCCCCGCCTGCAGGTCGTGCCAGCGATCGCCGATGACGAACGACCGCGCGGGATCGAGGCCGAGATCGTCGATCGCCTGCCGCAGCATGCCCGGCTGCGGCTTGCGGCAGTCGCACGCGACCCGGTATGTGGCGACACTCGCGTCCGGATGATGCGGACAGTAGTAGAACGCATCGACGCGAGCGCCGCCGGCGTCGAGCCGCTCGCGGACGTACTGGTGCGCCTCGGCCACGAACGACTCCTGAAAAATGCCGCGCGCCACGCCGGCCTGGTTCGTCACGACGACCACCGCCAGCCCGGCGCGATTCAGGACCCGCACGGCGTCCGTGCTGAATGGATAGAACACCAGCCGCTCGATCCGGTCGAGATATCCCGCTTCTTCGATCAGCGTCCCATCGCGGTCGAGGAACACCGCCCCGCGTCCATTCACCAATTCAATTCACCAATTCACCAATTCACCAATTCACCAATTTTTCCTGACCCCCGCCACGACCTCGTCCACCGTGATTCTCTTCATGCACCGATGATCGATGGGACAGTCGCGCAGATGGCACGGGCGGCAGAACACCTCGTGGCGGATGACGACGTGCCGCTCGCCCGCCGGCGCGGTGACCCGTTCGTCCGTCGGGCCGAAAACAGCCGTTACGGGCACGCCGAGCGCCGCGGCCACGTGCATCGCGCCGGAATCATTGGAGACGAACGCGGCACAACGCGCGACAACGCCGACGAGCAGCCGCAAATCCGTTCGTCCGATCAGATTCACGGCGCGGACGTCCGGCGGCAGCGAGGATTCTATCGCACGCCCCGTGTCGCGATCGGCCGCGGCGCCGAAGATGACGGGCGTCACGGCGTCGCGCCGCGCCAGCGTTGCCGCCACCGCCGCGACGCGGTCGGGCGGCCAGCGCTTGGCGTGGCCGTACGCGGCGCCGGGGGCAAATCCGACGAGCCGCGCGTGCTCCGGGACGCCGGCCGAGGCGAGCAGCCGCGCGGCCCTTGCCGCCGTCTCCGGCGTCGCCTCGATGCGCGGCGCCGTATCCGGCGCGTCGATGCCGAGCGCCCGCACCAGTTCGAGGTAATACGCGATCTGATGCCGCGTGCCGCGCGGCCGGCGCACGGCGCGCGTCAGCAGCCAGCGGCGGCCCGACGCCGCGTAGCCCCACCGTTCGGGGATGCCGCTGCGGCGCGCCGTCCACGCGCTGCCGAACGAGTTGGGGAGCAGCAACACGGCGTCGGCGCGCGCGTCGCGCAGGTCCCGCGATTCGCGCGGGCGATCCACCGTCAGGATTTCATCGGGCGCGGCCGGCGTCCGCTCGGCAAACAGCGGCGCGATCGACGCGGGGGCCGCGAGGACGAGCGTCGACTGCGCGAAGTGCCGCCGCACCGCGGCCAGCGCGGGAATCGCCATCACCGCGTCGCCGAGCCAGTTCGGCATCCGCACGACGAGCCGCCGCGTGCCGCTCATTCCTCTTCCCGGGTCGCCGCCGGGAACATGCCGCGGACGCCGGCGGTGGACGGCTCGACGTCGCGCCACCGGCGATGCATCCAGAGCCACTGCGACGGATAGCGCCGCACGTACATCTCCAGCACGTCGGTGCAGCGCTGCGTGAAGTCGCGAATGGCCTCCGGATCGTCCGCGCGCGGCGGCTCGACGGCATGTTCGTAGACCATCCGGAAGCGGCCGCCGGGCAGCGCCAGCGCGAACACGGGAATCACCGGGGCGCCGGTGCGCAGCGCGAGCGCGCCGAGCGCGGACGTCGTCGCGGCGGGACGATCGAAGAAGTCGACGTATACCGCGTCCGCCGTCTGGATGTGCTGATCGATCAGGATGGCCACCGCCTGATTCGCCGCAAGCGCGCGCAGCACGCGGCGGATCGCCCCCTGCCGGTAGATGACGGTGTTGCCCGTCGCGCAGCGCACCGACTCGAGCAGCGCGTGGAGCTTCGGATTGTCCAGCGGCCGGGCGAGGACGGCAATCGGCTGGAGCCGCAACGCGTGGACGAGGGCGTTGATTTCCCAGAAGCCGAAATGACCCGTGAAGAGCAGCACGCCGCGCTCGCGCGCGTGCGCGGCGGCGACGCGATCCTCTCCTTCGAACTCGACCCGCGCGAGCATCTCGGCGGCGCTCATGGTGCTGAACTTCAACAGCACCGTGAGCAGGCGGCCGAAGTGCGCGAACATCTCGCGCGCAATCTGCGCGCACTCGCGGCGCGTCCGCACCGGGAACGCATGCTGCAGGTTGTCGATGGCGAGGCGCCGGTGCCCGCGATCGACGGCATGAAACGTCCGCCCGAGCGCGGATCCGAGCGCGAGCACCGCGCGCATCGGCAGCCGCCGCACGATCGCCCGCGCCGCGGCGACCGCCGCGTACTCGACGTGATGGCGGAAGCGCGCGCGCTCAGCCATGCCGTGCTCCGCGCGCCGCCGCGACGGCCGACGCCAGCCAGTCGCCGAACGCCGCCTCCGGTTCGATGGTCAAGACGAGCGGCACCCAGGCAACCGCGATCGGCAGCGGCCGGAGCGACAGCAGGCGCACGGCGTCCTTCTCGGTCGTCACGACGAGCGCGGCGCCGGCGGCGCGCGCCTCGCGAGCGATCCGCTCGAGGTCGCGCTGGCTGTACCGGTGATGATCGCGGAAGGCGATCGTGCGCGCGATCGGCCACCCCGCCGCGCGCAGATCCGCGAAGAACCGCTGCGGCGACGCGATGCCGGCCAGCGCCACGACGGCGCCCGCGGCAGGCGTGACCGCCTCGCGCGCGCCCTCCTCCTCGACCCACCGCGCCGGCAACAACTGCCGCCGCGCGCGCCACACCGGCTTGCCCGTGGCGAGCCCGTTCACGTCGGCATCCTCGAGCGCGACGATCGCGTCGGCGTCGCGCATGGCCTCCAGCGGCTCGCGCAGCCGTCCCGACGGCAGCGTCCGCGGATCCTCGAGATCCTCGCGCGCGATCATGACCAGATCGATGTCGCGGTGCAGCCTCAGGTGCTGGAACCCGTCGTCGAGCAGGTGAACGGTGCAGCCGAAGTGGTGCTCGGCCAGACGGCCGGCGAGATAGCGGTCCTCGCAGACGAGGACGGCCGCGCCGTCCAGCGCGCGCGCGAGCATCAGCGCCTCGTCTCCCGCCCGATCGAGATCGGCGCGAATGCCCGATGGATCGCGCACGACCACGACGCCCGGTTCGGGGCGCCGCCTCGCGTAGCCGCGGCTGAGGATCGCCGGGCGCTCCCCCGCGGCGAGCAGGCGCGCGGCGATTGCGGCGACCGCCGGCGTCTTGCCGCGGCCGCCGACCGCGAGATTCCCGACGCTGATCACGGGATTGGACAGCCGGCGCCGCCGTTCGGGGTGCGTCGCGTAGAACCGGCGCCGGCGGCGCGCCACGACGCTGTAGACGTGGTGGATCACGCGTTCAGTGGACCACCCTGAAGGGACGCACGTTGCCGGGCACCTGCGGCGCGAGCAGCGCGGCGACGGCGCTCATCGTCTTGCCGCGTGCGCCGCGGTTGGCCTCGACGAGCGCGCGGGCCGCCGCGCCGAGCGACGCGCGCCGGACGGGATCGCCGAGCAGCGCCAGCAGCGTGTCTTCCAGCTCGCCCGGCGTCCGGACCTGCACGGCGGCGTCGTGCTCGACGAACGCGGCGGCGATCTCCGCGAAGTTCTGCATGTGCGGCCCGAACACGATCGGCTTGCCGAACACCGCCGGCTCGAGAATGTTGTGCCCCCCGGCATCGACCAGACTTCCGCCGACGAACACGACCGTCGCGATCTGATAGAGCTGCGCGAGCTCGCCGATGGTGTCGAGCACGACGACGTCCTGCCGGGGTTCGGCGTCGACCGGCAGCTCCGTGCGGCGGGCGACCTTCCAGCCCGCCTCGCGCGCGAGACGCTCGACGTCGCCGAAGCGCTCCGGCTTGCGCGCGGCGATGACGAGGAGCGCGTCGGGCATGCGCGCGCGGATGCGATGGAACGCCTCGAGGACCGGTTCTTCCTCCCCTTTGAGCGTGCTCGCCGCGATCACGACCGGACGCGAGGCGTGGACGCGGAAGTATCGCAGCACGCGATTCCGGCCGCGATCGGGCACCGTGCCCGGGATCTCCAGCGAATCGAATTTCAAACTGCCCGTGACGACGACGCGCGCGGGATCGGCGCCCATGTCGATGATGCGGCGCGCCGACTCGTCCCCCTGCATGCAGAAGCGGTCGACGTGCGCGAGCACGCGGCGGAAGAACGGCCGCGCGAGGCGATAGCGCGGGTACGAGCGCGACGAAATCCGCCCGTTGACCAGCATCGTCTTGACGCCGTCGCGGTGGCAGGCGCGGAGCAGGTTCGGCCAGATCTCCGTCTCCATCATGATGAACAGGCGCGGCTTCACGAGACGCAGCAGCCGGTTCACGATGAAGCCGAGATCGAACGGGAAGTAGAAGACCTCGTCCACGTACTGGAGGTTGCTGCGCGCAATCTGCTGTCCCGTCATCGTCGTCGTCGAGAGGAAGAGCCGCAGCCGCGGATAGCGCTCCCGCAGTTCGGGGAGGAGCGCCCGCGCGGTGAGCACCTCGCCGACCGAGACGGCGTGAATCCAGATCGATTCGTCGCCGTCCAGATTGAACGAGACCGGCAGCAGGCCGAAGCGCTGGCGGAGGCTGCCGATGTACTTCCGATAGCGGAGGGCCTGCCAGGCGAGATACGGCGACACCACGACGAAGAACGTCACGATGAGGACGCTGTAGACGAAGTACATGGCAGGGTCCCGCCTACTGTAGCCGTCGTTTGACCATGGCGCAAGCCGCTCGGTATCATCGGCGTTTGGCGTCCGGCCGCACGCGCGGAGCACCCGCAGGTTGGCCTTTGATGGACGCGCGGGCGTGCGTCAGACTGGCCGTGACGCCGGCGTCACCGGCGTGCGGGAGGATGAGATGGCGATCAAAGTCGGGATCAACGGATTCGGCCGCATCGGCCGCAACATCATGCGCGCGGCGCTCGGCGCGAAGGACGTGGACTTCGTCGCCGTCAACGACCTCACCAGCGCCGCGACGCTCGCCCACCTGCTCAAATACGATTCGATTCTCGGCAACCTGCACGGCAGCGTGACGGCCAGCGGCGACCGCATTTCCGTCGACGGCGACGACTTTCAGGTGCTGTCGGTGAAGGATCCGGCGCAGCTCCCGTGGAAGTCCCTCGGAGTCGACGTGGTGTTCGAGTCCACGGGGCTCTTCACCAAGCGCGACGACGCCGCGAAGCACCTCGCGGCAGGCGCGAAGAAGGTGATCGTCACCGCGCCGGCGAAAGGCCCGGACGTCACGGTCGTCCTGGGCGTCAACGACGACCACTACGACCCGGCGAAGCACCACATCGTCTCGAACGCGTCGTGCACGACGAACTGCCTCGCGCCGGCGGCGAAAGTGCTGCACGAAGCGTTCGGCATCCGTAAGGCGTGGATGACGACGGTCCACTCGTACACGAACGATCAGCAGCTGCTGGATCTCCCGCACAAGGACCTGCGCCGCGCGCGCGCCGCCGCGCTGTCGATCATCCCGACGACCACCGGCGCCGCGATTGCCGTCGGCGAGGTGCTGCCGCAGCTCAAGGGCAAGCTCGACGGGATCTCGATGCGGGTGCCGACGCCGAACGTCTCGATCGTCGATCTGGTCGCGCAGGTCGACAAGACGACCTCGGACGCGGAGGTCAACGCCGCGTTCAAGCGCGCCGCCGACGGACCGCTGAAGGGCATTCTCGAGTACATCGATGCGCCGCTCGTCTCGATCGACTTCCGCGGCAACCCGCACTCGTCGATTCTCGACTCGCTGTACACGAAGGTCATGGACGGCGATTTCGTGAAGATCCTCGCGTGGTACGACAACGAGTGGGGCTATTCCAACCGCTGCGTGGATCTGCTGCGGCACCTCATCGCGAAAGGGTTATAGATGGCGACGCGCAGCATCACGGACCTCGCGCTCGACGGCCGGCGCGTCCTGATGCGCGTCGACTTCAACGTGCCGATCGTGAACGGCGCGATCACCGACGACACGCGCATCCGCGCGTCGCTGCCCACGATCCAGTACGCGCTCGAGCACGGCGCAGAGGTCATTCTCTGCTCGCACCTGGGCCGTCCGAAGGGAAAGCCGAAGCCCGAGCTGTCGCTGAGGCCGGTTGCCGCGCGGCTGTCCGAGCTGCTGGGCCGTCCGGTCGAGTTCGCGGAGGACTGCGTCGGTGAACCGGCGCAGCGCGCGATCGCGCGCGCGGGCGCGCACGGCGTGGTGCTGCTCGAAAACCTGCGGTTCCATCCCGAAGAGGAGAAGAACGACCCGGCGTTCGCGGCGGCGCTCGCGTCGCTCGCGGACGTCTACGTGAATGACGCGTTCGGGTCGGCGCACCGCGCGCACGCCTCGACGGAAGGGGTCGTACACCACATCAAGGATGCGGCGGCCGGCCTGCTGATGGCGCGCGAGGTCACGTACCTGCAAGGCGTGCTCGAGCATCCCGAGCGGCCGTTCGTCGCCATCCTGGGCGGCGCGAAGGTCTCGGACAAGCTCGAGGTGATCGAGAATCTCATTCCACGGGTCGACGCGCTGCTGATCGGCGGCGCGATGGCGTATACGTTCTTCAAGGCGCGCGGGCTGCCCGTCGGCCGATCGCTCGTCGAAGAGGATCTTCTGCCTGCCGCGCGCGACGTCGAATCGCGCGCGAAGGCGCGCGGCCTCCGCCTCGAGCTGCCCGTCGATCACGTCGTTGCGCCGAAGCCGGAAACAGGTGCGCCGGTGGAGGTGCTTGCGGTGGACGATGCCGCGATCGGGGACCGCATGGGGCTCGACATCGGGCCGAAGACGATCGAGGCGTTCAGCGCCGTGATCGCCGGATCGAAAACGGTCGTGTGGAACGGCCCGATGGGCGTCTTCGAGATCGACGCGTTCGCCGCCGGCACGCTGGCGGTGGCCAGGGCGGTGGCCGCGGTGAAGGGCACGACCGTCATCGGGGGCGGCGACTCGATTGCCGCCGTCGCGAAGGCGGGCGTCACCGATCGCATTACGCATATCTCGACGGGCGGCGGGGCGTCGCTCGAGTTCCTCGGCGGCCGCACGCTCCCGGGTGTCGCCGCGCTGCCGGAGGCGAAAGCGTAAGGGTGCTGGAGGCGAGTCATGCGTACGCCGATCATCGCCGCGAACTGGAAGATGTACAAGACCGTGCACGAAGCGGTCGCGTTCATCAAGGAGTTCCGCACGCTCGTCAAGGACGTGCACGACGTCGAGATCGTCGTCGCGCCGCCGTTCACCGCCGTGCGCGCCGTCGCTGATGCGGCGCACGCGTCGAATGTCGGCGTCTCCGGCCAGGACGTCTCGTGGGAGCGCGAAGGGGCGTTCACCGGCGAAATCAGCGCATCGATGCTGAAGGAGGCCGGCGCCGAATTCGTCATCATCGGCCACTCGGAGCGGCGCCGGCTGTTCGGCGACACGGACGAGATCGTCAACCGCAAGCTCGTGGCCGCCATCGCGGCCGAGCTCACCGCGATCGTCTGCATCGGCGAGACGCTCGAGGAGCGCGAGCGGAACGAGACGAACGCCGTCCTGGATCGACAGATCAAAGCGGGGTTCGACGGCATCACCGGCGAGCAGGTCGGCGGCCTGGTAATCGCGTACGAGCCGGTGTGGGCGATCGGCACCGGGCGCAACGCCACCCCCGAGCAGGCCGGCGACGCGCATGCGCACATCCGCGGACGGCTGCGCCAGTGGTTCGGCGGGCAGGCCGCCGATCAGTGCCACGTCATCTACGGCGGCAGCGTCAAACCGGACAATATCCGCGAGCTCGTCGCCGAGCCGGACGTCGACGGCGCGCTTGTCGGCGGCGCGAGCCTCGACGTGGCGAGCTTCGCCGACATCGTGGCGAAGAGCCGGCCGGCTGCGGTATAGTA
>DASSOM010000247.1:0-20256 GCA_035700625.1 Vicinamibacterales bacterium
CGTGTGGACCGGCACTGTGCCGCTGCGCGGCCCGGCGGAGTTCCGAACCGGCCTTGCGTCCATCGGCGGCGACGCGACACTCGCGCCAGGCTTCTACCGCGTGGAGGTCACGATCGACCGCGTGTCCTGGCATCCGCACGCGACGACCACCGGTTTCTGGGTACGCGACGAGCAACTGCTCGCTCGCGGTTCGCGGCTCACGGTGTCGCGCGACTGGATTCGGCAGGATGGCCGCGTGATGCCCGTCGTCGGGACGACGTACATGGCCGCCGACGTCGACCGCAAGTTTCTGTTCGAGCCCAACCCGGACGCGTGGGATCGCGACTTCGCCGAGATGCAGCGGTTGGGCATCAACTTCGTCCGCACCGGCTTGTGGACGGCGTGGTCGCGGGCAATGTTGAACACGGGCGCGATCGACGAAGGGGTCGTCAGCGCCCTCGACGCCTACGTGCAGACCGCTGCGAGCCACGGCATTCACGTGTGCTTCACGTTCTTCGCGTTCCAGCCGCCGGCCTTCGGCGGCACGAATCCATTTCTCGATCCACGCGCGCTCGACGGCCAGCGTGCGCTGCTGACGCTGCTGGCAAGCCGCTTCCACGACGTGCCGTGGGTGCACTGGGACCTGATCAACGAGCCGTCGTACGCCCCGGCGGACAAGCTGTGGACGAACCAACCGGTCGGCGACGCCAACGAGGCGCGCGCGTGGGCGACGTGGCTGCGCGCGCGGCACGGCGACGACGAAGGCGCGCTGCGCGTGTTGTGGCAGGTGCCCGGCGACGATGTGCGCGCAATCCCGGAGCTGCGCGATCTGAGCTGGGCGATGATTCGTGAAGGGCGCGTGCCGCGGAAGGCGTACGACTTTTCGCTCTTCTCCCAGGACGTGGTCGCGCGCTGGGCAGGCACGCTGCGCGACGTGCTGAAAGCGGCCGGCGGCGACCAGCTCGTGACGCTGGGGCAGGACGAAGGGGGGACCGACGTGCGTCCCGCGCAGCAGCTGCATGCCGACTCGGTGGATTACACCGCCGTCCACACCTGGTGGAACAACGACGATCTGCTGTGGGACGGCGTCATGACGAAAGTCCCCGAGAAGCCGAACCTGCACCAGGAAACCGGCATGATGCGGCTCGAGGACACGGACGGCCGTCCGTGGCGCACGCCCGAAGAGGCGGCACGGCTGCTCGAGCGCAAGCTCGCGTACGCGTTTGCCGCGCGCGGCGCGGGCGTCGTGCAATGGGCGTGGAACATCAACCCGTATCAGCCGATCGATAACGAGTCGGTCATCGGGCTCTTCCGCCCGGATGGCACCGCCAAACCAGAACTGCGAGCGCTCCGCGAACTCGCAGCATTTTTCGCGAAGGCGTCGCCGTCTCTCGAAGACTTCGAGCCGGATCCGGTCGTCCTCGTCATTCCACACGCGCGCCTGTTCTCAGGTCGTCCCGGTGGTGTGGACGCAACGAAACGCGTTATCCATCTTCTTGCGGAGCGTTTCGGTATCGTGCCGACGGCGCTCTCGGATCAGCGGCTCACCGCGGCGCGCCTGGCCCACGCCCGGCTCGTGATCGTGCCGGATCCGGAAGTGCTGGACGAGCCCGCGGCGACCGCGCTGCGTGACGCGGCGAATCACGCGCTCGTGCTCGTCACCGGCAACGTGGAAGAGGATCCGTACGGCCGCATGTCCGATGCGCTCGAGGCGCTGGGAATCGTGGACGAGGGGCGTCCCGTCGCGCAGCACGAGCGGACGCGATGGGGCGGCGGATGGGCGACCTACGACGCGCGGCAGAGTGAATGGCTGCGGCGAAGCACGCGTCCCGAAACCGGCGCGCCGCCGAAGGGGATCTGGCTGGAACCCGTACCGCTCGCGTTCGCGCGGGAGCAGGCGCCGCTCGCCGCGCTGCTGAAGACCGCGCTCGACGCGGCGCACATCCAGACGAGCGAGAGCGATGTTCCCGTCACCGCCCGCGTGCTCCTCGCGCCGCGCGCTGCGCTCGTCGTCTGTGTGAACGAAACGGCCGAGGACACCGTGCGGACGGTGAACGTCGAAGGACGCGCGTTCAAGATTCCCGTCGCCGCCGGGCAATCACGGCTCGCGCTCATCGAGCGCGGCACGGGAAGGGTGCTCGCTGCGACAACCGGCGAAGCAATTGCGTCCTCTCGCTGATAGCCCAAAACGTGTGGGTCAGGGCTTTATGCCCTGACCAGAAAGAGGTGGGAATGTCGGTATTCAGCAACCTCAGTAACAGCACCTCAGAGGAGGTCTCGGCATATGTGACGGCCGTACTTGGCCTCCTCGGCAGCCGCGATCCATTGACCGTGATGCGCGAGACGCCTGACGCGCTGCGCAAGGCGATCGCCGGCGTACCGGAATCGCGGTTACGGCAGCCGGAGGCGCCAGGCAAGTGGTCGGTCGCGCACGTGCTGCAGCACCTCGCCGACTCCGAGATCGTTGGCGGATGGCGATTCCGCCTCGTGCTCGCGCAGGATCGTCCGGCACTGACCGGCTACGACCAGGATGCGTGGGCGGCACGTCTTCATTACGACATGGCGGATCCGACGCAGGCGCTCGAGGAATTCGCCGTCATCAGGCGCGGCAATCTTCGGCTGCTCGAGCGCGCCACACCCGAGGAACTCGCGCGCGTCGGCGTGCACTCCGAGCGCGGCGAGGAGAGTCTCGGCCATCTCCGAAAGCTGTACGCCGGACACGATGTGCTTCATCGGCGGCAGATCGATCGGATTCTCGCGGCCGTCGCCCGGTAAGAGCTCGATGGTCAGGGCATAAAGCCCTGACCCACATGCTTGCCACGCCGTAGCGGCGCAGCCGCGAAGGCGGGTTGGAGGTTCTCGTGAAGGACGTTCGTCGATTCGGTCTCGGTGTGCTCGTCGCGGCTCTTGCTGGCGTGATCTGGCAGATGCCGTCCATCGCTCAGACGTCCCCGCCTGACCTGTTCAAGGAACTGCACTGGCGGATGATCGGGCCGTTCCGCGCCGGACGCGTGAAGGCGGCCACGGGCGTGCCGCAGCAGCCGAACGTCTTCTATTTCGGCGCGGTCAACGGCGGCGTGTGGAAGACCACCGACTACGGCCGCACGTGGAACCCGATCTTCGACGATCAGCCGACCGGCTCGATCGGTGCGATCGCCATTGCGCCGTCGAACCCCGACATCATCTACGTCGGAAGTGGGGAAGGCCTGCAGCGCCCGGATCTGTCCACCGGCGACGGCATCTACAAGTCGACAGACGCAGGGGACACGTGGACGCATCTCGGTCTGCGCGACGGGCAGCAGATCCCGCAGATCGTCATCGATCCGCAGAATCCGGATCGCCTCTTCGTGGCCGTCCTCGGCCATCCGTACGGTCCCAATGAAGAACGTGGCATCTTCCGATCGACCGACGGCGGCCGCACGTTCCAGAAGGTGCTCTACAAGGACGAGAACACGGGCGGGATCGACGTCGCGCTCGATCCGTCGAACGCGAATCATGTGTACGCGGTGTTGTGGGAAGCGCGGCAGGGCCCGTGGGAGAACGGCGACTTTGCGGGCCCGGGTAGCGGCCTGTTCGAATCGACGGATGGCGGCAACACGTGGCATCCGCTGACGAACGGGCTGCCGACGTTCGAGCAGGGACTCGGCCGCATCGGGATCGCGATCGCGCCGAGCGATCCCCGACGGATGTACGCCGCCGTCGAGGCTGGCCGCAACGGCGGGCTGTTCCGATCGGACGATGCGGGGCAGACCTGGCGCAAGGCGACCGACAATCCGATCGTCGTCCAGCGCGGCGACGATTTCGCGGAGGTCAAGGTCGATCCGAAGAACCCTGACGTCGTCTACACGGGGAGCATCGTCGCGTGGAGGTCCACCGACGGCGGCCGCACGTTCCACTCATTGCGCGGCGCGCCGGGCGGCGACGACTATCACCGGTTCTGGATCAATCCGGACAATCCCGACATCATCCTGATCGGCGTCGATCAGGGAGCGACGATCTCGGTGAACGGCGGGAAGACGTGGAGCAGCTGGTACAACCAGCCGACGGCGCAGTTCTACCACGTCAGCACCGACAATTCGTTTCCTTACCGCGTGTGCGGCGGCCAGCAGGAGAGCGGGTCCGCGTGCGTGCAGAGCCGCGGCGACGATGGGCGGATTACGTTCCGCGAGTGGCATCCGGTCGGCGTCGAGGAGTACGGCTACGTCGCGCCGGATCCGTTGAACCCCGACATCGTGTACGGCGGCAAGGTGTCGCGCTACGACCGCAAAACGGGCGACGTGCAGCAGGTCGGCCCGCACCCGCTGCGCGGCGGCCAGTCGGGCGACTACCGCACCATCCGCACACAGCCGATTTTGTTTTCGCCCGTCGACCCGCACACGCTCTACTTCGCCTCGAACACGCTCTGGAAGACGACGACGGCCGGCAACGGCTGGACGCAAATCAGCCCGGATCTCACGCGCAAGACGTGGGAGGTGTCGCCGAACGTCGGCAAGTACATCGGCACCCCGCAGGCGGAGCCGTCCCAGCGCGGCGTGATCTACACGATCGCGCCGTCGCCGCTCGACATCAACCGCATCTGGGTGGGCACCGACGACGGCCTGATCCACGTCACGCGGGATGGCGGGAAGAACTGGACGAACGTGACGCCGCCGGAGCTGAAGCCGTGGGCGAAGGTGTCGATCATGGACGCGTCGCACTTCGACGTGAACACCGCGTACGCGGCGATCAACACGATCCGGCTCGACGATCTGCGTCCGCACATCTATCGCACGAAGGACGGCGGAAAGACATGGACGCCGATCACAAACGGCATTCCGAACGGCGCCACGATCAATAGCGTCAAGGAGGATCCGAAGCAGCGCGGCCTGCTGTTCGCGGGCAGCGAGACGCAGGTGTGGGTGTCGTTCGACGACGGCGAACGGTGGCAGTCGCTGCGCAGCAACATGCCGGCGACGTCGATTCGCGATCTCGTCATCAAGGACGACGACCTCGTCGTCGGCACGCACGGCCGCGGGTTCTGGATCCTTGACGACATCACGCCGCTGCGGCAGATGGCAGCGTCCGCCGGAGGGGGGCAGGGCGGCGCCGCAAGCGCGTCGCGTGTGGGTCAGGGCTTCAGCCCTGACAAGAACTATCTGTTTACACCCGCAACCGCCATCCGCTTCCGCTGGAGCAAGTACACCGACACGCCGCTGCCGCCTGAGGAGCCCGCGGGGGAGAACCCGCCGGACGGCGCGATCATCAACTACTACCTCGCGTCCGCGGCAAGCGGTCCGGTCACGATCGAGATCCTCGACCGCGCGGGTACGCTCGTGCGGCGCTATTCGAGCACCGACCCGGTGCCGCCGATCGAAGACACGGGGAACGTGCCGTGGTACTGGATCCGTCCCGTGCGCGTGCCGTCGGCCGAAGCCGGTCTGCACCGGTTCGTCTGGGACGTGCACTACGCGGCGCCGGCGGTCGATCAGTTCAGCTATCCGATTTCCGCGACGCCGCGGAACACGGCGCCGGAGCCCAAAGGCATGTGGGCCGTTCCAGGGACGTACACGGTGAAGCTGACGGTGAACGGCCAGTCGATGACACGTCCGCTCGTGGTGAAGATGGATCCGCGCGTGAAGACGCCGCTGGCAGGGCTGCAGGCGCAGTTCGCGCTGTCGAAGCGTCTCTATGACGCGATCGCGAAGGTGCACGACGCGCTCGCGTCAGCGCAGGGCGATCAGCGCACGCGCCTGGCCGGCGTCTCGCGCCAGCTGCTGCAGCTCTACGAGCTGGTGCAGGAGTCCGACCAGCCCGCGCCGATCCAGACGGTGCAGGCGGCGGAAGCCGCGTTGAAGGCCGCGGCAATGTAGCTGCGCCTTCGCGCGTCCGCATCGGCGGACCGTTCCAGTGTCGGCGCAGGCAATCAGGCCCGCCGCCGGCGACGCATCGCCAGCGCTCCGCCCGTCGCGAGCAGCAGCAGCGTGCCGGGTTCAGGTACGGGCTCGAATTCGTACGTCGTCAGCAGGGGCTGGTATCGGAAGCCCTCGAGATCAGGAATCTGCACCACCTCGAATGTCGCGGTCACGAGGCCCGAACCCACGAGAGCGTGAGTCACCAGCTCGTCCTCCGTAAGAAAGCTGAACATGCCGGTGAACTGAAACGGCGCGGTCATCGTCGCTGTTGGGCCGGCGATAGGAGGGAGCGTGACGGCACTCGCGAAATCGACCTGTGCATTCGCCGGGCTGTTGGCCGTCCCGATGGCGTAGGTCGAGCCGTTCAGCGTTGCGGTGCCTATCAGATCCAGGCCTCCCCACGAAGCGCTGAGGTCCACCAGTTGACCCGGCACGCATCCGAAGTCGCAGTCGAGCGCCGGACCGAAGCGTCCTTCGACGCCGATCGCGTCGAGTGTGAAGCCGCCACCCTGCAGATGAATCGGGCTGGGCTCGAAGCTTCTTGGCCCGAACTTCACGACCTCGAGGGAACCACTCGTAATCACGATCGTATCCGCCGCCGCCGGATGGCTCCACGCGACGGCACACATCAGCACCAGGCCTGCTGACAAGTGGAACTGTAGGCGCATCACAGCCTCCCAGGTTGGTCCCGGCGAGCAGGGCCTGCAAGCGCGACGCCGCCGGTCGCTGCCAACCTCGGGCGACACTTCGCCGGCGCGCTCGCGTCTCTTGTCGCGCGCTGATTGAACGCGCGGCCCCAACCGACCGCGCATCAATAGCTTCCATCGACGCGATCTGGCCGGATCGCCCGGCCGCGTGCTTGCCTCTGCAGTCGGCGGCCCCGGTTCGATCTCCATTTTGCGGTCCGACCCTCACGCGTCGAGCCGTCGGGAGCTTCCGGGCGGGGCCCCCTTTCCATCATGTGGAGGACACGACATGCGATCACTGATGCTGGCCCTTGCGGTGGCCGCGCTGGCGGTGATGCCGGCCGCCGCGCAGACCCCGTCCCAGGCGAAGACCTCGTCGTCCGTCGCGGCAAAGGCGACGCCCGTCAACCTGAACACCGCGACGCAGGCGGAGCTGGAAACGCTGCCGGGCGTCGGCCCGCGCGCCGCGCAGCGCATCCTCGAGTACCGGCAGAAAAATGGCAGCTTCAAGAAGATCGAAGAGCTGATGAACGTCAAGGGCATCGGCGAGAAGAGCTTCCTGAAGCTCAAGCCGCTGATCACCGTCTCCGGCGGCCGACCGGCGGCGGCCGGGAAGCGCTGAGCGCCGGCTTCACGCTGCTCGAAATGGCCTTCGCGATGGCCACGCTCGCGACGCTTCTCGGCATCGCGATCCCCCCGATGCTCGCCGGGCTGGACGACGCGAGGGCCTCGTCTGCGGCGAGATACCTGGCAGGGCAGTTGGGCCGTGCGCGGTTCGAAGCGGTGCGGCGCTCGACGTTCGTCGGCCTGCGCTTTCAGCCGGGCACTCCCGACTACGTGTTCACGAAGGTCGTGGACGGCAACGACAACGGACTCCGCACGTCGGAGATCGCACGCGGAGTGGATCGAACGGTCACGCCGCCGGCGCAGCTGGCGTGGGACTTTCCAGGCGTGACGTTCGGTCTGCTCCCGGGCGTACCGGGCATCGACGGAGCGCTCGACGACACCGACGGCATCCATGTCGGCGTCTCGGGCATCCTCTCGATGAACCCGAACGGATCGTCCTCGTCGGGCACGCTCTACCTGCACGGCCGGAAGGGCACGCAGTACGCGGTGCGGGTGCTCGGCGCAACGGGGCGCGTCCGCGTCCTCGAGTACCAGAGAGGCAGGCGGCAATGGGTCGATCGGTAGAAGAGCGCCGCCGCGAACCGCGCTTTCGGCCGGCGGACGAACCCGCGTGGACGGTCCGGATTCGTCCCGGTCACGACCTCGCGATCGTCGACGTGAGTCCGGCCGGCGCCCTCATCGAAGGGGCGCGGCCGCTCCCGCCAGGCGGACTGATCGTTCTTCGGCTCCAGCGGGGCGACGATCACGGCCCGACGACGACCGCGCGTGTGGTTCGGTGCGACGTGTCCGGCTTGCGAGCGGCGGCGGTGACGTATCGATCGGCGCTGCGCTTCGAGGCCGTGTGCGGGTGGGTCAGAGAAGCGGCCACCCGCGACGAGTATCAACTGCCCGGGCCCGCCGCGTCCGTCGGCATAGACGACGGGAAGTTCGTGCCCGAAGGGGCAGAAGCCGGGAGAGGCGTTCTTTCGCACGCGGTGAAATCATGAAGAGATCGAACATATGCTCAGTGGCACCTTCCTTGTTAACCGCCGATCGCACATCGGTTCACACGGGAGGTCGTCACATGGGGCTCGTCGTCTCGCGGTCCGGCCGCGCCGGGGATCGGCGGCGTGGACTGCACGCGATGATTGGCGCCATTGCCGCGGCGGCGCCGTTCGCGCGCGAGCCCCGGCTGCTCCGCCAGCGCTTCGAAGAGGAACTCCGCACCCAGCTGCGCGCGCGGTCGATTGAATTGCGCGACAGCTGCAGTCTCGCCCCGCCGCATCCCGACACCACCTGGTCCCTCGACGTCATCGCGGGGTCCTCAATCCTCGGATCGATCGACATGGTTCTCGAGGAGGGGAGCCGCCTGGACGACTGGGACCGTCAGGTGCTCGATGCGGCGCAGCAGGTCGCGGCGCTGGTGCTGCTGTTCGAGCGGGCGGTCGGCATCACGGGGTTCAGCGCCCACGGCCGGTCGGACGGTGCGGCGCCGCTCATTGGGTCGAGCGCCGCCATTGCGAACGTGCGCGAGCGCATTGCGCGGGTCGCCGGGACGGACTTCACCGTGCTGATCGAGGGGGAGTCGGGTACGGGCAAGGAGCTGGTCGCCCGGCAAATCCACGATCTCAGTCCGAGGCGGCGCGGGCCGTTCATCGCGGTGAACTGCGCGGCCATCGTCGAGACACTGCTCGAGGCGGAGCTGTTCGGCATCGAGGAGCGGACGGCGACCGGCGTACGCGGCCGACGCGGCAAGTTCGAGCATGCACAGGAAGGGACGCTGTTCCTCGACGAGGTGGCGGACCTGTCGCCGGCAGCGCAGGCGAAGCTGCTGCGCGCGATTCAGGACATGACGATCGAGCGGGTCGGCGGTGCCGGGCCGCGGCGCGTCAACACGCGGATCATCGTCGCCACCAATCAGCGGCTGGTCGACCTCGTCGGCGGCGGGCGATTCCGACTGGATCTGTTCTACCGGCTCAGCGGCGTCGAAGTGGCCGTGCCGCCCCTGCGCGATCGGCGCGAAGACATCCTGGAGCTGGCAACGTACTTTCTCGAGCGGCACCGCGCCGTGCGCCAGCTTCGGTTGTCGCAGGCGGCTGCCGGCGCGCTGATCGCGTATCACTGGCCCGGCAACGTGCGGGAGCTGGAGCGGGTGATGGAGCGGGCCGTCGCGCTGGCCGACTCCGACGAGCTGCAGCTCGACGATCTGCCGCCGGCGCTGCTCTCCCGATACGACGAGGTGCTGCGCCCATCCGTCGACAAGCGCGAGACGATGCGCGCGTGGGGCAGCCGCTATGCCCGTATCGTCCTCGAGCGGTGTGGGAACAACAAGAGACGGGCCTGCGAGGAGCTCGGTATCACCTACCACACGCTGAATGCGTATCTCCGCTATCCCGTCGAGCGCCGCCGGCCGCGGCGCGTGATCGCCGGCGTGGTGTGCAGGACCTGAACGCGCGTTGCGCGCGAGGAGGGAAGACGACATGAACTCGCATCTCAGATGGGCCGGGATCGTGCTCGCCGCGTGGTTCGCGGTTACAGCCATCGCCAGTGTCGCCGGGGCGCAAGCACCGCAAACACCTCAATCGAACGAGGACGAGTACGTCGACATCGACGGTGGCCGTAATCCGGAGCTGATCCCGCAATGGCTCGTGTGGGAAACGAGCTTTCGCACGCTCGCGATCGCGCGGCGCGAAGGATCCGTGGAGATCCCCGCCACCATCGGGCTGTCGGATGCGGATCTCGAGGCCGTCATCGCGGAAGCGGAGAAACAGTCGGCGCGAGACGACGAATGCATCGCGCGCGTCGAGCGCCTGCGTCCGATGGTCGGGCGCGCCAAGGTGGAGGTGATCAACGAGCGGACGGCCGCCATTCAGCTCGAATGCCGCGCCGCGACGTTGCAGGCGCGGGACCGCCTGTTCCGGGTGCTCTCGCCCGAAGACACCACGCTGCTCATCGGATGGGTCACTGAACGGAAACGCGGCATTCAGGTCCGGATTCGGCCCGCCGAACTGGCGCACTTCCGGCGTCCGGAATAGCCGCCGGGAGGAGGGAGTCATGAGGAAACGTCAGATAGGTGTGTTGGCGTTGTTGGCGTTCGCGCTTGCGGCGCCGTCGGCGGACGCGGCCGTGCTCGATTGCGGACCGACCTACCAGGTCAACGACAGCTGGCAATACGGTGCGCGCGCCACGATCGAGGCGATTATCCAGACCAGGCGCTCCATTAACGTGTGTCCGGTTCAGGTCCAGGTGGAAGGATGGGTCCGGGGCTTCGGATCGGCGACGACGAGCCGCGCCACTTACGTCGCCGAACTGCACATGTTCGTGCCCGTCCCCTATTACGGCACCTGGCTCGTCTACGGCAAGCATTGGCTGATCTACTGGGGCGGCTACCTGCAGAGCCAATGGAATTATCTGGGAACCACACGAAGTGCCGTGGACCTGGTCAACTACGCCGCGATCGACAGCTGTGCATCGAAAGGGGGCGAGTGGGACGGGGAGAAGTGCATCATCGCCAATACGCCAGTGATCGTCGACGTGGGCCACGATGGCTATCGCCTCACGTCGGCGGCGAATGGAGTGCAGTTCGATCTCGATGCGGACGGCAGTCCCGAACCGATCGCCTGGACGGAGGCCGATTCAGACGACGCGTTCCTGGCGATGGACCGCAACAACAACGGCCGGATAGACGACGGAAGCGAGCTGTTTGGCGATCGGACGCCGGCATATGCGGACGAACGGGAACCGACGACACAGAACGGATTCGCGGCGCTCGTGTTCGCCGAAGGCCCGTCGTACGGCGGTGGACGCGCTGATGGCGTGATCGACGCGCGCGACGCGGTGTTCTCGCGCCTGCTGCTCTGGTGCGATCGGAACCACAACGGGGTGTCCGAACCGGACGAATTGACGTCGGTCGCGCAGTCGGGCCTGAAGGCAATCCGGACCGACGTCAAGGCGGCCGGGCGCACGGATCGATTCGGGAATCAGTTCAGGCTGCGGGCGAAGGGCGTGTGGCAGGATGGTGAACACTACATCTACGACGTGTGGCTGATGCCGCGCTGAGGTTGCCGCACAGGCCAGCCGTTGGACCATGATCCCGGGACGGCGCGTCCGCAGCCGTCCCGGGCGTCCCGCCTTGACCCACTGCCGAGCCGCATAGTACCTTTGCTTGTTCGACGCCTGCCCGCGCACGCTGCCGAGGCCGGCCTGCCCGAAGACAGGACCACAGAAACAGCCAACGGCTCCACCGCCCATGGGACAGTCCGCGTCGGGGACCCTCAAGAAAACTCCGCTGCATGCACGGCACGCCGCGCTCGGCGCCCGCATGGTCGAATTCGGCGGCTGGGACATGCCCGTGGAATACGCCGGCATCGTCGACGAACATCTGGCGGTGCGGACACGTGCGGGTGTGTTCGATGTCAGCCATATGGGCGAGATCGAAATTGCGGGCCCGGATGCGCTGAAGGCCGTCCAGCACATCACGTCGAACGACGCGAGCCGCTTGGGCGTCACGCAGGTGCAGTATTCGGCGCTGACGACCCCGGACGGCACCTTCGTCGACGATGTGCTGACGTATCGGCTCGCGGACGACCATTTCATGCTGGTCGTCAACGCGTCGAACATCATCAAGGACTTCCGCTGGATCACCGAGCACATCGGCGAGGCGGGCGACGCAGCGGCCGTGAACACCAGCTCGCGCTACGCACTCATCGCGGTGCAGGGACCCGCCGCGCGAGACGTGCTGCAGACGTTGACCGGGATCGATCTTTCCGCGATCAAGTACTACTGGTTCGCGACCGGCGAGGTGGCGGGTGCGCAGGCGACCGTGTCACGCACCGGCTATACCGGCGAAGACGGCTTCGAGGTGTTCGTCGCGCCGGCGGCGGCCGAACGCGTGTGGGATGCGATTCTCGACGCCGGACGTCCCGCCGGGGTCGTCCCGTGCGGCCTCGGCGCGCGCGATACGCTGCGCCTCGAGGCGGGCATGCGGCTGTACGGCAATGACATGGACGAGACGACGACGGTGCTCGAGGCGGATCTCGGGTGGATCGTCGGCTGGAAGAAGGACGGCTTTCTCGGCGCCGACGTGCTGCGCCGCCAGAAGGCCGAAGGGACCGCGCGCCGCCTGATCGGCTTCGAGATGGTGGACCGTGCCATCGGCCGGCACGGCTACGACGCGTACGTCGACGGCGCGAAGGCGGGCATGGTGACGAGCGGCACGCAGACCCCGTATCTGAAGCGAGCGATCGGGATGGCGTATCTGCCGTCCACGCATACCGCGCCCGATACCGAGTTCGAGGTGGACGTGCGCGGCCGCCGCGCGAAGGCGCGCGTCGTTCCGATGCCGTTTTACAAGCGGGCGAAGTAGGGCGGTCAAACCGCCGGAGCAGAGAACATGTATCCGACAGACCTGAAATACACGAAGGACCACGAGTGGGTCCGGCTGGGCAGCGGCGACGCCCGCGTCGGCATCACCGATTACGCGCAGAAACAGCTCGGGGATGTCGTCTACCTCGAGCTGCCGGAGGTCGGGAGGAAGCTCGACAAAGGCGAGGTGTTCGGGACCATCGAGTCGGTGAAGGCCGTCTCCGAGCTGTATTCGCCGATCGCCGGTCAGGTCACGGCGGTGAACACCGAGCTGGTGCAGCATCCCGAAGCCGTCAACAAGGATCCGCATTCCGCCTGGATGATTGCGCTGCAGCCGGACGGCGACGCCGGCGACCTGCTCGACGCGCAGCAGTACACCGATCTCACGAAATGAACCTCGATTCGACCGACGCCTTCCAGGACAGACACATCGGCCCGGACGCCGCGGAGCGCGACGCGATGCGGCGCGCCATCGGCGTCGACTCGCTCGACGAGCTGATCGCGCAGACCATTCCTCCCGGCATTCGGCTGACGGAGCCGATGCGGCTGCCGCCCGCGGAGAGCGAAGCCGCGTACCTGCGGCGCCTCGCGGAGCTCGCCGCCAAAAACCGCGTGTACCGCTCGTACATCGGGATGGGCTATTACAACTGCGTCACGCCCGCGGTGATCCTGCGCAACGTCTTCGAGAACCCCGGCTGGTACACGCCGTATACGCCGTACCAGGCCGAAATTGCGCAGGGACGCCTCGAATCGCTGCTCAACTTCCAGACGATGGTCAGCGACCTGACGGGGATGGAAGTCGCGACGGCGTCGCTGCTCGACGAGGCCACCGGGGCGGCCGAGGCAATGACGATGTTCCACCGGCTGCAGACGCGCAAGGCGCCCGCCGGGGAGGAGAGCGTCTTTCTCGTGTCCTCGCGGACGTTCCCGCAGACGATCGACGTGCTGCGCGGCCGCGCGGAACCGTTGAATATCCGCATCGAGATCGGCGATCCGGACGATCTGCCGCTGGACCGCGCGTTCGGCCTGCTGCTGCAGTACCCGGACGATCATGGCGGGCTCGACGACCTGCGCCCGATCATCCAGAAGGCGCACGCGGCGGGCGTGCTCGTTGCCGTGGCGAGCGATCTGCTGGCGCTGACGCTGTTCACGCCGCCCGGCGAAATGGACGCGGACGCCGTCGTCGGCAACTCCCAGCGGTTCGGCGTTCCGCTGGGATACGGGGGACCGCACGCCGGCTTCTTCGCCACGCGCGAACGGTTCGTGCGTCAGGCGCCGGGGCGCATCATCGGCGTGTCGGTGGACGCGCGCGGCACGCGTGCGTACCGCATGGCGCTGCAGACGCGCGAGCAGCACATCCGGCGCGAGAAAGCGACGTCGAACATCTGCACCGCGCAGGCGCTGCTCGCGAACATGGCGGCGATGTATGCCGTCTATCACGGGCCCCAGGGACTCCGCGCGATCGCCGAGCGCGTCCACACGCTGACGCAGATCCTGGACGGCGCGGTGTCCGCGATGGGGGCCCGGCAGACCAACGCGGCGTATTTCGACACGCTCCGCATCGAAGGCATGGATGCCGCCGCCGTGCGGGCCGCGGCCGAAGCGAAGGGCATCAATCTCCGCTATCACGCGGACGGCGCGATCGGGATCTCGCTCGACGAGACGACGACCCGTCAGGACCTGCAGGATCTGGTGAGCGCGCTGGGGACCGCCGTCGGCAGGCCCACCGCCTTCGTGGCGAGTGACGACATGCGGTTCACGCTGCGCGCGCCGGCCGGGCTCGCGCGCACGTCGGCGTACCTCACGCATCCCGTCTTCAACACGCATCGTTCCGAAACGCAGATGATGCGCTACATCCGGAGCCTCGAGCGCAAGGACGTGGGGCTCGACACGTCCATGATTCCGCTCGGGTCGTGCACCATGAAGCTGAACGCGGCCGCGGAGATGCTCCCCGTGACGTGGCGGTCGTTCAGCCAGATGCACCCGTTCGCGCCGGTGGATCAAGCCGAGGGCTACGCCACGATCTTCCGCGACCTCGAGGCGGCGCTGTGCGCGATTACCGGCTTCGCGGCCGTCTCGCTCCAGCCGAACTCCGGCGCGCAGGGAGAGTTCGCCGGTCTCATGACCATTCGCGCGTACCACCGCGATCGCGGCGATGTGCACCGCGACGTCGTGCTGATCCCGTCCTCCGCGCATGGCACGAACCCCGCCAGCGGCACCATGGCGGGCATGCGCGTGGTCGTCGTGGCGTGCGACGCGAACGGAAACATCGACCTCACGGATCTGGAGGCCCGGTCGCGCCAGCACCGCGATCGGCTCGCGGCCCTGATGGTCACGTACCCGTCCACGCACGGCGTCTTCGAGGAGCACATCCGCGAGATCTGCGAGATCGTCCACGCCAACGGCGGGCAGGTGTACATGGACGGCGCGAACATGAACGCGCAGGTCGGGCTCACGAGCCCCGCCGCCATCGGCGCCGACGTGTGTCATCTCAATTTGCACAAGACGTTCGCGATTCCGCACGGCGGCGGCGGGCCCGGCATGGGGCCGATTGCCGTCGCGGCGCACCTCGCGCCGTATCTGCCGGGGCATCCGGTCGTCCGCGTCGGCGGCGCCAAGGCGATTCCGGCGATTTCGGCGGCGCCGTGGGGGAGCGCGAGCATCCTGCTGATCTCGTACGGCTACATCCGGATGCTTGGCGCACGCGGCATGACGGAGGCGACGCGCGTCGCGATCCTGAACGCGAACTACCTGAAGGCGCGGCTCGCGCCGCACTACGACGTCCTCTACGCGAATCACAACGGCCGCGTCGCGCACGAGATGATCTTCGACTTGCGGCCGTTCAAGCACGCGTCCGGCCCGACCGTCGACGAACTCGACGTCGCCAAGCGCCTGATGGACTACGGCTTCCACGCGCCGACCGTCTCGTTCCCCGTGGCGGGGACGATGATGATCGAGCCGACCGAGAGCGAGTCGAAGGACGAACTCGATCGGTTCTGCGAGGCGCTGATCGCGATCCGGAAGGAAATCCAGGCGGTGGTGGACGGCCGGGTGGATCCCCGCGACAACGTCCTGAAGAACGCGCCGCACACCGCCGAGGAAGTGGCGTCGGACGCGTGGTCGCATCCGTACGCGCGCGAGCAGGCCGCCTATCCGCTGCCGTGGGTGCGCACCAGCAAGGTGTGGCCGGCCGTCGCACGGATCGACAATCCGTACGGCGATCGCAATCTGCTGTGCGTGTGCCCGCCGATTGAGGAGTACGTCACCGCCGGTCAGGGCTGAAGCCCTGACCCACATCCTTGCCCGCCGTAGCGGCGCAGCCGCGAAGGCGGGTGGGTCAACCCTTCAGGGCTGACATTACACGGCCGCATGCGTGAGTGCCTGCGCGCGCCGGTGGTATTCCGCGAGCAGCTTCAGCGTCACGGAGCCGGGTAAGCCCCGGCCGATCGTCCGCTCGTCCACGGCGACCACCGGTGTGATCTCCCGCGTCGTTCCGGTGATGAACGCCTCGTCCGCCGTGTCGAGATCCGCCGGGAGCAGCGTCTGTTCGCGGACGTCGATGCCGACGTCGCGCCCGATCTCGAAGACGAAGGCGCGCGTGATGCCTTCCAGCAGTCCCGCCTGCGACGGCGGCGTGAGCGCCGCGCCGTCCCGCACGAGGAAGAAGTTGGACTGCGAACATTCCGCCAGCTCGCCGCGGTAGTTGCACATCAGCGCTTCCTCGCCGCCGCGGCCGTGCGCCTGCTGCATCGCGATCGCGTTGTTGAGCAGGTTGTTGGACTTGATCAGCGGGTTCACCGAGGCGGGATGATTGCGCATGACGTCGACCAGCGTAATGCGGATCCCCCGTTCGAACACCGCGGCGGGGATGGGATCCAGCGGCTTCACGATGATCACGAGCGACGGCGTGGGCGTCGCCTTGACGGCGTAGGACAGCTCCCCGACGCCGCGCGTCAGCAGAATGCGGATATACCCCTCGTCCATGGGGCCCGCCGCGTCCATCGTGTCGTGGATCCGCTGCAGCAGCGCCGCGTCGTCGAACGGTACGTCGAGGCCGAGCCGCCGCGCCGACTGCCGCAGCCGCGCCTGGTGCCGATCGAACAGGAAGGGCACCCGGTTGTACGTCCGCAGCGTCTCGTAGACTCCCTCGCCGTACACGAATCCGTGATCGTACACCGGCACGACCGCCTGGTCGGCCGGCGTGATTTTTCCGTTGACGTAGACCGCGCCGCGCATGTGCATCGAGTCTAACATAGGGGGTGGGATGCGAATTCTAAACACGCAACAGATGCGCGAAGCGGATCGGCAGACGATTGACGGCATCGGCATTCCGTCCATCGTGCTGATGGAGAACGCCGGGCGTCAGGCCGTTGCGGCGATGGAGGCGGCCTTCGACGATCTGCCCGCGAGCAAGGTCGGCGTCGTCTGCGGCCGCGGCAGCAACGGGGGGGACGGCTTCGTCGTCGCGCGCACGCTGGCGCAGCGCAACATCGAGGCGACCGTGTTCCTGCTGGGAAGCGTGGCGGAAGTGCGCGGCGATGCGCGCACGAACCTCGAGATCCTCGGCCGCGTCGGCGTGACGGTGCTCGAGGTCACCAACGCCCAGGAATGGGAGCTGCACTCCACCGAGCTGGCGGAGTGCGAACTGATCGTCGATGCGATCCTCGGGACGGGATTTCACGGGCCGTTGTCCGGCCTGCTGGAGACCGTCGTCGGTGACTTGAACGCGCTCGGCGTGCCCATTGTCGCCATCGATCTGCCAACGGGTCTCGCCGCGGACACTCCCGAAATCGAAGGCGTGGCGGTCGAAGCCTCGATGACGGTGACGCTCGCGGCGCCGAAGATTCCGCTCGTGCTGCCTCCAGCCGATGCCTACGCCGGTGACCTGGTGATCGCGGACATCGGCATTCCCGCGGGTGTGATCGACGAGCTCGACGGTCCGTGGCTGGAGCTGCTGTCGCGCGAGCGGATGCGCGAGCTGGTGCCGTCGCGCGCGGCCGATTCGCACAAGGGAGACTTCGGCCGCCTGCTCGTGATCGCCGGATCGCTCGGGCGCACGGGTGCGGCGCATCTCGCCGCGCTCGGGGCGCTGCGGTCGGGGGCCGGTCTCGTCACCGTCGCGACGCCGCGCTCCTGTCAGCCGATCATCGCGTCGATGATGCCCGAGTACATGACGCTGCCGCTCGAGGAAACCGCGGCGGGGACGCTCGACTTCAGCGCGCTCGATCGGCTGCTGGAATTCGAGGCGGACGTCATCGCGCTCGGCCCGGGCCTTGGCCAGGACCCGTCCACGGCGGCGCTCGTGCATGGGATCGTCGAACGCGCCGGTGTGCCGATCGTGCTGGATGCCGACGGGCTCAATGCGTTCGCCGGTGAGCCGGAGCGGCTGGCGGGACGCGACGGGGTGGACGTCATCGTGACGCCGCATCCGGGGGAGATGGCGCGGCTGCTTGGCGTCCCCATCGAGCAGGTGCAGGGGGATCGCATCGCACACGCGCGTGAATTCGCGGCCGCGCGCCGTGTGCACGTCGTCCTCAAGGGGCACCGGACGGTGATCGCCGGTCCGGATGGCCGTACGTTCGTGAATCTCACCGGCAACGCCGGCATGGCCACCGGCGGAACCGGCGATCTGCTGACCGGCATGATTGCCGCGTGGTTCGCGCAGCTCCTCGACGCGGAAGCGGCGTGCAAGCTTGCCGTCTACCTGCACGGCACCGCCGGCGACCTCGCCGACGCCGACGAGGGAGACGTCGCGCTGATCGCGACGGACGTCGCGGAGCGCCTTGGCGACGCGCTGCTCGAACTCACCGCCCGCCGCCGCATCAAACGAGACTCACAGTAGCGTGACCCCGACGACGATCACGACATCGAACGAGGCGGAGACGATCGACGCGGGCGAGCGTCTCGGCCGGACGCTGAACGCCGGCGACGTCGTCCTCCTCTACGGCGACCTCGGGGCGGGGAAGACCGCGTTCGTGCGCGGGCTCGCGCGCGGGCTCGACGCGAATCCGGACGACGTGTCGAGCCCCACCTTCACGATCGTCCAGGAATACCACGGCCGCACGACGCTGTATCACGTCGATCTGTACCGCCTCGAGCCGGCGGAAATCGACGATCTCGGCCTCGAGGATCTCGTGTGCGGCGACGGCGTCGTCGCCATCGAATGGGCGGAGCGATGGAGGGGACGCCCGGACGACGTGATCGACGTGTCGCTCGAAGATGCGGGGGAGGATCGCCGCCGCATCGGGATTCGGAGCGGCGCGGCGCGAGAACCGTAGCAGAACTTCGCAACCTTCACCGGCGCGCCTTCCGTCTAAGCGGAATATGTCCACGCTGTTCGACGGAATCCGCTACGCCGTGCGGCGCTTGAGGCTGGCGCCGGTCTTCACCGTCACGGCCGTGCTCACGCTTGCGCTCGGCATCGGTGGGACGACCGCGATTTTCAGCCTGATGCACGCCGTCATGCTGCGATCGCTGCCCGTCCACGATCCATCCCGGCTGTACCGCATCGGCGACGGCACCGACTGCTGCGTCGAAGGGGGACCGCAGGACCGGTGGGGCATGTTTTCGTATCCGCTCTACCAGCAAATCAAGAGTGCCGCGCCGGAGTTCGAGGAGATGATGGCGTTCCAGGCGGCGAACGGCCGGATGAGCGTACGCCGCGAGGGAAGCGAGGCCGCCGCGCGCCCCCTGCGCACCGAGTACGTCGATGGCAGCTATTTTTCGACGCTGGGTATCCGTGCGCTGGCCGGGCGAGTGTTCAGCAGAGACGACGACAAACCCGCGGCGTCGCCCGTGATGGTGCTCAGTCACCACGCCTGGCAGTCGATGTACGGCAGCGATCCGTCCGTCGTCGGATCGGCGTTCGTCGTCGAGGGACACCCGTTCACCGTGATCGGGATCGCGCCGCCGGGATTTTTCGGCGAGACGCTGCGCCCCGATCCGCCGGACGTCTGGATCCCACTGCAGCAGGAGCCGCTCCTCGCGGGCGACCGCACCCTGCTGCGTCAACCCGTGTCGGCGTGGCTTCGCGTCATCGGTCGACTGAAGCCGGGAGCGTCCATCGAAGGGATGGGGCCGCGGCTCACGGAGCTGCTGCGCCACTGGATTCAGTACGACTCCGGCTACCCGTCGAACTGGATGCCCGACGTCATCCGCATGCTGCCGAAGCAGGTCGTCAACGTCGTCCCCGCGGGCGCCGGCGTTGGTGTGATGAAGGAGGAGTACGGGCGCAGCCTGCAGATCCTGCTGGCGATCTGCGCGCTCGTGCTGCTCATCGCCTGCGCCAACGTCGCGAACCTGCTGCTGGCCCGCGCGGTCGCGGGCCGGGGACAGACCGCGCTGCGTCTGGCCATCGGCGCGACGCGCCGGCAGATCGTCGGACAGGCGCTCGTCGAGAGCGTCGTGCTCGCGATCGCCGGCGGGATCGCTGGCCTGGCGGTCGCCGCGGCCGCCTCACGGCTGCTCGTCGCGCTCGCGTTCCGGAGCGCCCGCTTCCTGCCGTTCGATACCGGTCCGTCGCCGATCGTGCTGGCGTTTACGTTCGGCCTGGCGCTGATCACCGGCGTGATCTTTGGCGCGGCGCCGGCATGGTTTGCGACCCGCACGGATCCGGTCGAGGCGCTGCGCGGCGCGGGACGAAGCACCCGCGGCCAGTCGTCGTTCGCCCGGCGGGCGCTGCTCGTCGTGCAGGCGACACTCTCAGTCGTGCTCGTCGCCGGGGCGACGCT
>DASSOM010000248.1:0-19719 GCA_035700625.1 Vicinamibacterales bacterium
CGCCGGCGGCTGCGCCGAGGCGAGCGCGGGAGCAATGGTCAAGGCGACGAGTAAACCCGAGAGCGCAAAAAGACGCCGCATTCGCTTCCTCCTTAGGCGAATCCCGAAAAGGCGACAACTTTATCACACCTGTTTCGCGTCGCCGTGCTACACGAACACCCGCATGATTTCATTAGCGACGAGCATACCCTCGCGGGTCAGCCTGAGGGACGTCCCGTCCCTGCGCAGCAGCCCGGCATCCACGAACGGCTGCAGTTCGTCCCCGTATTGGTCCCACACGTCACAGCCGTACGTCTTCCCGACCCGGCCAATGTCGACGCCGTCATTGAGCCGGAGGCCGGTGAAGAGCGCTTCCTCGACCTGTTCCTCGCGCGTCAGCGCGCGCCGCTCGACCACCAGGTCGGCGCCGTCCCCCACGCGCGCGATGTACTCCGTCGTCGACGCGACGTTCTTCCATCGGACGTGCTCGCGGGTGGAGTGCGCGCCGCAGCCGAAGCCAAGCCACTCGCCGTCCATCCAGTACTTCAGGTTGTGCCGCGACTCGCGGCCGGGACGCGCGACGTTGGATATCTCATATTGACGATAGCCGGCCTCGTCCAGCCGGCGCAGCCCGGCCAGGTACATTTCCGCCGCATCCTCATCAGGTGCCAGCGACCAGCCGGCGCGCGCCATGTCATCCCGCAGCGGCGCGTTGGGATACAGCTCGAGCATGTAGAGGGAGGCGTGGTCGGGATCGGCCGCGATCAACGCCTCGACGTTGCCGAGCCAGTCGCTCACGCGCTGACCGGGAAGCCACATCATCAAATCGAGGCTGACGTTGTCGAACCCCGCCGCACGCGCGTCGCGGACGATCGACCCGGCGCGCCCCGCCGTGTGGCGACGACTGAGGCGCGTCAACTCGTCGTCGCGGAACGACTGCACGCCGAAGCTCACGCGGTTCACGCCGGCGTCGCGGAACGCGGCCAGCTTGCGGACGTCCACGCTCTCGGGATTCGTCTCGAGCGTGACCTCCGCGGCGTCCGGGATGGCGAACCGCGCACGGCACGCGGCGATCAGATCGCCGACTTCCTCCGGCGCGAGCAGCGAGGGGGTTCCGCCCCCGAAGAAGATCGTGTCCGCGGCCAGATCCGCAGGGGCCCGGCGGATCTCCGCCAGCAGCGCGTGCACGTAGCGCGTCTTCAGCGCCTCGTCGTACAGCCCGCGGTTGAAGTTGCAGTAGCTGCAGATGGACGAGCAGAAAGGAATATGGAGATAGAGCCCGAGCATATTGCCGATTGGCGAGTGCCGATTGGCGATTGTAGTGCCGATTAGTCGCGGCTGCCGGCTTTGCCTCCCGACCAGCCGAGGTCGCGTGGCGGGGCGGGGGCTTTCAACTGCGCGCGCACGGGACCTTTCGCGCGTGTGGGGAGCGTGGGGCGCCGGCGCGGGTTGCGCTGCCACAGCATGACCAGGTCGTCGACGCCGCCGTTGGGCGGCAGATGTCGATAGTCAGCGCCGTCGTATTCGAGGAATTCGCACATCTCGTGCAGGCGCGAGTGGATGCGGAAGCCAATCCGCGCCTTCAGGCAGTCGGGATCGCTGTCGTCCGGCGTGTCCTCGTAGTTCGACGTGAAGATCGTGTGCCGCCGCTCGTTGTAGCGCGTATTGACGATGAGGTTCATCGTCTCTTCGACCCACTCGGACGTTTTTTCGGAGCCGAGATCGTCGAGCACGAGCAGGTCCGCATCCATCACCGGCCGGAGGACGTCCATTTCGGCCGTCTTGACGGTCGGATTGTACGTGCTGCGGATGACGCGCAGCAGATCGCGCGTGTCGTAGAACAGCCCGCGCCCGCCGCGCGTGAGGATGACGCGGCGCAGGACCGCGACGGCGAGATGCGTCTTGCCGATCCCCGGCGGGCCGATCAGGCACAGCCCCTTCGGCGCCGCGGGAAATTCCTCGGCGAAGCGCGTCGCACGGCGAAGCGCCGTGACGAGACGTTCGTTCGGATAGCTGATGAAGGTGTCGAGCTCGCAGCGGCGATAGCGCGGCGGAATCCGAGCCTCGTCGAGCGCGCGCGCCACGAGCCCCGTTCGCCAGCAGTCGCATCGCACGACGCGCCGTGCACCGGCCGAGTCAATCGCTTTCCAGCCGGTATCGTCGCAGAGATCGCAGGGCATCGGGGAACGGCGTCGATTGTAACGCGCCCTTCATCAATCGGCAATCGACAATGCGCGCGCTCAGTTCAGATATGAGCGCAACTCGCCCGCGCGCTTGGATCGGCGCAGCTTTTCCTTCGCGCGCGCCTCGATCTGACGGATGCGCTCGCGCGACAGTCCGAGCGTGTCGCCGACCTCCTGCAGTGTGCGCGCCTCGCCGTCCCGATCGAGGCCGAAGCGCAGCCGCATCACCTCGCGCTCCTTGTCCTCGAGCTCGCCGAGCGCTTCGCGGACGCGATTGCCGACCGCTGCATGCATCAGTTCCTCGTCGACGGGAGGAACGGTCGCCTGCTCGAGCAGATCCGACAGCTCGGTCCCCTCCCCGTCGCCCCGTCCATCGCCGACGCGATCGCTCAGCGACAGATCGCTGCCGGCGATGCGGAGCAGCGCGTCCACGTCCGCCTCCGAGATCTCGAGGTCGTGGGCGATCTCGGCAGGAGTCGGCGTCCGTTCGAGCTGCTGGGTCAGCTCGGCGACGTCGCGGCCGAAGCGCGCCGCGACGCCCGACAGCTTCTGCGGCAGCGAGAACGCGCGGACCTGCCCCGACAGCGCGTGCGTAATCGCCTGACGCACCCACCACACCGCATACGTGATGAACTTGACGTTGCGGTCGGGATCGAAGCGGCGCGCCGCTTCCATCAGGCCAAGATTGCCTTCGTGGATCAGATCGAGGAAGGGGACGCCGAGCCCGCGATAGTGCTTGGCGTAGCTGACGACGAACCGCAGATTGCCTTCGACGAGGCGGCGCAGCGCGTCGGGATCGTGCTCCTGCTGGATGCGGCGGCCGAGTTCCCGCTCCTCTTCGACCGTCAGCCGCGGAATGCGGGCGATCGCCCGCAGATACGCTCGCAGCGCCCGGCTGTCGGATTCGACCGCTTCTCCACGCGGCATGCCAGCATCATCTCACGCCGCGCCGTCAGCGGATCTTTTCCTGCTCGCGCGCCGGATCGCCCGCGTCTTCCACGCCTTCGTCCTCGGAGCGCGTGCGCGCGGCGGGCGTCGCGCGGACGAGATCGGCCGGCGCCGACTTGACGAGCGCCGTGCTCAGACGCTGCTCCCAGTCGCCGAGGCCGCGTGCGAGCTCCCCCTTCACGTACTCCATGAACTCGTTCACTTCGCGCTGCATCCGCTCCATCTTGCGGCGCATGTTGAGCACGATTTCCACGCCGGCCAGGTTGACGCCGAGATCGCGCGTGAGCGAGAGAATCGTCTCGAGCTGCTCGAGATCCTCCTCCGAGTACAGGCGCGTATTGCCTTCCGTCCGCGACGGCTTCAACAGGCCTTCACGCTCGTACAGGCGCAGCGTCTGCGGGTGGATGTTGTACTTCTGCGCCACCGCGCTGATCATGTAGTACGCCTTGCCGCCGCGTTTGGCCATGTCAGTTGCCAGTTACCAGTCGCCAGTTTCCAGTTTCCAGTTTCCAGTTGGGTTCTGGGTTCGCTATCGGATCGTTCCGTACAGTCTGCCGAACTCTCTGATCAACTCTTTGGAGCGCTCGTCCACGATCGGGGGCAGGACGATGCGCACTTCGATGATGAGATCGCCGCGGCCGCCCGACGCGGTCGGCATCCCGCGGCCGCGCAGGCGGAAATGCTGTCCGCCCTGCGTGCCCGGCGGGACGCGCAGCCGCGCGGGACCGTCCGGCGTCTCCACGTCCATCCGCGTACCGAGCACCGCCTCGTGAACGCCGATCGGCACGACCAGGTGCAGATCGTCGCCGTCGCGGCGGAATCGAGGATGCGCCTGGACGTGCACGGTGACGTAGAGATCGCCGGTCCGACCGCCGTAGCGTCCCACGTGCCCCTTGCCGGGCACGCGGAGCCGCAAGCCGTCGATGACGCCAGGCGGAACCGCCACCGCGATGGCTTCGGATCGCATGCTGCGGCCGTGCCCGACGCACACCGCGCAGCGCTGCACGCGCTGCCGTCCCGTGCCGCCGCAGGACGAGCACGGCTTGGCGAACACCATGTGCCCGCGCGCCCATCGCAGCGTGCCCGTGCCCTGGCACCCTGGACACCGCGCCTCGGGCGTCGCGATCTGTCCGCGTCCGCCGCACGCGGCGCAGACTTCCAGCCGCGTGACGACGATCTGCCGCTCGACGCCGCGAACCGATTCGTCGAACGCGACCGTCAGCTCCGCGTGCAGATCCGCCCCCGCCTCGGGCCGGCCCGTGTCGGGAGACGTCACCGGATGCAGCACGTCCGCGAACAGCTCGGTGAACGTCGCCGCCTGCGCTCCCTGCGCCGATGCGGAGAAATCGAACCCCGTGAACTCGAACGTGGCGGAGGAGACGACGGTCTGCCGCCCCTCCTGCTCGTACTGTCGCCGCCGTTCAGGATCGGTCAGGATCTCGTACGCCTCGGTGATGCGCGAGTACATCGACGCCGCCGCGCGGTCGCCCGGGTTGATGCCCGGGTGGAACCGGCGCGCGAGGCGCCGGTACGCCCGCTTGATGTCGGCGACCGACGCCCCTGGCGACAGCCCGAGGACGGCGTAGAGATCCATTTACTTCTTCTCTTCCTCCACGACCTCGGCGTCGATGACGTCCCCCTGCGACGAAGACGACCCGGCGCTGCCCGCCGCCGCCCCCTCGCCGCCGGGCTGAGCGCCGCCCGGCTGCGCCGAGCGATACATGGCCTCCGCCGCCTTGTGCTGCGCGGCGTTGAGCGCATCCATCTTCTGCTTCATCTCCGCGACGTCGTTCTTCTCGATCGCCTTCTTGAGGTCCTCGATCGCCGATTCGATCGGCGCGCGGTCTGACGCCGACAGCTTGTCGCCCGCGTCCTTGATCAGACGCTCGGCCGCGTACGCCGCCTGGTCCGCGTGATTGCGCGTTTCGATCTCTTCCTTCCGCCGGCGATCCTCGTCGGCGTGCGACTCGGCCTCCTTCATCATCCGGTCGACTTCGTCCTTCGAGAGGCCGCTCGACGCGGTGATCGTGATCTTCTGCTCCTTCTGCGTGGCCATGTCCTTCGCGGACACGTTGACGATGCCGTTGGCATCGATGTCGAACGTGACTTCGATCTGCGGCAGGCCGCGCGGCGCCGGCGGCAGCCCCGTCAGGTGGAAGCGGCCCAGCGTGCGGTTGTCGCGCGCCATCGGACGCTCGCCCTGGAGCACGTGCACCTCGACGCTCGTCTGGTTGTCGGCCGCCGTCGAGAACGTTTCGCTCTTGCGCGTCGGAATCGTCGTGTTCCGCGGGATGAGCGTCGTCATGACGCCGCCCAGCGTCTCGATGCCGAGCGACAGCGGCGTGACGTCGAGCAGCAGCAGGTCCTTCACCTCGCCGGCGAGCACGCCCGCCTGAATCGCCGCGCCCACCGCGACGACCTCGTCGGGATTGACCCCCTTGTGAGGCTCCTTGCCGAACAGCTCCTTGACGATCGCCTGCACGCGCGGGATGCGCGTCGAGCCGCCGACGAGCACGACTTCGTCGATCTTGCCCGCGTCGACGCCCGCGTCAGCGAGCGCCTGCTTCGTCGGACCGACGGTCTTCTGCAGCAGGTCGTCGACGAGCTGCTCGAACTTCGCGCGCGTCAGCTTCAGCTGCAGGTGCTTGGGGCCGGTCTGATCCGCCGTGATGAACGGCAGGCTGATGTCGGTCTCCATGACCGTGGAGAGCTCCATCTTGGCCTTCTCCGCGGCTTCCTTCAGCCGCTGCAGCGCCATGCGGTCCTTGCCGAGATCGATCCCCTCGGACTTCCTGAACTCGCCGATGATCCAGTCGATGATCCGCTGATCGAGGTTGTCGCCGCCGAGGTGCGTGTCGCCGTTGGTGGCCTTCACCTCGACGACCCCTTCGCCCACTTCCAGGATCGAGATGTCGAACGTGCCGCCGCCGAAGTCGTAGACGGCGATCGTCTCGTCCTTCTTCTTGTCGAGCCCGTAGGCGAGCGCCGCCGCCGTCGGTTCGTTGACGATGCGCATCACCTCGAGGCCGGCAATCTGGCCGGCATCCTTGGTGGCCTGGCGCTGCGCGTCGTTGAAGTACGCCGGCACGGTGATGACCGCCTTGGTCACGGCCCCGCCCAGGTATTCCTCCGCCGCCTGCTTCAGCTTCTGGAGGATCATCGCGGAGATTTCGGGAGGCGAGTACTCCTTGCCGCCGGCCTGCACGCGCACGTCGCCATTGCTGGCCCGCACCACGCGGTACGGCACCATCTTCATCTCCTCGTTCACCTCGTCGTACTTGCGCCCCATGAAGCGCTTGATCGAGAACACGGTGTTCTCGGGGTTGGTGACGGCCTGTCGCTTGGCGACCTGACCGACCAGCCGCTCGCCCGATTTGGCGAAGCCGACGACCGACGGCGTGATGCGGCTGCCTTCCGGATTGGTGATGACCACCGGCTCGCCGCCCTCCATGACGGCGACGACCGAGTTAGTGGTCCCCAGGTCGATCCCGATAATCTTGCTCATGTGCGAATCCTCACGTCCCTCCGCTGGCTCGCCAACGGTAAAATCTTTACAACGGTAAGACTATATAATATGAGCGCGATGTTGTCAAGCATCCAGTGCTCTCTCCCTCTAACTTGGTGCTATACTGCGCCTTGCCACCCTGCCGCGTCCGCGCATCGGCGATGCAGTCCCTCGCCGATATGAGGTTCCCCATGGCTCGTCTCGTGCTCAGCCTGATGATCGCGGTTCTGGCGTCCGCGGCCGGCGCAGCCGCGGCTTACGCGCAGGAAGACGCGCCGCCCGCGCACATTTCCTACGTCGACGGCGACGCGACACTGGAGCGCGACGGGCAGGTCGACGCGTCGCTCCTCAACATGCCGCTGGCCAGCGGCGACCGTGTGCGCACCACCAACGGACGCGTCGAAATTCTGTTCGGCGACGGCAGCACGCTGCACCTCGACACCGACACGACCGTCGATCTCGAATCGGATGCGCTGCTGCGCCTGCTCGCCGGGCGCGTGCGGCTGTCGATTGCCGGCCCTGGCGGCGGCATCGCCTACCGCATCGACGCACCGGCGGGATCCATCCAGATCACGGAGCCCGGCGAGTACCGGGTGGCGCTGCTGCAGGACGTGCAGGTGCGTCTCGAACTCGCCGTTCTGCGCGGAGCGGCGGACCTCTTCACGGATCAAGGCTCGACCTCGGTGCGGGCGGGTGAACGGGCGTACGCGAGTGCGGGCCTGCAGCCGTCGTACGCGTATGCCTACAACTCCGCCGCCTGGGATGCGTTCGATCAATGGTCCGAAGCGCGGCGCGATCTCCGTCTGGGCGCAACGACCGAGTACCTGCCGGAGGCCGTTCAGCCGTACGCGCCCGTGTTCGCGCAGTACGGCACCTGGAGCTACGCGGCGCCGTACGGGTACGTGTGGTATCCGCGGGTGGCGACCGGATGGCGTCCCTACTACCACGGCCGATGGATCACCACGGCCGGATTCGGCTGGACGTGGGTCGGACGCGATCCGTTCGCGTGGCCGACGCATCATTTCGGGCGCTGGGGCTTCTCGGCCGGCCTCTGGTTCTGGATTCCGGGCAGCCACTGGGGACCGGCATGGGTGTCGTGGGCGACGGCGCCGGGCTATGTGAGCTGGTGTCCGCTCGGATGGGACAACCGGCCGGTCATTCAGATCATCAACGTCAACGCGCACCACCATCATCCGTGGCATGCGTGGACGGTCGTGCCCGCGCGATCGTTCGGGCACGGCTTCGTGTCGTCGCGCGCGGTGGCCGTCGACCGCCTCGGCGGCCGGCCTTCGTTCCGGCCGCGGCCGACGCCCCCGTCATTCCGGGATGTCGCGGTGCCGCGGCAGCGGCCTGTCCGCGTGGCCGGACGCCGCGCGTCCCTTTCGGCGTCCTCGTCTCTGGACGCGACCGCCGTGCGGCGCGGAGAACCGAACTACTTCACGCGCGGCGCCCAGCCGGCGGTGCCAGAGCGAAGCTTCCCGGCGGCCGCCCGTCCGCCGCGCGATCCGGCAGGGGTCCTGCGGAACGCGGAGACGAGTCGGCCGCGTGCGACGCGCGCGGTCGAAGCCGGCACCATTCGCGTGCCGCGCGCCGGGATGTCCGCATCGCCGCGCACGGACGCGCGTCCGCGCATGACGGCGCCGTCGAGCGCGCAGGAGCGACCGGCGTATCGCGCCGTGCCGCGCGGGGCGATGCCGTCGACGCCGCGGATGGACTCGATGACGTCGCAGCAGCCGCGCATGTCGGCCCCCTCGAGCACGCCGCAGCGTCCGGCGTATCGCGCCGTGCCCCGCGGGGCGATGCCGTCGGCGCCGCGGATGGACTCGATGCCGTCGCAGCCGCGCATGTCGGCCCCCTCGAGCGCGCCGCAGCGTCCGGCGTATCGCGCCGTGCCACGGGGAGCGATGCCGTCGACGCCACGGATGCCATCGATGCCGTCGCAGCCGCGCATGTCGGCCCCCTCGAGCGCACCGCAGCGCCCGGCGTATCGCGCCGTGCCACGGGGAGCGATGCCGTCGGCGCCATCGCGTCCATCGATGGCGACGCCGTCGCGTCCATCGATGGGCGGACCGTCACGGTCCGGAATGTCGGCGCCGTCATCGAACCGGGCCGTCCCGCGCGGCGGCTCGCGCATGTCGTCGCCTGCCCCGCGGAGCGGCGGCGCACGCCCGTCGCGGGTGTCCGCGCCGCGAAGCGGGAACACACACGCGACCTCTCACCGGGCCGGACCGTCGCGTGGGTCGGCCGCGCGCGCTACGGTGCGGTCCTCCTCCAGCGGACACCATTCGTCCGCTTCGCGCGCGTCCGCTCGCCCGCGCGGCGGGCAGTAGTCGGCTTGCCCACCATAGCCGCGCAGCGGCGAAGGTGGGATACCGGAGGTCGGATGTGACGGACTCGGGGCGAAGCGAGCCGACGGATGGCTACAGCGCTGGCAACTGGCAACTGGCAACTGGCAACTGGTAACTGGCAACTGGAAACTGGAAACTGGACACTGACAGCTGATAGCTGGCAGCTGGTGACTGAATGACCTACGTCGTCCGCTACGCTCGTCGCGCCGGCATCGTGGCGCTCTTCATCGTCGCGGCGCTGCTCGGCACCGCCAGCGGGATCGTGTTTGCCTTTGCGGGTGATCTGCCGCAGATTTCAGCGCTCGACGACTACGCGCCGAGCACCATCACGCGGGTCTACGGCGCGCACGACGACGTGATCGGCGAGTTCTCGACGCAGCGCCGGGTCGTCGTGCCGTACGACGCGATCTCGCCGACACTGCGGCACGCGATTCTCGCGGCGGAGGACGCCGGCTTCGAGCGGCACTTCGGCCTCAGCATTCCGCACATCCTCATGGCCGCCGCCGGGGACATCTTCGACGTCGTCCGCGGCGCGATCACCGGGCACCGTTCGCGGCCGCGCGGCGCGAGCACGATCACCCAGCAGCTCGCGCGCGGGCTCTTCCCCAAGGCCGTCGGCTTCCAGATCGGCGACGTCAGCCTCGAACGCAAGATCAAGGAGGCGCTCGTCGCGGTGCAGATCGAAAAGCGCTACACGAAGCAGGAGATTTTCACCTTCTACGCCAATCAGGTCTACCTGGGAGAAGGGGCGTACGGCGTCGAGGCGGCGGCGCGCACCTACTTCGGCAAGTCGGCGAAGGACGTGAATCTGGACGAAGCCGCCACGATCGCGGGCATCTTCCAGACGTGGCGCAATGCGCCCACCGTGAACATGGACCGGGCGAAGCGGCGCCAGTCGTACGTGCTCCAGCAGATGGCCGACGCGCACTACATCACGCAGGCCGAGGCGGACGCCGCCAAGCGCCGGCCGATCGTCGTCGCTCCGTCCGTGTCGCGCCCGACGTCGATCGCGCCGTACTTCCTCGAGGAAGTGCGCCAGACGCTCGAAGAGCGATACGGCGCCAAGGCGCTATACGAGAGCGGCCTGAAGGTGCAGACGTCGCTCGACGCGAAGCTGCAGGAGGCGGCGAACGCGGCGCTCGACGAGGGCATCCGCCGCATCGATCGCCTGCACGGATTCCGCAAGCCGGCGCGCAACGTCATCGCCGAGAAGCACACGATTGACGGATTCCACGACGCGCGCTGGGATCGGCCGTTCGCCGTCGGCGACATCGTGCCGGCGGTCGTCGCGAACGTCGAGGACTCGACGATCGAGCTGCGCGCGGGAGCATTCCGCGTCGAGATCGATCGCAAGGGCTACGCCTGGACGCGCCGCAAGCCGGCGCAGCTGGTGCGCGTCGGCGACCTCGTCGAAACGCGGCTGACGAAGATGGACGAGGACGCGCACACGGCCGAAGGCACGCTCGAGCAGCATCCGCTCGTGCAGGGGGCCGTGCTCGCGATCGACAACCGGACCGGCGCGATCAAGGCGATGATCGGCGGCAACGACTTCGACACGAGCAAGTTCAACCGGGCCACGCAGGCATTCCGCCAGGTCGGCTCCGCGTTCAAACCGTTCGTCTACACGACGGCAATCGATCGCGGCTACACGCCGTCGACTATCCTCCAGGACGTCCCCGTCAGCTTTCCGGCCGGTCCGGGGCAGCCGCCGTACGAACCGAAGAACTACGACCACAACTACGAAGGCCCGATCACGCTGCGGCACGCGCTCGAAGATTCGCGCAACGTGCCGGCGGTGCGCGTGATGGATCAGCTGGGGCCCCGGCAGGTCGTCGCGTACGCGCGCCGGATGGGCCTGACGTCGGCGCTGCCGCCGTATCTCTCCGTCGCGCTCGGCGCGGCCGAAGCGACGCTGCTGGAGATGACGAGCGCGTATTCGGTGTTCCCGAACCAGGGCGTGCGGATGAAGCCGTTCGCCGTCCTGCGCGTGACGGATCGCGAGGGGAACGTGCTCGAGTCGAACCGCCCCGAAGCGCAGGATGCGATTCGCGCGGACACGGCCTACGTGATGACCAATCTGCTCCGCGGCGTCGTGCTGCACGGCACCGCCGGCCGCGCCGCCTCGCTCAACTGGCCGATTGGCGGCAAGACCGGCACGACGGACGACTACACCGATGCGTGGTTCGTCGGCTTCGATCCGGACATCACGCTCGGCGTCTGGGTGGGCTACGACCAGAAGAAGCCGCTCGGCTACGGCCAGACGGGAACGGTCGCGGCGCTGCCGATCTGGATCGAGATCATGAAGGCATGGATCGGCGACCGCAAGGAGCCACCGTCCTTCCCCGCCCCCGGCAACATCGTGTTCGTATCGGTCGATCGCTCAAACGGCGAACCGACGGATCCCGGCAGCCCGGGGTCCATCAATGAAGCGTTCATTGCCGGAACGCAGCCTGGATCGTTCCGGCAATGAATCAATCGCCAATCGTCAATCAACTTGCCGCCGCGCGCCACGTGACGCGGGCGATCTTGCCGACGCCACTCTCCGCGAGCCAGAGCTGATCGTTGGCACCGACCACCATGTGACGCACGGTGCCGCCGCCGCCCGGGATCGGGAACGCCTCCATCCCTTTCGTGGCGGGGTCGAAACGCACCAGCATGTTGGCCGCGTTATCGCCCGTCTCGCAGTACCACACGGCGCCGTCGGACGTGATCGCGATGGCGTAGGGGCGCGCCTTCGCGCCGCCCGGCGAGGCGAACTCCTCCACCTTGCCGGTGGCAGGGTCGAGGTGACCGAGATAGCCGCGCGCGTAGTCGGTGTAGTAGATCGTGTCGTCGGACGCGATCGCGATGCGGCGCGGCCGGGCGGCCTCGTCCGGCAGCGGGTATTCGGTGATCTTCATCGTCGCCGGATCGATGCTGCCGATCTTGTTCGTGCCGAATTCATCGAAGAACGGCACCCCTTTCGAGTTGATCTTGATGCCGTACGGCCGCGCGCGCGGCGTGGGCGGCTGCGCGAGCGTGATCTTCCCGGTGGCCGGATCGAGTCGGCCGACGAAATTGCCGCCCTGAACAGTGAACCACAGCGTGCCGTTCGCATCGAAGATCGGCGTGTGCGGATCGCGGGCGTTCGGGTCCGGCATCTTGTATTCGGTGATCTTCCCCGTCTTCGCGTCCACCTTCCCGATGAGGGCGGCCGCGTTGCCGGTGTACCAGACGTTGCCGTCTTTGTCCGTCGTCAGGCCGTGCGGGCCGGAGTTCGGCGTCGGCAGCGGAAATTCCTTGAACTGGCCGGTGGCCGGATCGAGCCGGCCGATCACGTTCGCGCGCTGGCCGGTGTACCACACCGAACCGTCCGGCGCGAATTCCGGATCGTGCGGATAGGGAGGGGTGCTTGGCGTCATCCAGTCCTTGAACTCGACATGGATCCCGTCGGCGGGCGCCCCGTGAACGAGCGCGACGAGAACGGCTACCGTCAGGAGCGTGGCTGGCAGTCGTGAAATCCGCATGGATATACTCTCCTCCGTGCGGATCTTACTCTGTGTGACGGCGGGCGTGGCGCTCGCGGCAACCAGCGCGGCCGTTCTCGCATTCAAGGAAGGGCCGCTGCCGAACATGACGGGCGGCTTCGGCGATCAGACGTGCCGGCTGTGCCACTTCGACGACGATCTCAACGCGCCCGGCGGATCGCTGACGCTCGACGGCGTGCCCGCGACCTACACGCCTGGACGCCGCTACGAGATCACCGTTCGGATCGCGCGCGCGGAGATCGTCCGCGGCGGCTTCGAGATCGCGGCGCGCTTCGCGTCCGGCCCGCAGGCCGGCCGCCAGGGCGGCACCTGGCACATCGACGCCCCGCGTCTGCAGACGGTGACCTCACAGACCGATCCGTCGCTCGTCTTCGTGCAGCACACCACCGCCGGAACGGACGCGTCGACGCCCGGTTCGGTGACGTGGACGTTCGCGTGGACGGCTCCTGTGTCCGACGCGCCCGTTCAGTTCAACGTCGCCGCGAACGCGGCGAACGACGACGCGTCCCCGCTCGGCGATTTCATCTATGTGAGCGAAAAAACGGCGCGGCCGCAGTAGACCTCAGGCATCGTCCTCGACCTCCGTCGAGAGCGCGCCGGCCGCTTTCTTCATCAGATAGGCCTTGATGAACCCGTCGAGGTCGCCGTCGAGCACCCGGTTGATGTCGCCGACCTGCTCCTTCGTGCGGTGATCCTTCACCATCTGGTACGGGTGAAGGACGTAGCTCCGGATCTGGCTGCCGAAGGCGATGTCGCGCTTCTCGCCGCCGAGCTGGTCGAGCTTTGCCTGCTGCTCGCGCATCCGCAGATCGAACAGCCGCGACTTGAGTACCTTCATCGCCTGCGCACGGTTCTTGTGCTGCGACCGCTCGTTCTGGCACGACACGACGATCCCCGTCGGAAGGTGCGTGATGCGGACGGCCGAATCGGTGACGTTCACGTGCTGGCCGCCGGCGCCGCTCGATCGATACGTGTCGATCCGCAAGTCCTTTTCCTCGATGTCGACATCCACATCGTCCGGCAGTTCCGGCCAGACGTACACGGACGCGAATGAAGTGTGGCGGCGAGCGGCCTGATCGAACGGTGAAATCCGCACCAGGCGATGTACGCCCGCTTCCGCGGAGAGCAGGCCGTACGCGTACTCACCGACGATGAGGACGGTGGCGCTCTTGATGCCGGCCTCGTCGCCTGGCTGCAGATCCATCACGTCGCGCTTGAACCCGCGGCGCTCGGACCACCGCAGATACATCCGCAGGAGCATCTCCGCCCAGTCCTGCGACTCCGTGCCGCCGGCGCCGGGGTGAATCGTGACGATGGCGTTCTTGCGATCGTGCTCGCCACCGAGCATCTTCTTGGTCTCGCCGGCGTCGACTTCCCGGGCCAGCTCTTCGAGCCCGCGCGCGAGATCCTCGGCGACCGGCTCCCCCTGCTCCGCCCATTCGACGAGGACGTGCAGGTCCTCGGCGCGCCGGCGGAGGGAGTCGCTCAGCGTCTGATCCTCTTCGAGCCGCCGGCGCCGCTGGAGCAGCTTCTGCGCGGCGGCTTGATCCTTCCAGAAATCGGGGTCCGCGACGCGCTGTTCGATGCGCGTCAGTTCGTCTGCGGGGCGGGCGGCGTCAAAGATAGCTCCGCAGGTCGGACGCGCGGCGCGTCAGGTCCTCGTACCGGCGGAGCTGTTCCTCTATCGGGATAGTCATCCTGACTCCTAACTCCTAACTCCTAAATTCTACTGTTCCGGGCAGCCAGCAGCGCCGCTACCGTCAGCAGCACCGACAGCCACCCGACGAGGTCGCCGATGCGGCTGTAGATCGTGCGGTGCGTGATGAAGCGGAGATCCTCGACCATGACGGCCGATTCGAACATCCGCGAGCGCTGGAGGATGCGCCCGTATGGATCCACGAAGCCGCTGATGCCCGTGTTCGCGGCGCGCGCGAGGTAGCGGCCTTCCTCGATCGAACGCAGCGCCGCCTGTTCCCAGTGCTGGTATGCCGCCGACGACCAGCCGTACCACGCGTCGTTCGTGATCGTCGTCAACAGCTCGCTGCCCTCGGTGACGAACCGCCGCATGAGCCGAGAGTAAATGACCTCGTAGCAGATCGCGGTGCTCGCCTGGTGCCCGGCCACGGGAAGCAGCACCGCCGCGGTGCCTGGCGAGAAATCCGACACGGCCTCGACGATCGGGCTCACGAAGAAGAACAGGCGCTTGAGCGGCACGTACTCGCCGAACGGCACGAGGTGAATCTTGCGATAGACGGCGCCCGTACGGCCGTCCGGCTGGACGACGAACGCCGCGTTGTAGTACCGCTCCCCCGTCTGCTCCGGCGGCACCGTCTTCACGGGCTCGATCTGATCGCTGCCGAACAGGATCGTGACGTGCGCCTCGCGCGCGAGCCGGCGGATCTTGCTCGCGCGAAGATCGTCCTGCTCGTAGTAGAACGGCGTGGACGATTCAGGCCAGATGATGAACTGCGCGCCGCGGCCGATCGCCTCGCGCGTCATCGAGAGATAGCGATCGGTGATCGAATCGCGCAGCGCCGGATCCCACTTCTGCTCCTGCTCGATGTTCCCCTGGATGACGCCGACGCGGATCGGCGCACCCGCGTGCTCGAGCGCGCTCGCCCGCAGACGCGCGCCGCCCCACACACCGATCCCGAGCAGCAGCGCCGCGATGCCGCCGGCCCAGACCCAACGGTTCCGCCCGCGTCCGAGCGCGACGTACGCGCATCCCGCGCTGACCAGCGCGATCAGCGCCGACAGGCCGTAGACGCCGACGACGCTCGCGACCTGCGCGACCGGCAGCACGCGCACCTGGCTGTAGCCGAGCAGCGCCCATGGAAAACCGTCCCAGATATAGGTCCGCCCCATCTCGGTGGCGGCCCATGTGGCCGGCGCGAGCAGGATCGTCCACAGGCCGAGCCGCGCGCGGAGGTATCCGTGAATCGCGCCGAATGCGGCGGGGAACAACGACAGATAGGCGACAAGGAGGAATGCCGCGAACACGGCAAGCGGCGTCGACAGCCCGCCAAACGTCACCATCGTCTGAACGAGCCAGTAGAGCGTGCCCCAGAAATAGACGGTGCCGGTGATCCACCCGAGCCAGAAGGCGCGCCGCCAGCCCGGAAGACGGACGCGGCAGACGGCCACCAGCAGCGGCGCGAGCGCAATCCACGCGAACGCCGGATGGCCGTACTTCGGAAAGCTGAGCGCGAGGAGCGCGCCCGAGAGGATGGCTAATGCGAAATCCAGGGCTTGAACTGCTCTTCCTTCTCGAGCCGCCTGGCGACCTGCTCGGCTTCGCGGCGGTCGTGGTAGCGCCCAACCTGGACACGGTAGATCGACGGCGAGCCCTTCGGCGGACTGACGACGAATGCCGGATAGCCCTTGCCGCTGAGACGGGTGGCGATGGCCGACGCGGCGGACCGATCCTTCAACGCCACGAGCTGCACGACCCATTCACCGGGGCGGGCGCCAGCGGTCGCGGCCGTTTCCGTGGCTTTCGGGGCCGGCTTCGGCGCAGGTGCCGAGGCCGGCGGCGTCGCGGCCGCCTCGCGCCGCGCCGCGTCGCGAGGGATATCGAGTTTTTCGGCGGGGGGTTTGTCGCTCTCGAGCCGCCTGGCGTACGTGTAGTCGTCTTCCGGCTCCGCGGAGTCCCCCGCCGGCACCGGCGGTTCGGCCGCCGGCGGACCGGTCTGCGCAACGGGCGGCGCGGTCTCGGGCGCCGGGGCGGCCATCATCGCGGCGGCGTCGCCGGGACGTTCCGTCTTCACGCCGCGGCCGACCAGCACGCCGCAGAGAAAGATGACGACCGACACCACGGTCGTGGCCATGAACAGGAAGACAAGCTGCTTCCCGCTCAACTGGATCTCGTGAAAGCCTTCGGCGTCTTCGGCGTCGCGGTGGGAGAGGTCGGCCACGTCAGCTCTTTCCCCTCGGCGTCATCATATTCAGCAGTTCGATCGGCAGCGGAAACAGGATCGTCGAGTTCTGCTCCGACGCGATTTCCGTCAGGGTCTGCAGATAGCGCAGCGTGATCGAGACTGGTTCGGCGGCGATGACGGCGGCAGCCTGCGCCAGTTTCTCGGACGCTTCCAGCTCGCCCGCCGCGTGGATGATTTTAGCACGCTTCTCGCGCTCCGCTTCCGCCTGCCGCGCCATCGCGCGCTGCATGTCGGGCGGCAGATCGACGTGCTTCACTTCGACCGCCGACACCTTCACGCCCCAGGGATCGGTGTGCAGATCGAGGATCTGCTGCAGCTGCTGATTCAAACGCTCGCGCGCCGACAGGAGATCGTCGAGTTCCACCTGACCGAGCACGCTGCGCAGCGTCGTCTGCGCCAGCTGCGACGTGGCGTAGTGATAGCTCTCGACCTCGACGATCGCTTTGGCGGGATCCATCACGCGGAAGTAGACGACCGCGTTGACCTTCACCGAGACGTTGTCGCGCGTGATGACGTCCTGCGGCGGCACGTCGAGGACGATCGTCCGCAGGCTGACGCGCACGATCCGGTCGATCGGGGCAAAGACGAGGATCACCCCGGGCCCCTTGGGCCGCGGCAGCAGCTTCCCCAGCCTGAACACGACACCGCGCTCGTACTCGGCCAGGATCTTGATCGAGCTGAGCAGATAGAACGCGACGATGACGAAGACGATGAGCACTGGCGAAATCACCACGGTCGGGTCTCCTCACGCCTGGCGCCGGACGGTCAGGACGAGCCCGTCGACGCCGACCACCACCACCGGGTCTCCTTCGGGTATCGGCTCCTGGGCCGTCGCAGTCCAGATCTCCCCGTGCGTGGACACGCGCCCCTGCCCGCCGGGCGGAATGGCGGTCAGAGCCCGGCCGGGGGAACCCAGCATGCCGCTCTGGCCGGTCACCGCCGGCTGGCGTTGGGCCCGAATCCCGAGTCGCACGAGGAACAGGATGACCGCCGACATGCCGAGCGTCACGGCAATGATGAGCTCGAGGCCGATCTGCATTTCCGGCAGGGGCGAATCGATCAGCATGATCGAGCCGAAGAACACGCTCGTGATGCCCCCGGCGGCGAGCAGGCCGTGGCTCACGATCTTGACCTCGAGGATGAGCAGGACGAGGCCGAACAGGATCAGCAGTACGCCCGCGTAGTTCACGGGCAGCACCTGGAGGGCGAAGAACGCCAGCAGCAGGCAGAGGCCGCCGGCGATGCCTGGCACCAGCGAACCCGGGTTCCACAGCTCGATGGTGAGACCGAGCGTCCCGAGCGTCAGCAGCAGATACGCAATCTGCGGATGCGCGATGGCGCTGAGCGCACGCTGCTGCCACGTCATCCGGATCCCCCGCGTTTCTGCGCCGGCGAGATGCAGCACGACCGACGACCCGTCGAAGCGCCGGATCGTCCGGCCGTCGAGCTGGCGCACGAGATCGGGCACGTCGTTCGCGATGACGTCGATGAGCGGCGGGTCCGCCTTCAACGCCTCCTGCTCCGTGTAGGCGCGGCTCTCGGTGACGGCCTGCTCGACGAGCGTCACGTTGCGGTGCCGCTGCGTCGCCAGCGTGCGCGCATACGCGGCCGCATCCGAGGCCATCTTCTTCGCCATGGTCTCGTCGACCTTCTCGCCGCCGCCGGCGACCGGGTGCGCGGCGCCGATGTGCGTCCCCGGCGCCATGGCGGCCACGTCTGCGGCCATCGTGATCAGGAATCCCGCGGAGGCGGCGCGGCCGCCGCTCGGGCCGACGAACACGGCGACGGGCGTCTTCGATTGGATGATCGCCGTGTTGATGTCGCGCGTGGCGTCGAGCAGGCCTCCCGGCGTGCGCAGCGTGAAGACGATCAGCGCCGCGCCGTCCCGATCCGCCTTCGCGATGGCCTCCTGCATGAACTCGGCGGTGACCGGCTGGATGATCGCGTCGACTTCCGCGGTCTCCACGATCGGCACGGCAGCCGACGCGCGGAGCAGCGCGCCGGCCGCGAGCAGGACGACGACGAATCCCGCGCGAAGTTGGGAGCGTCGGCGCATGGCGATCACCGTCCTCCGTCCAGCCGCTGCTGCAGCTTCTTCGCCTCGGCGGAGTCCGGCTCGAGCTGCAGCGCCCGGGCGACCTCCGCGCGTGCCAACGCGGCATCGTCCGTCGCGAGCCACGCCTCGGCGAGCGCGACGTGCGCCGCCGCGGAATCGCGGCTCCAGATGGAGATCTTGAGCGCGTCGATCGCTTCGTGCGGACGGCCCGCGCGCAGATGAATCCGGCCGATCAGGAGATGCGCCTCCGCCTCGTACGGCGATAGATAGATGACGCGCCGCAGCTCCGCCATCGCCTCGCGGTCCTGCTCGCGCTCGAACAGCCGGCGCGCGCGGTCGAGATGATACGTGGCGAGGTCGCGCTGGTCGCGCTGCGCGGTCGTCGCGATCGCCTGGCTGGCGCGCCGCGCCCGGTTGGTTTCGGCGGAGTGGCGCACGCGCTCCAGTCCGCGCGGCGCCGGATCGCCCGCGCGCCGGAACGTGTACTTCGACGCGAGCTGCCCCGCCAGCGTGCGCTCGCGCGTCGCTTCCACCGTGCTGCCGGCGCCTTCGAGCGCGACCGCCAGGACGACGTGCGCGTCGGCGTCCGTCGGGTTGCGCCGCAGGGATTCGCGCAGCCAGTACAGCGCTCCCTGCACATCGCGGTCGAGCGCGTAGGCGTAGCCAAGATTGAAGGAGTAGTCAGGATCGTCGGGATCCGCCTGCGCAGCCTTCGTGAAGAAATAGATCGGCGTTCCCGTCGATCGATCGGCGACGCCGCGCCGGAGCTGCACCACGCCGAGGTTGTTGAACACCGCGGCGTCCGGCGATTGATCCGCCAGCGCCTTGAACGCGTCGAACGCCGCCTGGTACTGCTCGAGTTCCAGCAGCGAGACGCCGCCTGCGAACCGCGCGCGCCTCGACAGCGGCGACGTATCGGGCACGGCACGGGCGGCCGCAAGCGCCGCCTCGTGGTCGCCCTGCTCCGTGCGCACCTGCCAGAGGGCAAGCCTGGCGCGATCGTAGCGGGGATAGCGCTCGAGCGCCGTCTCGAGAAACGTCGCCTGCGTCGACGGACTCTCGGCCAGCAGCCCCTTCACGTACGGCTCCAATGCCTCGAGCGGCGGACGCTCCCCCTCGGCCGGCGCGGTGCCGCCGGGCTCCAGCCGCTTCGACAGCCGCGCAAACACCCCGAATAGATCGTGCAGTTCGCCGCGTTCCGTCACCTCGGCGTCCGCGCGGCCGACGTCGAGCCG
>DASSOM010000249.1:0-4226 GCA_035700625.1 Vicinamibacterales bacterium
CGCCTGATTGATGAGAACCGTCTGGGTGCCGTCGCCGTCGCGCGAGTCCAGCAGGCGGCCGCGGAGCAGCGGGATGCCGAGCGTGCCGAGATAGTTGCCGTAGTACCACCGATACTCGACGAGGGGCGCGTCGTTCGGTCCCCACGGATTCCCTCCCTCAATCGAGAACTCGCCGTTCCAGCCGAATCGGTACATCGGGAGATGACTGATGAATCCCGCCTGCTGCACGCCGCCGGCCGACGACAGACGCGCGTACAGCTCGTGATAGAGCGCGCGGATCTGCTCTGGCGACTGATAGCGCGGGCCAGCGGGGGAGAGATCGAACGCGATGATGTGATCCGTCCGGATGCCGGCGTCGCGGTGCAGCAGCAGGACGAGATTCTTCATCAGCAGTCCTGCGCCGACGAGCAGCGCGAACGCGAGCGCGATCTCGGCGACGACGAGACCGTTGCCGAACTGGCGACCGCCGCCGCTGGCGGTCCGCGTGTCCGCCGCGCGGACCGCTTCCGTCAGCTCGCGCGCGCGCAGCCGCAGCAGCGGCCACAAGCCGCAGACGAGGCCGACGACGAGCGAGAGCAGAGCGGCGAAGGCGACGACGCGGCCATCCAGCTCCACCGCCGAGGCGCGGGGCAGCGCGTTGTCCGCGAGTTCGAGGAAAATTCGCACGGTCCAGTGGGCGAGCAGGAGGCCGACCGCGCCGCCCGCGGCGGCGAGCACGAGCGCTTCGATCGTCAACTGTCGCGCGATGTCGCGCTGCCGCGCACCGAGCGTCAGGCGAATGGCGAGTTCACGCCGGCGCGAGAGGCCGGACGCCAGCAGCAGGTTCGCGACGTTCGCGCAGGCGATCAGGAGGACGAGGAACACGGCGCCGAGCAGCACGTGCAGCGGACCGCGGATATTGCCGACGATCACTTCGTAGTACGACCGCACGTCTATCCCGTGGTTGTGGCCGAACTCCACCGCGAGCGTCCGTCCGAGCGCCCGCATGTCAACCGCCGCCTGCTCGGGCGTCACCCCCTTTTTCAGGCGCGCGTAAGTGACGAGAAAGTGCGATCCGCGCGTCGCGGGATCGAGCTTGCGCTGTAACGGCACGAACAGATCCGCATTGCGATGGTTGAAGGTGGACGGCATCACGCCGACCACTTCGTACGCATCGCCGTCGAGCGTCACGCGCTGTCCGATGATGCCGGGGTTCGAGCCGAACGCCTGCGTCCAGAGATGATGCGAGAGTACGGTCACCTTCGGACCGCCCGCCTGATCCTCCTGTTCGGTGAACCAGCGTCCCATTGCCGGCGGCACGCGGAAGACGTCCGCGAGCGATGCCGTCACCGAGGCGGCCGTGAGCTGCTGGGGCGACCCAGCTCCCGTCAGGACGAACGAGGCACTGGTCGATCCACCGATGGCGGCGAACACGCGGTTGCGTGTCTTCCAGTCGTGATACTTCGGGAACGACGCGGGGCACGTCGAGCACGCCGGCTGCGTGTCGTAGACCATCACGAGTTCCTGCGGATCGGGATACGGAAGCGGCGCCAGGACGACGCCGTTGAAGATGCTGAAGACGGCTGTGGTGATGCCGATGCCCAGGCCGAACGCCAGCACCACGAGCGTCGTCACGGATGGGTTGCTGCGGAAGGCCCTGATCGCGCCGCGTACATCCTGTCCGATCCGCATGTGTCCTCCTGCCTGGCGGCCGCGGGGCGGCCCCGGGGACTTAGACGGGATTTCGGCAGGTCACGATAGGCGCGGCGTTCGAGAAAAGTTCAGGGCTTCAGAAGGCTGAAGAACGCCTTCCAGGGGCCCACCTCCGGACCGATCGCGCGCACGAACAGCCGCGACATCTGATTGAGGTGCGCGAGGTCGTGCGTCGCCCAGCAGGCAATCAGCTGCCGCAGCGTGACCTGTCCGAGTTCGGGATGGATGCCCGTTCTCGCCAGATCGTCGTCCGACAGGTGCCGCGCGTCGAGGCGCGCGAGATTCGCCATCCGGAGACGCTCGAATTCATCGAGCAGGGCCGGTACGCGCCACCCGTCGTAGCGCGCGAACCCGCCTTCGCGATCGAACGGGACGAACCGCCGGTCGGCGGCGTCCGAGAGCATCAGCTCGATGCGCGGCATCCAGTCCGTGATTTCCCCTTCGGCCAGATGGCTCAGCACCTGCCGTGCATTCCAGGCATCGGGCGCGTCGCGAAAGTCGAGCAGGTCGTCGCTCGCGGCGCTCAGCATGGATCGGGCGATGGTGGGAGTAGTTTCGAGGATGTTGCGGACGGTGGTCGTGATGTTGGCCATGGTGGTGATCTCGAGAGGCTGTTCACTCCGTCAGCCCTAAAAGTGCTGACCCACACTGCTACGAGCGTCGGGCTGACACGCACTACGGCAGGAGTTGCCCTGTGGGTCAGGGCTTTAGCCCTGACCAGACGCACAGTTCATCCCCGTCCGTACGCCATTCATCCCACAACAGTTGACGGATTGAAAGCTCCACCGCGGAATGGCCTCATGCACCGCCTCGCCCTGGTGGTAATGATCGCGGGCGTCCTCGTCCATGGCGCGTCGCCGGATCTGCGGCCGGAGATCGCGCGCGTGCGCAAAGGCGCGGCGATCGTCCCCGAGAGCGAGCGGACGTTCATGGCCGGGCGCCTCGACAGCGCCGAAGTCGCCGCGGCCCGCGGGCGGACGCTCGCGGCGCTCTACTATCTCGAGACGCCGTGGGTGATGCAGGACGCGTTCGTGTTCGTGACGTCCGTGTCTTCCATCACGACCGCGGAGGCGTTTCAACGCAAATGGAGCGAGATGGGCGCCCCGCCGGATCCGGCCGTTGGTTCGCAGCGGAGCCAGGTCGTGCTCGAGGCGATGGCGCTCTCGGCGGAGGCCCGCGGACCGGCGACCTATCGCGCAAGCCTGCCGTTCTCGGAAGATGCAGGTCTGCCGGCGGGCCTTTACTATCTCGGCGAATCGCGCGCGTTCGGGCATTTCGCCGCGTTCTGCCGATCGCTCGGCTGGAAACCGCAGGGCCCCGCGCCCCCCTTCCGCTCGATCGAGCCGGAACTCGCCCGCCTCGACCAGACGGTCGTCGCGGCGTATGAGCGCGCGGACACCGAGCACCGCCGGCCGTTCATCGGCGTGAACGTCACGATCAAGCACGCGCGTACACTTGACGGACAGCGGCTCTATCAGGCGTCGCTGCTGCAGTACCTCCTGGCGCGTTATCGCTTCGGGGCTCTGACGCCGTCGACCACGGATGCGGCGTCGCTGAAACGTCGGCTCTCGGACGTGCATCTGCCGGCGGGGATCGACCATAGCATCGCCGCTTTGTTCCTCGACCTCGCGCAATTCGAGCTCGAGGCCGGTTCCGAGGGCCCGGCTCGCGCGACCGCCATTCTGGACGACGTGCTGCCGGCGTACTGGCAGGTGGTGCCATGACGAAGACACGCTTCCGCCGACTCGCGGCGGCCGCGGCGATTTCAATGTCGACCGTCCTGCTGGCACACGCGCAGTCACCGGCATCAGTCACGATTACGCTCGTCCGGTGGCCCTTCACGTGAAGCGTGTCCGATCCGGCAAGTTTGCTGGTCAAAGACGTGGCGTCTGAGTTCGGCGGACGGGTGAACGTCGTCACCGAGGAGTACGGGAATTCGGAGATGGCCCGGCGCTTTGGCGTACGCCGCTATCCCGTCGTCTTCGTGGACGACGTGCTCGTCGCGCGGCCGAAGGATTTCGGATTCCGGGGGCCGGATGAGACAGGCGACGGGTTGTACGTGCCGTGGAACGACGCGGCGAATCAACAGCGCTTCAAGGCGGATCTGACACGGTTCGTCGCGCGGCGTCTGGCGGGGGAGACGGTCCAAGGGGTCGATCCGGAATCGGTCCGCGCGGAAGGAGCGGCGCCCGAAGACGGCCCCGCCACGCTGCCGCCGCTGACGCTCACGGACGTGCGCGGTCAGCCGATCGACTTACGCACGATGGGTGAGCGGGCCGTCATCGTCGAGCTGTGGGCGACGTGGTGCCCGCCGTGCCGTTCGACGCTCGCGTGGCTGGACACGCTGCAGCGGGAGCGCGGCGATCGACTGACCGTCCTCGCGATCGCGGTCGACTCGAAGGCGGAGGACGTCTCGAAGATGGTCGACGAGCTGCAGCCGTCGTATCGCGTGGTGATGGGCACGCCGGAGGTGCTCGCGCCGTTCGGTGCGGTCGCCGCGGTACCGAAGCTGTTCGTGTTCGATCCGTCCGGCA
>DASSOM010000250.1:0-19735 GCA_035700625.1 Vicinamibacterales bacterium
TATGGTCCCAGCTCTTCGTCTTCATGCTGGCGACGTTCATCGGTCTGGGCGTGATCCGCCGGGTGTCCCGGCTCCTGCACACGCCGCTCATGTCGCTCACCAACGCGATCTCCGCGATCGCCGTGGTCGGGTCGATCCTGATCGCCGGCGAGCAGGAATCCACGCTGACGACGGTGCTCGGGACGGTCGCGGTGGCGGCCTCCATGACGAACATCGTCAGCGGGTTCCTGCTGACGGATCGCATGCTGAAGATGTTCAAGACCAAGGAGCGCGGCCGGTGAGCGCGCTCGCGATCGATCACCTCATCGAGGTCACCTATTTCGCGGCAGCGGTGCTCTTCATCCTGTCGCTGCGCTGGCTGAACCATCCGCGCACCGCGCGGCGCGGCGTGTACGCCGGCGTCGTGGGCATGCTCGCCGCGATCGTCGGGACGCTGATGGCGCCGGAGATCGTCGGGTACTCGTGGATCGTTGTCGCGTTCGTCGTCGGGACGGTGCTCGGCATTCCGCTCGCGCTCGTGCCGCTCACCGCAGTGCCGCAGCGGACCGCGCTCTCGCATTCCTTCGGCGGCCTCGCCGCCGGCCTGGTGGGCGTCGCGAAGTACTCGCTCTGGATGGACCAGGGGCAGTTGACGTCGTATCGCACCGGCGCGATCGCCCTCGAGTGCATCCTCGGGTTCCTCACGTTCACGGGCTCGTTGATGGCCGCGGGGAAGCTGCAGGAGGTGCTGCCGCAGCGGCCGATCACGTATCCGCATCAGAATGTCGCGAACCTGGCGCTGCTCGCCATTGCGGTCGCCGCCGGGATCTACATGACCGTCAACCCGACGGCATGGGCGGCGTTCGCGATCGTCATCGTCCTGTCGCTCGTCTTCGGCGTGCTGCTCATCATCCCAATCGGCGGCGCGGACATGCCCACGGTCATTTCGCTGTTGAACTCGTACGCCGGTCTCTCGGCCGTCGCGATGGGCTTCGTGCTGCAGAACAAGCTGCTCATTACCGCGGGGGCGCTCGACGGCTCGTCGGGCTTCATCCTCTCGGTCATCATGTGCCGCGCGATGAACCGGTCGTTCACCAACGTGCTGTTCGGGGCGTTCGGCCAGGTGCAGGCGAAAGCGCAGGCGGGGGAAGCGAAGACGGTCAAGAGCGCCACGCCGCAGGACGTTGCCGACGTGCTGCTGAACGCCGACCGCGTCGTCATCGTGCCGGGCTATGGCATGGCGGTCGCGCAGGCGCAGCACCGCGTCCACGAGCTGTACGACGCGCTCACGAAGCGCGGCATCGACGTGAAGTTCGCCATACACCCTGTCGCGGGCCGGATGCCGGGCCACATGAACGTGCTGCTCGCGGAGGCGGAGATTCCGTACGAGGCGCTCGTCGAGATGGACGACATCAATCCCGAGATGCCGCAGACGGACGTCGCGCTCGTCGTCGGCGCGAACGACGTCGTCAACCCCGCCGCGCGGCACGATAAGAGCAGCCCGATCTACGGCATGCCCATCATCGACGTCGACCGCGCGCGGACGGTCGTCGCGATCAAGCGCTCGATGAACCCGGGCTTTGCGGGGATCGATAACGAGCTGTACTACGCCGACCAGACGATGATGGCCTTCGGCGACGCGAAGCAGGTTCTTGGAGACGTCGTCAAAGCCGTGGCGGGGGAGGGCGCGGGCGCGGCGGCCTGACGTCTGCCGAATCCCTGATCACGAATCCCTCATCGCTAATCCTTGAATCCCTGATCCTTATCCCGGATCCCTGATCGTGAATCGCTAATCCGCATCCCGGATCCCGGATCCCGCATCACGATCGAGGCTGATCGGCGATCCGGGATCAGCGATTCGGGATGCGGGAGAGGGGGCGGCGGCCTGACGTCTGCCGAATCCCTGATCACGAATCCCTCATCGCTAATCTTTGAATCCCTTATCCCGGATCCCTGATCGTGAATCGCTAATCCGCATCCCGGATCCCGCATCACGATCGAGGCTGATCGGCGATCCAGGATTAGCGGTTCGGGATCAGCGATTCGGGATACGGATCAGGGATCCGACGATCAGGGATAAGGGATTCGTGATCAGGGATTCGGGATTCATTCTCCAATCGCGACTCCCCAGGTACCCTCCCCCGCCGGGATTGTCGCGATAGTCTTGCGCGTGCGCGTGTCGACGACGGACACGTCGTTCGACAGGCCGTTCGCGGTGTAGACGCGCGAGCCGTCCGGGGTGACGGCGATTCCCCACGGGCGCTTGCCGACGGGGACGGTCGCGACGATGGCGCGCGTGTGAGCGTCGATGATGCCGACGTTGTTGCCGTAGCCGTTCGCGACGTATACCCACTTGCCATCCGGCGACAGGACGATGCCGACCGGCTTGGATGGCGGCGGCATGGGGATGGTCTTGATCGGCGTGTGCTTGCGCGCGTCGACGACCGTGACGCTGCCGCCGATCTCCGACGTCACCCACGCATAACGTCCGTCCGGCGAGAACGCGGCGGAGCGGGGGCGGGGATCGACGAGAAAGCTCGACACGACCTTCAGCCGTTTCGTGTCGATCACCGATACCGTATTGCTGGTTTCCGCCGTGACGTACACCCATCGGCCCTCGGGGCTGATGGCGACGCCTTCGGGCTCGACGCCGACGATGAGGGTCGCCAGCGTCTTGTGCGACGCGAGATCGATGACGGTTGCGGTGCCGGCATCTTCGTTGGCCGCGAACAGGCGTGTGCCGTCGTGACTGAGCACGAAGCGCTCGGGGTCGGTGCCCACTTCGTGGCGCGCGAGCGTGCGTCCGGTCGCGGGATCGAGCGCGACGATCGCGTCCCCCTTGCCCTGCGCATTCCGCCGGTCGTCGCTCAGCGCGACGTAGACGCGCCCGTCGCGCACGTCGATCCCGCGCGCCCGAAAGCCGGTCTTGATGGTCTTCACGACCTTGTTGCTCGCGCCGTCGATGACCGTGATCGTGCCCGCTCGCTCGTTGCTCACGTACACGCGGTACCCGTCTGCGGCCTGTGTCGGCACGAACGGCAACGTCGCGATGACCGCCGTCAGCACGAGAGCGGTGGTGAAGTGCTTCGTCATCCGCGGTCCCCGTCGACGAAATCCGCCTGTTCGCGTCCGTGCTCCCGCACGACCAGGCAGAGCGGCTGCACGAGGTCCTCCTCACGGAAACCAAGCGGGACCCCCTTGTGTCCGTCGAAGCGCAGCGCCGCGAGCGCGCGGCAGGCGTCGTCGGCCGCCGCCCCGCGCAGCGCGGCTTCGACGACCGCCTTCACCGCGACCCACGCGCACCAGGCTTGCGGCGTCATGGGCGCATGAAACGCCCGCGTGAACCGTTCGTTCAGGTCGCTCGCGCCGAACTTGACGAGCGACGCATGCCATCCGGCGACCCACGCCGCGTCTCCCTGGCCGGGCACGGGTGCGAGCGCGACGCGAAGCATCCCACCTCCTGCATCACCGCGATTCGCCGGATCGATCAGCATCGCGTCCGCCGATCCGGTGTCCACGAGCGTCACGCCGGCACTCGCGAACGCCTGCCGCACATCCGCTGCGGGCGACAAGGTGATGCGGCAGCGGCGGCGGCCGGTGGACGCCAGCCAGCGGGCGAGCGCCGCCGCGCGCGCGGCAGGCGGCGCGGAAATCCGGAACCGGCAGCCGCCCGCCGCCTGGATCCACACGCCGTCGTCGATCGCGATCTCCGCGAAAGCGGACCTGCCGGCGGCGACGCGTTCGATCCGGCGGCCGAGCAAGCCGGCGGTCTGCGACGCCTCGCGGATGCCGGCGTCGAGCCCGCGCTGGATCTCCTCCGCGCCGGCGTCCGGCGCCGCGATGCGGATGACGCCTGTCTGGGACGCGTGCATCCGACGCGGCAGCACACCGAGCGCCGTGGCCGCGAGCCATCCGAGCAGGAGCCGTCGCTGCGCATCCATCACGGTTGACGCAGCGTGTAGAGGTAGGCGGTGATGTCTCTCGCGTCCTGATCGGTGACGCCGAGCTCCGGCATCGCGTTGTTGGGATCGATCTGCTGCGGATGCTGAATCCAGCGGACCATATTCTCCGGGGTGTTCGGGAGATGCCCGCCGAGAAAGCCGCGCTTCGCGATGCCGGTGAGCGGCGGACCGACGGTCGCGTTCGCCCCTGCGATCCCGGGAATCGTGTGGCACGCGGCGCAGCCATATCGTCCGATGGCCGCCTTGCCGCGATCGACGTCGCCGCCCGACACGGCGGATGCCTCTTTGCTGGCCGAGGCCCGGCACGCGCCGAGCACGCACGCCGCGGCGAGCAGAACCGCGGCGGGCGCCGCGCGCCGAACGTCATCGAGCATGCGGGTGCACCTCCCTCGCGCGCTGCACGAGCGCGTCCACTGTGCCGTAGCCGGCGCGGCGCTCCGATTCGCCGAGCCACGCGGCGAAGAGCGCCAGACCAAGCACGATGAAGATCACGCCAGCCGGGATCCACATCAGCAGGCCGGCAAGCTGTTGATCCGCCAGCGCATCAACGTGCCGCTGCCGCGCCGGCAGCGTGTACGCCTGATACCACACCGACGGAGCCGTCGTCAGGAGCGCGCCCAGCACGGTGCTGTGGATCGCGGTGAGGAAGACGTACAGCACGCCGAGACCATATCCGCGGCGGCCGTAGCGCCCGTAGGCCATGGCCCACCAGAACAGCGAGGCCGCAAGAACAAAACAGAGATGCTGCAGCGCGTGCAGCAGCGGCATGCGGAGCGCCGCCTCGTACCACGATGGGATGTGCCACAGCCAGAGCGCTGCCGCCTGCAGCAGGAACACGGCGAGCGGCGACGTGACCGCGTGCCACGCCGCGAGCATCGGTCTGCGTCGAACGCTTCGGATCACGAGCGTACGACTGCCGGGACGCAGCGCCCATGCCCAGACGAGCAGCGGCTGCGAGAAGGCGAGCAGCGGCGCGGCGACGAGCATCAGCAGCGTGTGCTGCGCCATGTGCACGGAGAAGAGGATCTCCGACAGCCACGCGACCGGCGAATCGAGCGCGACGATCATCGTCAGCCAGCCCGCGGCGAAGCAGGCGGCCTGCCATCGTGCGACGCCCGCGCCGGTGCCCGCGCGCGCCCACAGGCGGCGCAGTCCGACCGCATACAGCACGGCGCTCGCCGCCAGCGGCCAGACGACGAACGGCTCCCACTTCCAGTGCGACGTCGCGGCTGACGCGAGCGGATGGCTGCTGCCGTGCGCCTGGAGCAGGGCGCCGCCGCAGACCCAGAGGAGGATCGTCCACCGCAGCTGTCTCAGCCACATGGGGTGAGCACCACGGCCGGAATTTCCATCGCGAGGATGACCAGCATGAACCCGAGGCAGAGCACGGCGCCGCCCAATGCCATGAAGCGCACCCGCACGTCGCGCGTCGTGCCTGGATCCGTCGACTCGATTTCCGTCGCGCCCGCGGACGCCGACCGCCATGCGGAAAGCCCGGCGAGACCGACCAGAACGAACGCGACCGCGGACGCCACATGCACCGGCCACTCCACGCGGCGCTCGCACGCGATGTACGTCAGCACGTAGTTCGTTTCGAGGAGCGCCAGGAACAGCAGCGGGCCGGCGAGCACGCCGATCCACAGCCTGACGAGCCGCCGCGGCTCATGCGACGCGTGGGGCCAGGTAGATGACGGCATAGATCGGAAGCCACGCGATGACGACGAAGTACCAGTACATGGCGTTCTCGCTCGCATCCACGAACCGGTGCTCGTCGACCGGACCGATGAACATCACGAGCGCGAGCACGGCCGTGTCGGCCAGGTCGGTCAGGATGTGGACCGTGTGGAAGCCGAGCAGCGCCCACGTCACCGAGCCGTAGGCGTTCGTATCCCAGGAGACGTTCAGGCTCCTGAATTCGAAGATTCGAACGACGTTGAACGCGATGCCGAACGCGATGCAGACGGCCATCCAGATCTGCACCTTCCGCAGATCGAGGCGTTCGGCGGCGCGCTTCGTCAGCTCGTTCGGGATCGCCGATGCGAGGAGGATGACGAGGTTCACGGTGCCCCAGGTGAGCAGCGGCGGCGACACGCCCGGAGGCCATGTTTCCGCGCGTCCTTTGAGGAACAAGTACGTCGCGATGAGCAGCGCGAACATCGTCCCTTCGATGGCGACGATCCCGAGCGTGGCCCACCAGAGGATGCTGCGATGCCCGAAGCCGTACTCGGGCAGTCCAGACACGTCGATGGCACGCGTCGTCATGAGGTGATCTCCGTCGGCGTGAGCCGGCCCGCCAGGCGATCCGCCTCCACCTCGCGCGGAGGCCTGCCCTTCCGCGGCCAGAACCACCCGACGAGCGTGACGAAGACCGGAATCGCGCCCCACACGACGCCCCACGGACTGAAGATCGACCACACGAAGAGGATGGTCGTGGCAATCGCGGCGAGCAGCGGCCAGATGCTCGGCCCGGGGAATTCGAGGCGGTGATCCGGTTCGCCGTCGAGCAGATGCGTGACGAGGACCTCGCGCTTGTCGGCCGCAAGACCGAGGACGACCGGCGGCTCGAGCTCCGGATGCCAGAGCGGATCGCGGCTGCCAACCGTCGGCGACGGCAGAAAGTTGTACGGCGGCGGCGGTGAGGAGGTCGCCCACTCCAGATCCGCCGCCCCCCACGGATCGTCTGCGGCGGCCTCGTCACGACGCAGGCTGACGACCACGTTGGTCAGGTAGACGAGCAGGCCGAGCGCCATGATGCCCGCGCCAATGCTCGCGAGCATGTTCAGATTGCCCCAGCCCATGGAAGCCGGATACGTGTACACGCGGCGCGGCATCCCGTGAAGTCCGAGGATGTGCATCGGGAAGAAGGTCAGGTTGAAGCCGACGAAGAACAGCCCGAACGCCAGTTTGCCGAGGCGCTCGCTCAGCAGGCGCCCGGTGATCTTCGGGAACCAGTAATGGACGCCGCCGAGCAGCGGGAAGACCGCTCCGCCGATCAGCACGTAGTGGAAGTGCGCGACGACGAAGAAGGTGTCGTGCACCTGGAGATCCAGCGGTACCGACGCGAGCATCACGCCGGTCAATCCGCCGATGATGAACACGCAAAACCACGCGAGGATCCAGAGCATGGGCGTCGCGAACACGATCCGCCGCGCGGTCCATACGGTCGCAATCCAGCAGAAGATCTGAATGGAGGTGGGCACCACGATCATGATGCTCGCCGCGGTGAAGAAGCTCTGGCCGAACTGCGGCAGGCCGGTGGCGAACATGTGGTGCACCCACACACCGAAGCCGATGAACGCCGTGGCGATCAGCGACATGACGAGCGCGAGATACCCGAAGACCGGCCGTCCCGTGAAGGTCGCGATGATCGGCGAGATCATCCCCAGCCCCGGCAGGAAGATGATGTACACCTCCGGATGGCCGAAGAACCAGAAGAGGTGCTGCCAGAGCAGCGGGTCGCCCGCTTCCGCCTGATTGTAGAAATGCGTGCTGACCAGCCGATCCATGATCAGGCAGCTGCTGGACAGCATCACCGCCGGCATCGCGAAGATGATCATGAACGAGACGACGAGCATCGCCCACGCGAAGAGCGGGAGGCGGCTCAGCGCCATGCCCGGCGCGCGGAGCTTGAAGATCGTGACCACGAGCGACACCGCGACGACCAGCGACGATAACTCGGAGAACGTGACGAGCTGCGCCCAGACGTCCGCGCGCCTGCCGATGCCGTATTCGGGACCCGAGAGCGGTAGATAGCTGAACCAGCCGTTGTCCGGCCCCGTGTTCAGCAGCAGGTTCACGTAGAGGAAGATGCCGCCGAACAGGAACATCCAGTAGCCGAACGCCACGAGACGCGGCAGGGCGATCTCGCGCGCGCCGATCGTCAACGGGACGACGTAGATCCCCATGCCCAGCATCACGGGCACCGCGAAGAGAAACATCATCGTGGTCCCGTGAGTGGAGAAGATCTGGTTGTAGGCATCCGGTCCGAGCAGCGTGTTCTCGGGGCGCGACAACTGAAGCCGCATGAGCACGGCCAGCACGCCGCCGAGCGAGAACCAGACGAACGCCGTCGCGATGAAGCGGCGGCCAATCGCCTTGTGATTCACTTCCGACAACCAGCCGGCAATGCCGCGCGCGTACGCCCACGCATCGTCGAGCTGCCGTCGCTCGCGCTCGAGCGAGGCCGAGCCGAGGCGCGGGTCGTCGGCATCCAGCACCTCGACGCGGCCGGTGACCGGACGAGCGGCGCTCATTTCAGCGTCTCCAGATAGTCGAGCAGCGCCTGCAGATCGCTCGACGAGAGGGCCAGCGGCGGCATCTTGTTGCCGGGCTTGACGTGCTGCGGATCCACGATCCAGCCGGCGAGATAGCCGCGCGTGTTCGGCACCGTTCCCGCCGCGAGCGTGCTGCGCGACGCGATGTGGGTCAGATCCGGCGCGGTGCGCCCGCCGGCCGTCGTCCCCGCGATCGTGTGGCACATCGCGCACGGGCCGCGCTCCACGATGTCGAGTCCGCGCTGCTGCGACGGAAGCGTCGGCGGAGGGGCCGGCTCGCGCTGATGCGCGACCCAGCCTTCGAACTGATCGGGAGGTTCGGCCACGATCGTGATCGCCATTTTCGCGTGCTGAAGGCCGCAGAACTCCGCGCACTGTCCGCGATACACGCCCGGCCGATCCGCCTGAATCCACATCTCGTTCACGCGTCCCGGGATCAAATCGATCTTGCCGTGCAGGTTCGGAATCCAGAGACTGTGGATGACGTCGCTGGAGAGCAGCGTCAGTCCGACCGGGCGTCCGACGGGGATATGAATCTCGTTTGCGGTCACGGCTCGAAGCGACGGCTGCGGATTGAGGTACTCCACATCCCACCACCACTGGTAGCCCGTGATCTGGATGCGCAGCGCGTCGGGCGTCTTCAGCGTCTCGAGTGCACGCCCCGTGACGACGCTGTGCGTGAGCAGTACGAGCAGCGCGGCGATGCTCGCCGCGGTGGCGATCGCCACGTTTCGCGAGAGCACGCGGTGTCCCGCGTCGGACGCGCCGCGCCGGCCGCGCGTGACCGCGATCGCCATGGCACCGACGACGAGGATGAAGACGACGGTGCAGACCCAGAACATCACCCACCAGAGATGGGCGATGCGCGCGGCCTGGATACCGGCCGGCGCCAGCACGGACTGGATCACGTCTCCCATCAGCGATGCCCGGTCTGCTTCGGCCGGGTGTCCTCCTTCCGCGCCTCCGGCTTCTTCGCCATCTGGTCGTCGTTGCGTCCGGGCGCGGCGTCCTGCGAGACGAGGCCGGCCATCGACTCGACGTAGGCGACGAGCTGCCAGATCTGCTGATCGGGGATGTGCCCGCCGAACGACGGCATGCCGTCGGGCCGTCCCTGTTTAATCGTCGAGAAGATCTGATCCGGGGCGCTCCCGTAGATCCACTTGTCGTCGATCAGCGCGGGGCCGATCGCGCCGCCGCCTGCCATCGCATGACAGCCCGAGCAGTTGTAGGCGTTGTAGAGGCGTTTCCCTTCGGCGATCCCGTAGGCGTTGTACTGATACGGGCTCTGTTCTGGCGGCTGCGCCTGCGGCATGCCGGGCTGCAGCGTCGTCAAGCGCACCGACGTGCTGCGGTCCGCCGCGGCCGGCAGTTCGGTGTAGCGCCGTTGCTCGCGCTCGCACGCGCCGCACGCAAGGACGGCGACGATCAGCGCGCAGGCGGCGGCGCGCACGTCAGTTCGCCTCCGCCGCGGCAGCATCGAGCCGCGGCACACCGTACGACGCGAGGATCGCGTCGATCTCGCGGCGGCGGCGCACCAGAAAGTCGTCCAGCTCGTCGCGCAGCGCGGTGTCTTCGCGCCGTACGCCCATCGAGATGTCGAACACGAACGGCAGGAAGGGCAGATCGATCTGCGGCGTCACCGGCGCGAGATCCAGCGGGGTCGGACTCGCCTTCGCAAAGTAGCCCGCCTCGGGGCCCCAGACGATCGCCGCATCGACGTCGCCGCGCTCCACCGCATCGACGATGTTCGACAGCGGGTGGGGGCGGCTGTAATCGCCGTAGACCGAGTAGCCCACGACGTTCGCGACGAGGCCTCTGGCGGTCAGCGCGTGCGCCGGAGGGCTGTTCGCGAAGTCGTCGCCGATCATCTGGACGCCAATGCGCAGGCGCTTCAGACGGGGATCGTCGAACGAGGAGAGATGCAGCGCGCGATCGCGGCGCGACACGAAGACGTAGCTGGATCGGTAGTACGGTCTCGTCGTCAGCGCGAGCTCGAAGCTGCTCGGCACGCCGATGATGACGTCGCACGTGCCCGCGCGCAGGGTGTTGCGGACGAAGCCGCGCCGCTGCGCGAACCACGTGTACTGCACTGTTGCGTGGCGATCGCTGGCGAGCAGCTGCGCGATCCTGTTCTCGAAACCCGCGCCCTCCTGATTCGAGAAGGGCAGGTTGTTCGGATCCGCGCAGACGCGCAGCACGCGGGTCGGACGTTCGGCCGCCCCTCCGCCGCAGCCGGTCGCCGCCGCGACGGTCGCAATAACGACGAGGAGCACGAACGCGCGCGCGTTGCGCATCATCGCGACCCTCCGAGCGAAAAGACGTAGAGCATTCCCCCTCGGGTCGACGCGTCCTTGAGATCGCCGAGCGCGCCGCCCCAGCCGTTGGCGGCGGTCGCATCGCGGGTGTCGAGCTCCGCGCTGACAATCGCGCCCGGCCATCCGCCGATCCCGGACAGCACCGCGATGTACTCGCGCCCATCGGGACCGCGATACGCGATCGGCTGGCCGACGATGCCGGAGCCGGTCTTGAACTGCCAGAGCAGTTCGCCCGTTCTGGCGTTCACCGCCTTGAACCAGCCTTCCAGCGTCCCGTAGAAGACGACATCGCCGGCGGTCGCCAGCGCACCGCTCCACGCAGGAAAGTTCTCCTTGATCTGCCAGGCAGCCTGGCCTTTCACGGGATCCCACGCCGTGAAGAATCCGCGATTGCCGCCGGGACCCGCCTTGAACACGACGCTCGCGCCGACGTACGGCGTCCCGGCGATGTAGCTGACCTCCATCCCTTCGAAATCCATGCAGAGGTTGTTGTGCGGGATGTAGGCGAGCCCGGTGCGCGGCGAGAAGGCCATCGGCTGCCAGTCCTTCGCGCCGGGCGACGCGGGACAGATGTCGCGCACGACGACGCCCTGGCGCGGCTCCTTCTCTTTGACCGGAATCAGCTTGCCCGTTTTCCTGTCGATGCCGCGGTTGGAATTGACATGGACGTACGCCGCCGCGGAGAGCACCTCGCCGGTGGTGCGATCAATGACGTAAAAGAGGCCATTGCGATCGGGGCGGAGCAGGACCTTGCGGGTGCCGCCGTCCATCTGCAGATCCACGAGGACCAGCTCGTTGATGCCGTCGTGGTCGTAGAGATCGTGAGGACTGGTCTGGTAGAACCACCGCGCCGCGCCGGTCTCCGGTGAGCGGGCAAAGATCCCGGCCGTCCACTTGTTCTCGCCCGGCCGCTGGTCCGGATTCCACGGACCAGGGTTCGAGGTGCCGTAGTAGATCAAATCGAGCTCGGGATCGTAGGACACGAATCCCCAGACCGTTCCCCCGCCCGTCTTCCACGCGCCGCCCGGCCACGTCGAGAGACCGAGATCCGTTCCGCGGTCTGCCGCGTAGAACGGCTTGAACTCGGGACCGATGAGGACGTCCTTGTCGGGACCGGTGCTATACGCGCGCCAGGCGATCGCACCTGTGTTCTCATCCAGCGCCGTCAGCCACCCGCGCACGCCGAACTCGCCGCCGCTGTTGCCGACGAGCACCTTGCCCTTCACCCCGAGCGGGGCCATCGTGATCGTCTCGCCGCGATTGATGTCCGCGAGCTGCGCGACCCAGCGCTCGCGTCCGGTCGCCGCGTCCAGCGAGATGGTGCGTCCGTCGAGCGTATTGAAGAAAATGGCCCCCTGGTCGTACGCGGCGCCGCGGTTGACGACGTCGCAGCAAGCCACCCCCTTCGACGCCCCCAGCGGCTTGGGGTCGTACTTCCATTTGACCGGCGCCCCCGGCTGCGTCAGGTCGAACGCATAGACGACATTCGGCCAGGGCGTGACGAGATACATCGTGTCGCCGACCACGAGCGGGGCCGCCTCGTGTCCGGCGGTCATGCCCGTCGAGAAGGTCCACGCGACGCCGAGCTGCTTGACGGTTTGTGTGTTGATGTCGGTCAGGCCGCTGTAGCGGGTACCGGCGTAGGTCTTCGACGCCATCACCCACTCGCCGTCGTCCTGCTGAAGAGTGGCGAGGTCGGCGGTGACGAGCTTGCCCGCTAGCTCGCCGTCGGACGCGGGTGCCGTCTGCTCGTCCGTGGTCTGCGGCGAGCACGCGACGATGGCCAAGGTGAGAGCGGCCAGCGACTGTGCGAAGACGCGCCCGACCGAACAGCTCATCGTGGCGATGCGCCTGCAATCGAGCAGCCAGAACTTACGCGTGAACCAGCTCTTCCATCACGTTATGAGAGCCGCAATCCGGTCTCGTTCACGGACACGAGGCGCGGGCGTTCCGGAACGAAGTCGATGACGGTCACCGACGCGGGACTGATCTCGAAGCGGTACCAATGGTCGGTCGACACGCCCGCGCAGTGCAGGACGGCCGCGCGAATCACGTCGGCGTGGCTGACGACGGCGATGGTGCCGCCGGCGTGCCGCGCGTGAAGCGCGGTCAGCGCTCGGATCACGCGCTGGCGCACGGTTTCCGCGCATTCGCCGCCGGGAACGGTCGCGGACGCACGCTGTTCGTTGAATCGCCGCCACGCCGGATCGCGCGCGAGCTCTTTGAACTCGCGGCCGGTCCATTCGCCGAAGTCGACTTCATTGACGTCGTCGCAGACGACGGGCTGCAGGCCGCGATCGCGGGCGATGATGGCCGCCGTTTCACGCGCGCGTTCCAGCGGGCTCATGTAGACGGCGTCGATTGACACACGGCGCAGCAGCTCGCAGAGCGCAGCGACCTGCGACGTGCCTTCAGTGCTGAGATGACTCCCGGGGAGACGCGAGACGAGTCGCGCGCCGACGGCATCGGTGTGGCCGTGCCGGATCAACAGCGTGCGCATGGTGGATCGGGTGGACGTCCGTTCAGCTGTCGCAACGCGTTCGGTGGTCGTTGGAGATTCATACGCGGCGCCCGGCTCATCGTGCTTTCGCGTGCGGCGCCGGCTCGAGCCGGCGCGAGGCGAGATAGTGGCACCAGCGGAGGAGTTCGTCCGAGGTCAGCCAGTAGCGGACGACGCTCGCGTCACGGCGGCGCTGGACGAGCCCGGCGTGAAAGAGCACCTGAAGGTGCTTCGAAACGGTCGACTGCTGAGTGGAAACCGCCGCGGCAATCTGCCCGACGGGCTGTTCGCCGCGCGCGAGCACGTCGAGGATGCGGACGCGCGTCGGGTCGCCGATCGCGCGCGCGCGGCTCGCGACCATGTTCACCCGATCCTTCGACAGACTTTTCATCTCGCGATGCGCGCTCATGCGCATATGACCCTTCCGCTCTGTGGGCTCATGCGCACGTGACGCCACTGTTGGATCCGCCTTTGCTACTTACGATCGAAGTCGACATGCGATGTGTAAGCAAGGGAGACACCACGATCCGCGTTCGAAAGGACCACACGTTCCATGCAGATCCTGATCACGGGCGGCGCCGGCTTCATCGGCTCTCATCTCGCCGACGACCTGATCCATCGCGGGCACCGCGTGCGCGCGCTCGATAACCTCGCTCCACAGGTACACGGACCCGCCGCCGATCGTCCTGCCTACCTTCATCCTGACGTGGAACTCATGCGCGGTGACGTGCGCGATCCCGACGCGGTCGCGTCGGCGCTCACGGACGTCGATGCGGTGTTCCACTTCGCGTCCGCGGTGGGCGTCGGCCAGAGCATGTACGAGATCGCGCATTACACGTCGGTGAACAACGCGGGCACGGCCGTCCTCCTTCAAGCGCTGATCCGCCGTCCCGTCGGACGGCTCGTCGTGGCGTCGAGCATGAGCCTCTACGGAGAAGGCCTGTACCGCACGATCGACGGGCGCACGATCGAAGGGCACGAGCGCGGCCTCGATCAGTTGAAGCAGGCGGAGTGGGAACTGTTCGACGCGAACGGGGACGCGCTCGAACCTGTCCCGACGCCGGAAGACAAGCTGCCGTCGCTGTCGTCCGTCTACGCGCTCTCGAAGTTCGATCAGGAGCGCATGTGCCTGATGATCGGACGCGCGTACGGCATGCCGACCGTCGCGCTGCGCTTCTTCAACGTGTTCGGGACGCGGCAGGCGCTGTCGAACCCGTACACCGGCGTGCTGGCGATCTTCGCGTCGCGGCTGCTCAACGATCGGCCGCCGCTCGTCTTCGAGGATGGCCTGCAGCGCCGCGATTTCGTGAGCGTGTACGACGTCGTGCAGGCGTGCCGCCTCGCGCTGGAGGTCCCGGAGGCCGCCGGTCAGGCGTTCAACGTCGGAAGCGGCCAGTCCTACACGATCCGCGAGGTGGCCGACATGGTCGCGGCCATTCTCGGCAAGGCGATCGAGCCGGAGATTTGCGGGAAGTATCGCGTCGGCGACATCCGCCACTGCTTCGCCGACATCTCGCGCGCGCGACGCGTGCTCGGCTACGAACCGCGCATCACGCTGGAGGACGGACTCGTCGAGCTCGCGGAATGGCTGCAGGATCAGGCGGCTGACGATCACGTCGCGGACGCCCGCCGCGAGCTGGCGGAGAGGGGGCTCACCGTATGACGCGCCCCATCCGGGTCCCGGCCCGCGGCAACCGGACGCTCATCACCGGCGGCGCCGGGTTCATCGCGACGAACGTCGCCGATCGACTGCTCGCGGGCGGCCGGCACGTGCGCTTGTTCGACAACCTCTCGCGGCCGGGCGTCGACGCGAACGTCGCGTGGCTGCAGGCGCGGCATGGGGATCGCGTCGAGTTCGTGCGCGGCGACACGCGTGATCAGGCCGCGGTTATCCACGCCGTGCGCGACGTCGATCAGGTGTTTCACTTCGCCGCCCAGGTGGCGGTGACGACGAGCCTCGTCGACCCGTTCCTCGACTTCGAGGTGAACGCGCGCGGGACGCTGAACCTGCTCGAGGCGATTCGCGCGCTGGAGGCGCCGCCGAGCCTGCTGTTCACGTCCACGAACAAGGTCTACGGTGATCTGGACGACGTGCCGCTGCGGCGGCAGCGGCAGCGGTACGAGCCCGCAGACGATCGTCTCGCGGGCGAGGGAATCAGCGAAGCGCGGCCGCTCGATTTTCACAGCCCCTACGGCTGTTCGAAGGGGGCGGCCGAGCAGTACGTGCTGGACTACGCGCGCACGTTCGGCCTGCCGGCAACCGTGTTCCGCATGAGCTGTATCTACGGTCCCCACCAGTTCGGCACCGAGGATCAGGGCTGGGTGGCGCACTTCCTCATTCAGGCGCTTCGGCGGTGTCCGCTGACGCTGTACGGCGACGGGCTGCAGGTCCGCGACATCCTGTTCGCCCAGGATCTCGTCGACGCGATGCTCCTCGCGCACGAGCGGATCGAGGACACGGCGGGCGAGGCGTTCAACATCGGCGGCGGACCGTCGCGCACGATCAGCCTGATCGAGCTGCTGGACACGATTGCGGAGATCACGGGGGAGCGTCCCGCCTTCGGCATCGAGCCGTGGCGCCCGGCGGACCAGCGGTACTACGTGTCGAACACCGCGAAGTTCGAGCGCCTCACCGGCTGGCGGCCGAAGGTCGCCTGCCGCGAGGGGATCGAGCGGCTGCTCTCGTGGCTGATCGCGACGCGAACCGATCTGCGCCCTGCTGCCGCCGCCGGATCGCGGGTGGCGTCATGAGATTCGCGCTCGTCAACCCGAACTGGGCGTTCGAGGGGAGCATTTATTTCGGGTGCCGGGAACCGCATCTTCCGCTCGAGTACGGCTATGCGCGCGCGCGGCTGGACGCGGCGGGCCACGAGGTGCTGCTCGTGGACGCGCAGCTGTACGACCTGAGCGAGGGGGAGGTCGCGCGGCGCGTCCGCGCCTTCGCGCCGGACCGGCTCGTCATCACCACGGCGCCGAGCTATCTGTTCTGGCGGTGTCCGCCGCCGGAGCTGCGCGTGCCGCAGCGGACGCTGCGCGCGCTGCACGGCCTCGCGCCCTGCACCATCGTCGTCGGCCCGCACGCCTCGAGCACGCCGGGCGCGGCGCTGCGCAAGCTCGGGGCGGACGTGGCGGTCCTCGGCGAGTGCGAGGACATCCTGCCGATGCTCGCGTCCGATCGTTCGGCGTGGGATGCGATTCCGTCCATCGCATGGATCCGCGACGGGGACCTGCAGATCCAGGGGACGCAGCACGAAACCGACATGGCGTCGCTGCCGGCGCTCCGCTGGACCGCCGACGACCTGCGCCGGCACCGGCATCACCATCATCGCTTCGATGCCGCGCCGGATCGGCCCGGGGCCGAGATGGAAGTGTCGCGCGGGTGTCCGTATCACTGCACGTTCTGCGCGAAAGATAACTTCCGGAACCACTATCGCAAGCGTCCCGTGCCCACGATCCTCGAGGAGATCGACGGACTGATCGCCGAGGGCGCCGGCTACGTGTACTTCATCGACGAGATCTTCCTGCCCAACCGCGAGCTGCTCGAGGCGCTCGTCAAGCGGCCGATCCTCTTCGGCGTGCAGACGCGCATCGACTTATGGAGTCAGCCGCTGCTCGATCTGCTTGGACGCGCCGGATGCGTGTCGATCGAGGCCGGCGTCGAGAGCATCACGATCGAAGGGCGGAATCTCCTCGACAAGGGGAGCCGCCTGTCGACCGACGAGCTGGCCGCGCGGCTCATCTACGCGAAGAGCCGGGTGCCGTTCGTGCAGGCGAACCTGCTCGAGGCGGGCACGGACGATCCCGCCGAGGTCGAGGCGTGGCGCACGCACCTGCAGCAGTTCGGCGTCTGGGCGAACAAGCCGGTGCCGATGTTCCCGTATCCGGGCTCACCCGACTACACGCGCCGCTGGGGTGCGGCCGACGACCACGCGTGGGAGCGGGCGATGGATCACTATCTCGCGCAGTTCGATTCGTTCAGCGACATCCAGGAGGCGCGGCCGCGTCCGTTGTCCGAGCTGGAGTTGACGGATGCGTGACGCCCGTCCGATCCGTCGCATCCTGATGACCACGGACGCCGTCGGCGGCGTGTGGACGCATGCGCTCGATCTGACGCGCGGGCTGACGGCGCGCGGCGTGCGGGTCGACCTTGCGGTGCTCGGACCGGCGCCGCGGCCTCATCACCGCGAGGAGGCGCGGAGCGCGGGCGTGCGGCTGCTCGAGCGGCCGGGCCGGCTCGAGTGGATGACCGATCCGTGGCTCGACGTCGAGAAGAACGGCGCGTGGCTGCTCGATCTCGATCGGCGCCACCGCCCTGACGTGATCCACCTGAACGGCTACTGCCATGGTGCGCTGCGATGGCACGCACCCGTGCTCATGGCGGGACATTCGTGTGTACGCTCGTGGTGGCGCTGGGTCCATGGTCACGAGGCGCCGCCCGAGTGGGACGAGTATGCCTGTCGCGTGCGTGACGGCCTGCTCGCCGTGGCCATGGTCGTCGCGCCGTCGACCGCAATGCTGGCCGATCTCGAGGTGGACTACGGTCCGTTCGCGCAGGTGCGCGTCATCCCCAACGGCCGCGCGTTCACGCCGGTGCCGGGCGTCGCCCGCGAACCCATCGTGTTCGCGGCCGGACGCCTCTGGGACGAAGCGAAGAACATCGAGGCCGTGTGCGCCGTCGCGCCGTCCCTCGGCTGGCCGGTGATGATCGCCGGCGACGATCGCCACCCCGACGGCGGGCACTGCGTGCCGGGTTACGTGCACCACCTGGGCCCGTTGTCCGCTGACGCCATCGCCGGCTGGTACGCGCGCGCGTCGATCTACGTGCTGCCCGCGCGCTACGAGCCGTTCGGACTGACGATCCTCGAAGCGGCGCTGTCGGGATGCGCCCTCGTGCTCGGCGACATCCGATCGCTGCGCGAGAACTGGACGGGCGCGGCGCTCTTCGTGCCGCCCGACAATCGGCCCGGGCTGGCGCATGCGATTCAGGGGCTGATTCGCGATCCGGCGCGGCGCGAGGAGATGGCGCGCCGGGCGCGAGCCCGCGCGCAGCAGTTCACCGTCGACCGGATGGTGGATGGATATCTTGCGGCGTACCGGTCGATTGCGGCGCCCGTTCGGGATCGCCGCGCGTCCGAGCGGACGCGGGTGGCGGGACGATGACAACCGGCGCACGCCCGCGGCTCGCGTTCTTCGGATCGAGTCTGGTCTCGGCGTACTGGAACGGCGCGGCGACCTACTACCGCGGCATCATCCGCGCGCTGGCGGCGCGCGGCTTCGACATCACCTTCTACGAGCCGGACGCGTACGACCGTCAGGCGCATCGCGACATTCCGGATCCGGACTGGGCGCGCGTGGTCGTCTATCCGCCGACGGACGCGGGCGTGCACGCCGCACTCGCCGCCGCGCGCGGCGCGGACATCGTCGTGAAAACGAGCGGCGTCGGGATTTTCGACGCGCTGCTCGAGGAGGCGGTGCTCGACATTCGTGCGCCGAACGGTCTCGCGATCCTGTGGGACGTGGACGCGCCCGCGACGCTGGACCGGCTGCAGGCCGATCCATCCGATCCGCTCGCGGCGCTCGTGCCGCAGTACGACATGGTGCTCACGTACGGCGGCGGCGATCCCGTCGTCCGTGCGTATACGGCTGCGGGCGCGAGGCTCTGCGTGCCGATTTACAACGCGCTCGATCCGGACACGCACCATCCCGTCCCGCCGGACCCGCGGTTCGACGCGGACCTCGGGTTCCTGGGCAACCGGCTGCCGGATCGCGAGCGGCGCGTCGAAGACTTCTTCCTGCACGCGGCCGCGCGTCGATCCGATCGGCGGTTTCTGCTGGGCGGCAACGGCTGGGGAGACAAGCCGATGCCGGCCAGCGTCCGCTACGTCGGGCACGTCTACACCCGGGATCACAACGCGTTCAACTGCACGCCGCGCGCGGTGCTGAACATCAGCCGCGACAGCATGGCGCGTTATGGCTTCTCGCCGGCGACGCGCGTCTTCGAAGCGGCGGGGGCCGGCGCCTGCCTGGTTACGGACCGCTGGGACGGGATCGAGCACTTCCTCGAGCCGGACCGCGAGGTGCTCGTCGCCGACGACGGCGACGCGGTCGCGGCGATCGTCGAGGATCTCGACGCGGATCGAGCCCGCCGGATCGGCGATGCGGCCAGGCGCCGCGTGCTCGCGGAACACACGTACGCGCATCGCGCCGCGCAGGTCGAGGCCGTCCTCGACGCCGGCGCCGTCCCGGTCCCGACGCCATGAACCTCGTCGTCTTCGGGTTGACGATCAGCTCGTCGTGGGGGAACGGCCACGCGACGATCTGGCGGGGGCTGTGCCGCGCGCTCGGGGCGCGCGGACACCGCGTCACCTTCTTCGAGCGGGACGTGCCGTACTACGCCGCGCATCGCGATCAGCCGGGCCCGGCCGGGTGCGACCTGCGGCTGTATTCCGAGTGGACGTCGGTCCGCGCGGCCGCCGCACATGCCGTCGCCGAGGCGGACGTTGCGATGGTGACGTCGTACTGTGCGGATGCGGAGGCGGCATCGCGCCTCGTGCTGGACTCGGCCGTGCCGGTGAAGGCGTTCTACGACCTCGACACACCCGTGACGCTCGATCGGCTCGCGCGGGGGGAACACGTCGACTACGTCCCGTCCTGCGGCCTGGCCCCCTTCGACATCGTCCTGAGCTTCACCGGCGGACGGGCGCT
>DASSOM010000251.1:0-12149 GCA_035700625.1 Vicinamibacterales bacterium
GGCGTTTGTGCAAATCGATGGCACCATATTCCATGGCTGGCTGCTCCTCTGCGCCTCGAGCGCGTTATCTGTTGGTGGAGCTCACGCTACCACTCGAGGACAGCCAGCCGCTTCATCAATTCTTGGCGTGAGATCCCTTGGCTCCTTGGCGTGAGATCCTCACCAGCCCGTCGCGCTCCGGATCAGCAGCCGCCACGACGGCGCGAGCAGCCACTTCAGCAGCGCGTCGGCCGCGAGTCCGGCGAGCGCCAGCGCGATCCACCGCCATTCGTCCCGCAGCCGGTACGAAAAACGGAACACGCGCGCGAGCAGGGGCGCGCCAAGCACGACGCCGAGCACGACGAAACTCGCGACTCGGATCAGCGCCCAGGGGACCCACGCCAGCACCGCGGCTCGCCACGGATGGGTGCTGGCCGCGGCGAGCGCACCGACGTAGAACCCCATGTAGTTCATGAGCACCGCGCCGAGCGGCATCGCGAGGGCGCTCCCCGTCGCGATCGCCAGCAGACAGAACAACGCAGCGTGTCCGGCGTGCTGCGGCAGGAACTGGCGCGGATCGCCTTCCGCTCCCTGTCCCGTGAGCACGAACGCGAACATCTCGCGCCTGTACGCCTCCCCATGCAGGATCAGGCGTTCGGCGTGCAGCGGCCACGCGTAGCCCATGACCGTCGCGCACGCGCCGAGCACGGCTCCCCAGACGAGCATGCGGACGATGGCGGTCTTCACGCGCCCGCGGCGCAGCGCCGCAATCATCCACGGATAGCCCGCCGCCGCGTTGAGCAGCGGCAGCAGCCACGCCAGGCCGATCAGCGCCCCGAGGCCGTACGAAAACACCGTCGCGGCGATCATCCACGGCACGGTCAGGATCTTACGCTGACGTTCGACGCGGCCGACTCAGCCGTGGCGTCCACCCGCGCACGCTATACTGACGGTGGACACATCGTGACCGGACCCCAGGGAGCGCCGTTGGTGCTGTTGGTGGAGGACGACCGCGAAGGGCGCCTGTTGTACGCGGACTGGCTGCTGCAGGCCGGCTTCCGCGTCGAGCAGGCCCACAATGGGCTGCAGGCGCTCGAGCGGGCGTTCGACTCTCCCCCGGACGTCGTCGTCACCGACCTCAACATTCCGGGCATCGATGGGTACGAACTCACGCGCCGGCTCAAGACCGATCCGCGGACGCAGGGCGTGCCCGTGCTGGCCGTGACCGGCTACGGGCCGTTCACGCAGGACCCGTCGCGCGCCGATCGCGCGGGGGTCGACGCCATTCTGCCGAAGCCCTGCGCGTTCGAGGACATCGAGGCGACGATCCGGACGCTGCTCGATCGCGTTCCCGGCTCGCATCCCGCATGACGATGGGGCACGACAAGCCGCTGATCCTGCTCGTCGAGGATTTCGAGGACGCGCGTGAGATGTATCGCGACTATCTCGAGTTCTCGGGTTTTCGCGTCGAGACGGCGGCTGACGGCCACGCTGCGATCGTCAAGGCGCGCGCGCACCGGCCCGATCTCATCCTCATGGACTTGTCGCTGCCCGGACTCGACGGCTGGGAAGCGACGCGCCAGTTGAAAGCGGATCCCGATACCGCGCATCTCACCATCGTGGCGCTCAGCGCGCACGCGCTGCCCTCGGACGGTGCACGCGCGCGTGCCGCCGGCTGCGACGGTTTCATCGCGAAGCCGTGCCTGCCGCCGGACCTCGTGATGGAGATGGCAGCGTTCCTCCCGAACGGCGACGGGCGGGCGACCCGCCGCGGCCGTACTCGGAAGTCATAGGACGCCGTGAGCCAGACCACTATGCCCGATGCGGCTCAGAGCGCGCCGATGGTGCTCGTCATCGAGGACCATCCCGACACGCGCGCGATGTACGTCGAATTCCTGTCGATGCGCTTCCGCGTCGAACAGGCGGCGTCCGCCGTGGACGGGCTCGATCTCGCGCAGCGCCAGCCCCCGGACATCGTCGTGACGGATCTGTCGCTCCCAGGCATGGACGGCTTCGCGTTGATCGAGCGGATGCGGCAGGATCCGGTGCTGCACGATGTGCCCGCGATCTGCCTCAGCGGATACGGCGGGCACGCCAACGAGCAGCGCGCCCGATCGGTCGGCTGCCAGCTGCTCCTGCAGAAGCCCTGTCTGCCGGACGATCTCGCGGCGCACGTGGACGGCGTGCTGCGCGCCGCACGGGGCCACCGATGACGACGCCGCGGGTGCTCGTCGTCGAGGACGATCGGGACACGCGCGAGATGGTCAGCCGTTTCCTCGAACTCGAGGGCTTCGAGGTCACGACGGCACGCAATGGCGCGGAAGCGCTCGACTCGCTGAAACGCTGCGGCCGCGCGTGCGTGATCCTGCTGGACTTGATGATGCCGGTGATGGACGGCTGGCAGTTCCGGCAGGTGCAGCAGAACGATCCGTCCTTGTCGCGCATTCCGGTCGTGGTGGTTACCGCCGCCGGGCCCCGCGAGCGCATTCGGCCGATCACCGCCGACGGCTGGCTGGCCAAGCCGCTCGATCTCGATCATCTGCTCGCCACCATCGAACGCTTCTGCGAGTGTTGAAGTCTGGCCGCGGGGCCGCACCTGATGTGAACGTCGCCGCGGCCGGACTGCTGCAGGACATGGCCCTGCTGCAGTCGTCCGAGCGCAGCCGGTTCGGCTACAAGCGCGCGGCGAAAATGATCGCGACCGGGATCGATCGGCCGGTGGACGAACTGGTCGCGGAAGGCGCCCTGCGCGAGATTCCCTTCGTTGGCCCCTCATCCGCGCGGATCGTCAGCGAGTTCGTGACGACGGGCCGATCGGACACCGTCGAGCGCGCGTTGGACGCGTCCACGCGGCGCGCCGACGTGCTGAAGCGGCGCACGTTCCGGCGCGCCTATCTGAGCCGGCAGGCCATGCTGCGCGCGCTCTCGGCCCGCCGTCCCCGCGGCATCGTGTCCCGCGCCGTCTACAAAGGCGATCTGCAGATGCACTCGACGTGGAGCGACGGCGTCGAGACGATCGCGTCGCTGGCCGAGGCGGGACTCGCGCTTGGGTATACGCGCCTCGGACTGACCGATCACTCGTACGGGCTGCCCATCGCACGCGGGATGAGCATGGAGAACGCGCGCGCGCAGGGGCGGGAGATCGACGCGCTCAACGCGCGGCTGTCGGGACGGCTGCGTGTCTACAAGGGCGTCGAGGCGAACATCCTCGCGGATGGATCGCTCGACCTCGACGCGGACGAGCGCCGCGTATTCGAGTACATCGTCGCGTCGCCCCACTCCTTGCTGCGCCGCGACACCGACCAGACGATGCGGATGATCAATGCCGTTCGGCAGCCCGGCGTCGCGATCCTCGGGCATCCGCAGGGGCGCATGTACAACACGCGGCCGGGCGTCACCGCCGACTGGCCGCGGGTGTTCCGCGAAGCGGCCGCGCGCGGCGTCGCAATCGAGCTGGATGGCAACTGGCACCGGCAGGACATCGACCACGAGCTGGCTCGGGAGGCGCTCGCGCTCGGCTGCCTGTTCGCACTCGACAGCGACGCGCACAGCATCGGCGAGCTGCCGTTCACGGACTACGCGATCGCGCACGCGCGCATCGCCGGCATCCCCGCCGACCGGATCGTCAACTGCTGGGAGGACGCGCGATTCGACGCGTGGCTCGCGGATCGGCGGTGACGCGACGTCGGGGCAGACCTGAAGGTCTGCGCTACGAGGTCTGCGCTACGACTTGCGGTGACGGACGGCCTGCGCGTAGCGCGATGCGAGCGGATGCCCGAGCCGCGCTTCGATGAAGTACGAGGCGTCGAGCACGGCGTCGAGCGCGATGCCGGTCTCGATGCCGAGGCCGTCGAGCATGTAGACGAGGTCCTCGGTGGCGAGATTGCCCGTGGCGCCCGGCGCGTACGGGCATCCGCCAAGGCCACCGGCGGACGCGTCGAACGTGGCGACGCCGAGATCGAGCGCGGTCAGCACGTTCGCGAGCGCCGTGCCGCGCGTGTCGTGGAAATGGAGCGCGACCTGTTCGAGGGGCACGCGCTGCGCCACGGCGTCGACGACCCGCGGCACCTGCCCTGGATGCGCGATGCCGATGGTGTCGCTCACCGCGACTTCGTACGCGCCCATCTCCAGCAGCGCCGCCGCGACCCGCGCGACCGCGGATGGTGACACATCCCCCTCGAACGGACAGCCGAACGCGGTGGACAGATAGGCGCGCACGGGAAGCTGGAGCGTGGCCGCGCGCTCGCACACGGCCCGGTACGTGTCGAGCGATTCGTCGATCGACTTGTTGATGTTGCGCCGGCTGAAGGTCTCCGACGCGGCCGCGAAGATCGCCACACCGTCGGCGCCGGCCGCGCGCGCGCGATCCAGTCCCGCGAGATTCGGCACGAGCGCGGTGTAGCGCGTGCCGGGTGCCCGCGCGATCGTCGCGAACACCTCGTCCGTGTCCGCCATCTGCGGCACCCATTTCGGGCTGACGAAGGCGCCGGCTTCGATGATCGGGTACCCGGCCCGGCTCAATCGATCGACGAACGCGATCTTCTCGGCGGCCCCGATTTGCGCGTGCTCGTTCTGGAGCCCGTCGCGCGGGCCGACTTCGACGACGGTGACGCGGGCAGGCCGGTTCATGAGAGATCGACGAGGCTCACGCCGGGCTGAACGAGTTCACCCGCCTGGCAGTGGATGGCGGTGACGGTGCCGCCGGCCGGCGCGCGCACAGGCAGCTCCATCTTCATCGCTTCGAGCACGAGCAGGATGTCGCCAGCCTGGACGTTGTCACCCGGCTTGACGTTGACGGCGATGACCGTGGCCGGCATCGGCGCGGTCGGGCCGCCGTGCGGCCGGCGTGCCGCCGCGCGGGACGCGTCCTCCGCTTCGACGGTGAGCTCGTAGGTCACGCCGTCGCGGAACACCCATCGCGTGTCACGGTCAGCGGCGGCCCACACGCGATCCCGAGCGCCGTCCGCATCCGATCGCGTCACGATCGCTTCGCCCGCCGTCCACGCGATCTCGAACGTCAGGCCGTCGTCCGTGGTGACGCGCGCGCCGTCGGACGTGACACGCCATTCGCCTTCCGGCGACGATACGACGAAGCGGCGCTCCGGCATCTCAGCGGCCCCAGTGTTCGATCGTCGACCAGGGGTCGGCGGCCCGCGTGTGCGACGCTGCCGGGATCCGCGTCCGCGATGACTGCTGTGTGGGGCGGAGCGCCGCGGCCGCGGCAATCACGGACGGCTCCGGCGTGGTCGCGGGCAACAGATCGCCGAGATGCGCGTCGACGAAGCGTGTGTGCATCCGGCCGGCGGCAAATGCCGGATGTTCGAGCACCCGCAGCAGGAAGGCGACATTCGTGCGGATGCCGAGGATGGGAAAGCGGCGGAGCGCCGCCGCCGCGCGCGCGATCGCGGCCTCGCGCGTTTCCGCGTACGCGATCAGCTTCGCAAGCAGCGGGTCGTAGTGGACGCTGACCTCGGCCCCTTCTTCCACTCCGCTGTCGATCCGGAGCCCGGGGCCGGCCGGTTCGCGGTAGAGCAGCAGCCGTCCCGCCTGCGGCAGGAACTGATGCGCCGGATCCTCCGCGTACACCCGGCATTCGATCGCGTGGCCGCGCTGCCGCAGATCACTCTGGCGCCAGGGCAGCCGACCGTCCGCCGCGACTGTGAGCTGCGCGCGAACGAGATCCGTTCCGGTCACCGCTTCCGTCACGGGATGCTCGACCTGCAGCCGCGTGTTCATTTCGAGGAAATGGAACGCGGCGTCCGGTCCGTCCCCGTCGAGGAGAAATTCGATCGTGCCCGCGTTGACGTAGCCGGCGGCGCGCGCCGCCATCACCGCGGCCTCTCCCATCCGCGCCCGCAGCCGATCGTCGACCACCGGCGACGGGCTCTCCTCGACGATCTTCTGGTGCCGGCGCTGGACCGAGCACTCGCGTTCGAAGAGATGGACGACGTCGCCGTGCGCGTCGCCGAAGATCTGGACCTCGACGTGGCGTGGACGCTCGATCAACTTCTCGACGTAGAGCGTCCCGTCGGAAAAGGCCGCCTGCGCTTCGCGGCGCGCCGCCGGTATCGCCTCGCGGGCCTCCGCCTCGGATCGGACGGTCCGCATGCCCTTGCCGCCGCCGCCGGCCGAGGCCTTCACGAGCACGGGGTAGCCCACGTCGGCGGCCGCCCGCAGAATGCCGGCGTCCGTCTGATCCTCCGGCGTCGCACCCGGGACGACCGGCACGCCCGCGCGCTCCATCAGTGCACGCGCCGCCAGCTTCGATCCCATCTGCTCGATCGCGTCCGCGGGGGGGCCGACGAAGACCACGCCGGCGCCGGCGCACGCGCGCGCGAACGCGGCGTTCTCCGACAGGAACCCGTAGCCGGGATGGATCGCGTCCGCGTGCGTCTCGTGCGCCGCGCGCAGGATCGCCTCCACGTTCAGATAGCTCTCGACGGCCTGCGCGGGCCCGAGTCGGACGGCGCGGTCCGCCGCGCGGACGTGCGGCGCCTCCGCATCCGCGTCCGAGTAGACCGCGACGGTCTCGAGGCCGTGCTCGCGGCAGGCGCGCAGGATGCGCAGCGCGATCTCGCCGCGATTCGCGATGAGCACGCGGCGCATTACGTCGTCCACCCGGGCTTGCGCTTCTCGAGGAACGCGCGCATCCCTTCCTGGCCTTCGTCCGATACGCGTTGCTGCGCGATGGTTTCCGCGGTCAGATCCATCGCGTCCGCGGGTGCACGCCCCGCGACCGCCGCGATCATCTGTTTGGCGCGGACGACGGCCGCCGGACCGGACGAGCACAGTTCGCGCACATACGCGTCGACGGCGGTGTCGAGATCCGGCGTGGCCGCGATCGCGTGCACGAGCCCGATTTCCTTGGCCCGCGCCGCGCCGAATCGCGCACCCGTAAGGAACAGCTCGCGCGCCGCCGATCGGCCGATGCGCGCGATCGCGTACGGCGAGATCACCGCCGGCAGGATCCCGAGCTTTACTTCCGTGAATCCGAACAGGGCGTCTTCCGCCGCGACGACGATGTCGCAGATCGCGGCCAGGCCGGCGCCGCCGCCGAGCGCCGCGCCGTGCACGCGGCCGATGAGCGGCAGCGGCAGACGATCGAGCGCTTCGAACATCCGCGCCATCGCGCGCGCGTCGCGCACGTTTTCGTCGTACGAGTAGCCGACCATCTTCGACATCCACGTCAGATCGGCTCCGGCGCAGAAGACCTTGCCGGCGCCGGCGAGCACGGCGACGCGGGCCGATGGCCCGGGCTTGACCGATTCCGCCCACGCGGTCATCTCGGCAATCAGATCTTCGTTGAACGCGTTGCGGACGTTCGGGCGGTTGAGCGTGACGCGGACGACGGGACCGTCGTGTTCGATGCGCAGGTCAGCCATGAGTCACATGCGGAAGACGCCGAACCGGGCGTCGGGAATGGGTGCGTTGAACGCGGCCGACAACCCCAGCGCCAGAGCCGTGCGCGTCTGGGCGGGATCGAGAATACCGTCGTCCCAGACCCGCGCGGTCGAATAGTAGGGAGATCCCTCGCGCTCGTATTTCTCGAGCAGCGGATCGCGAATTGCCGCTTCCTCTTCGGCGCTCAGCGTCTGCCCCTGCCGTTCGAGCTGATCCCGCTTCACGGTCGTCAGCACGCTGGCGGCCTGTTCGCCGCCCATGACGGAGATGCGCGCGTTCGGCCACATCCAGAGCAGGCGCGGATCGTAGGCGCGCCCGCACATGCCGTAGTTGCCGGCGCCGAACGAGCCGCCGATGATGATGGTGAACTTCGGCACGACCGAGTTGGCCACCGCGTGCACCATCTTCGCGCCGTCCTTCGCGATGCCCGCGCGCTCGTACTGGCGGCCGACGATGAATCCCGTGATGTTCTGCAGGAAGATGAGCGGCACGCCGCGCAGGTTGCAGAGCTCGATGAAGTGCGTCGCCTTCAGCGCCGATTCCGAGAACAGCACGCCGTTGTTGGCGATGATCCCGACGAGAAAGCCGTGCAGGCGCGCGAAGCCGGTCACGAGCGTCGTCCCGTAGCGCTCCTTGAACTCGTCGAAGCGGGAGCCGTCCACGAGGCGCGCCACGATTTCGCGCACTTCGTACGCGCGGCGCGTGTCCGCGCTCACGATGCCGTAGATCTCTTCCGGATCGTACGCGGGGTCCTCGGGGTCGGTGACGTCCGCCGGCACCTGCTTGGCCGTGTGCAGCGTGCTGACGATCGTCCGTGCCAGATGGAGCGCGTGTGCGTCGTCTTCCGCGAAATAGTCGGCGACGCCGGAGAGCCGGGTGTGCACGTCCGCGCCGCCGAGCTCCTCGGCGCTCACTTCCTCGCCGGTGGCCGCCTTCACGAGCGGGGGACCGCCCAGAAAGATCGTTCCCGTGCCGCGGACGATGATCGTTTCGTCCGACATCGCCGGCACGTACGCGCCGCCGGCGGTGCAGGATCCCATCACGACCGCAACCTGCGGAATGCGTTCGGCGGACATCCGCGCCTGATTGAAGAAGATGCGGCCGAAGTGATCGCGGTCCGGAAACACGTCCGCCTGCAGCGGCAGGAACGCGCCTCCAGAGTCGACGAGGTAGACGCACGGGAGCCGGTTCTGCAGCGCGATCTCCTGCGCGCGGACGTGCTTCTTCACCGTCATCGGATAGTACGTGCCCCCTTTGACGGTCGCGTCGTTGGCCACGACGAGCACCTCGCGCCCCGAGACACGGCCGATGCCGGTGATGACGCCGGCCGCGGGGGCGTCGCCGTCGTACAGATCCCAGGCGGCGAGCGGCGACAGCTCCAGAAAGGGGGAGCCCGGATCGAGCAGGCGCTCGACGCGTTCGCGGACGGGGAGTTTCCCCTGCTGGCGATGCCGCTCGAGATATCGCGGTCCGCCCCCCTGGCGCACCTGCGCGGTGCGCTCGCGCAGCTCCGCCACCAGCGCGGTCATCCGTTCACGATTCGTGCGGAATTCGTCCGACGACGTGTCGACGTGGGTTTCTAGACGGTCCATTCAGCATTCAGCATTTCAGCATTCAGCATTGACCCGCCGCAGGCCCCATAATGCTACCGCAGCCGGCGGTGCGCCGCCCCGCGAGTGCTAGACTGCGCAGCACGGCGATGCCCGTTCGTCCTGCGCTCATCGGCGTTCCGTTCGACGCGGCCTCGTCGTACCGGCGCGGGCCGGCGCTCGCGCCGCCGCGCATCCGCGAGGCGCTCCATTCGGCGGCGGGCAACGCGTGGGCGGAGCGCGGCGTTGCGGTCGTGACGCGCGACGGCTTCGAGGACGTCGGCGATCTCGATCTGCCGGAGTCCGACGCGGCCGCGGCCGCCATCGAGGCGGCGATTGCGGCGTTCGACGGCCGGCCGTTCGTGGCGCTCGGCGGCGATCATTCGATTACATATCCCATCGTCCGCGGCCTGCGCACCGATCGCGCCGCGCTCACGATCCTGCACATCGACGCGCACCCGGACCTCTATGACACCTTCGAGGGAAGCCGCACGTCGCACGCGTGTCCGTTCGCCCGGATCATGGAGGCGAAGCTCGCCGCGCGCCTGGTGCAGGTCGGCATCAGAACGCTGAACGGCCACCAGCGCGATCAGGCGCGCCGCTTCGGCGTCGAACAGATCGACATGCGCGCGTGGCAGCAGGGGACGCGGCCGCGCGTGTCGGGCTCGGTGTACGTGTCCATCGACCTGGATGCCATCGATCCCGCGTTCGCGCCGGGCGTCTCGCATCGCGAGCCGGGCGGATTGTCGGTGCGCGACGTGCTGGATGTGATTCAGGCCCTCGATGCGGACGTCGTCGGCGCGGATCTGGTCGAGCTGAACCCGCTGCAGGACGTGTCCGATCTCACAGCCGCCGTGGCGGCCAAGCTGCTCAAAGAGGTGCTGGCGCTATGGCACGACCCGCAGTGAGCGCCCCGGACGTCCGCGGTACCGTGCGCGCGGCCGCGCCGCCGCTCGGTTTTGCCGCAGCGATCGCGATCGTCCTCGGCAACATGATCGGTTCGGGCGTCTTCACGCTGCCGGCCGCGCTCGCGCCGTACGGCGGCTTGAGCTTTGCGGGCTGGATCGTGTCCGCGGCGGGCAGCCTCATGCTGGCGCTGGTGTTCGCGCGGCTCGCGCGCAGAAATCCCGCGGCCGGCGGTCCGTACGCCTACACCCGCGCCGCCTTCGGGGACCTCGCGGGGTTCGTGGTCGCGTGGTCGTACTGGCTCTCGATCTGGGCGGCGGACGCGGCGCTCGCCGTCGCGTTCGTCGGCTATCTGGATCCCTTCATCCCGGGCATCGTCCGGCAACCGCCGCTCGCATCGGCGCTCGCCATCGGACTCGTCTGGCTGCTCACCGCGGTGAACGCGCGCGGCGTGCGCGAGGCCGGGCAGGTGCAGGTCGTCACGACGACGTTGAAGGTGCTGCCGCTGATCGTCATCGGGGTTGCCGGCCTTGCCGTGCTGCAGCCGTCGCACTTCGCCGTCCCGGTACAGGGCGCGGGACCGATCGTGTCGAGCACGATGGCGGTCGTGACGCTGACGCTCTGGGCGTTTCTCGGCGTCGAGTGCGCGACGATCCCGGCCACGAGCGTGCGCGACCCGTCGCGGACGATCCCGCGCGCGACCGTGGCGGGCACGCTGATCGCGGCCGTCCTCTACGTCGTCAGTACGGCGGGTGTGATGGGTACGCTCGCGCCGGACGTCCTCGGCCAGACGCCGGCGCCGTTCGCGGAAGCGGCGCGCGTGCTGTTCGGCGGCCTCGCCGCGCAACTGGTCGCCATCGGTGCGGCGATCTCCTGTCTCGGCGCGCTGAACGGCTGGATTCTGATGGCCGGCCAGCTGCCGCTGGCGATCGCGCAGGACGGACTCTTTCCGCGCGCGTTTGCCGTCGTGTCGCGCCGGGGCACACCGGTCGGCGGGCTGATCATCGCTGCCGTGCTGTCGTCCGTGCTCATCGCGTCGAACTACTCCCGCAGCCTGGTCGCGCTGTTCACGTTCATCATCCTGCTCGCGACGCTCGGCACGCTCGTCCCGTACGTGTGCTGCTCGCTCGCGGCGCTGCTGGAACGGGACGGCGGTGCCCCGGCGCCTCGGCGCACCGGCGCGACCCTGATCGCGGCAGCCGCCTTCGTGTATTCGATCGTGGCGATCGCCGGCGCCGGGACGCAGGTGCTGCTGCTCGGCGCGGCGTCCATGGTGATCGGGCTGCCGATTTATGCGTGGATGCACCGCCGTCCGCGGAGCCTGCAGCCGTGACCGCTCCTCGCGTCTCGGGACTCTCCGAAACGGGCGCGCTGTGCGACGTCGTTCTCAAGCATCCGCGCGACGCGTTCGTCAGCGACGCGGCCATCGCGCGACAGTGGCGCGATCTCCGCTTCACGGCACCGCCCGACTTCGCGCGCGCCGTCGACGAGTACGACGCGTTCGTGCGCATCCTGGAGTCGGCGGGGGCGCGCATCCACTGGCTGCCGGCAGGGGACGAGACGAGCCTCGACTCGATCTACGTCCGCGACGCGTCCGTCGTCTTCAGCCGCGGCGTCGTGCTCGCGCGCATGGGGAAGGCGCTGCGTGCCGCGGAACCCCGCGAGCAGGGCACGACGTTCGAGACCTGGGCGATCCCGATTGCGGGTGCCATCGAGCCGCCGGGCCGGCTCGAAGGGGGAGACGTCGTGTGGCTCGACGACCGCACCGTCGCCGTCGGCGAGGGATATCGCACGGACGCGGACGGCATCCGCCAGCTGCGCGCGCTGCTCGGCGACACGATCGAGACGCTGATCCCGGTGCCCCTGCCGCATTGGCGCGGACAGGAGGATGTCTTCCATCTGATGTCGATCCTCAGTCCGGTGGATCGCGATCTCGCCGTTGCGTACTCGCCGCTGATGCCGGTGCCGTTCCGCACCGCGCTGCTCGATCGCGGCATCGCGCTCGTCGACGTGCCGGACGCCGAGTTCGACTCGATGGGGGCGAACGTGCTCGCCCTCGCGCCACGGCGATGCGTGATGCTGGACGGCAACCCGCGCACGCGGGCCGCGCTGGAAGAGGCCGGCGCCGAGGTGCACGTCTATGCGGGCACGGAGATCAGCCTCAAGGGGGGCGGCGGACCGACCTGCCTCACCAGGCCGCTTTCACGGGCACGGTAGCGTATTAATTCCGGACGAATGTCAATATGTGGACGCGCCTCAGCGTTTGTGTATAAT
>DASSOM010000252.1:0-6868 GCA_035700625.1 Vicinamibacterales bacterium
CGCTGAAGCGCGCGCAGGCGGTCGGGGACGCGCAGACGCTCGAAGCGCACGACCGCCGGACCGTGCGCATCCACGTCGGCGCCGGCGACGCGCCGGGCGCGCTGCTTCGGCTGTTCAGGAATGCGCTGACGTAAACCGATCCAGCTCGGCGCCCGAGGCCTGCTCCACGTCGCGGTGCAGGCTCCCGCCGTGCGCGTCCATCGTCACGATCGCGGGGAAGTCCGTGACGTGGAGGTGCCACATTGCTTCGGGTGTCCCGAACTCCAGCAGCGACACGCCGTCCACGCGATCGATGCACCGCGCGTAGAACTGCGCCGCGCCGCCAATCGCGTTGAGGTACACGGCGCCGGACTCCTTCAGTCCCGCCAACGTCTTCGCGCCCATGCCGCCTTTGCCGATGACGACGCGCATGCCGTAGCGCTTCAGGATCTCCGCCTGGTAGGGTTCCTCGCGGATGCTGGTCGTCGGGCCGGCCGCGGTGACCTTCCAATGTCCCTGTTCGTCCTTCACCACCACCGGGCCGCAGTGATACAGCACGCCGCCGCGAAGATCGACCGGCGGTTCGTGCTTCATCAGATAGGAGTGGACCGCATCGCGCCCCGTGAACATCCGCCCGGAGATCAGGACGACGTCGCCGACGTGCAGCGCGCGGATCTGCTCCTCCGTAATGGGCGCCGTGAGACGGACTTCGCGGCCGGTCCGCGGGAAGCCCGCACCAACCTGCTCCGCCGTCAGCATCGGCGTCGACGGCTTCGCGGGATCGCGGTACAGCCACGACGTGATCGCGCCGCTCGCGGCGTCGAGGCGCACCCCGAGGCGGCGGAAGGCCCAGCAGTCGTACGCGACCGACACGAAAAAGCTCGCCGGCAGCCGGTTGAGCGCGCCGATCTTGCAGCCGATGAGCGACGTCCGTCCGCCGAATCCCATCGGACCGACCGTCAGCTCGTTCGCCGTCGCCATGATCGTGCGCTCCAGCTCCGCGAGGCGTGGATCCGGATTCACGTCGTCGAGCGTGCGAAACAACTGCTCCTTGGCGTGCAGATACCCGGACGTTCGATCGCCGCCGATGCAGACCCCGACCGCGCCCGGGCTGCAGCCCTTTCCCTGCGCCTTCCAGACGGCGTGGAGGATGCACTTGCGGACGCCGTCGAGCGTGCGATCGGCGCGGCCGAGATGATCGAGCTCCGCCGGCAGCGCGTACTGCGCGTTCGTGTTCTCGCAGCCGCCGCCTTTCAGGATCAGTTTGACCTCGATCTCGTCGCGCTCCCACTGCTCGAAGTGGACGATCGGCATGCCCGGCCCGAGATTGTTTCCGGTGTTCTCACCGGTGATGGAGTCTACGGAATTCGGCCGCAGCTTGCCGCGCTTCGTGGCGTCGACGACCGCGGCGCGGATCTCCTCCTTGAAGGTGATCTGATTCAGGCCGACCGGCACTTTGACTTCGAACGTGGGCATGCCGGTGTCCTGGCAGATCGGCCCTTCACACGCGGCGGCCTGATCGATGTTCTGCGCGATGATCGTCAACGCCTGGCCCGCGCGCGTCTCGTGCGGCTCGCCGGCGAGCGCGAGTCCCATCGCCGCGCGGACGTCGGGCGGGAGGTCGGTCGAGGTCCGGGTGATGAGCTCGATGAGGCTGTCGCGAAAGGACGCACGCATACGCGGCAGTATAATCGAGGGGATCCCGATGCACGCCGATTCACGCGGAAAACGCGCAACACCGGGGCGGTTTCGCGTCGAGCGCGATCCGATCGGCGAGCTGCGCGTGCCTGCCTCCGCGTACTACGGCGTGCAGACGCAGCGCGCGGTCGAGAACTTCCCCATCAGCGGGTTGACGGCGCCGCCGGCGCTCGTGACGGCGACGGTCCTCGTCAAGAAGGCGGCGGCCGAGGCAAACGCCTCGCTCGGCCGGATCGACCGCGAGATCGCGCGCGCGATCGTCACCGCGGCCGACGAAATCCTCGGCGGCGCGCTGCGCGATCAGTTCGTCGTGGACGTGTACCAGGCGGGAGCGGGCACGTCGCACAACATGAACACGAACGAGGTGCTCGCGAACCGCGCGGCGGAAATCCTCGGCAGCCCGCGCGGCGAGTACACGCGCGTGCATCCGAACGATCACGTCAACATGGGGCAGTCGACGAACGACGTCTTCCCCACCGCGACGCGCCTCGCCATCCTGATCGTCCTGCCGGATCTTCTCGCGGCGGCGCACGAATTGTCCGTAACGCTCGACGAAAAGGCACGCGCCTTCGCGGGCATCCTCAAGACCGGCCGGACGCACCTGCAGGACGCCGTTCCGATCACGCTCGGCCAGGAGTTCAGCGGCTATGCGGCCAACGTCGCGCACGCGGCCGATGACCTCGAACGCGCGTCGGAATCCCTGCACGAGTTGAACCTCGGCGCGACCGCCGTCGGCACCGGCCTCAACGCCGGCGTCGCGTTCACGCGGCGCGCGGTCGATCAGCTCGCCCGCGACACCGGACTGCGGCTCCGGCCGGCCGCCAACCGCTTCCGCGTCACGCAGAGCATGGGAGACGTGCTCGCGTGGTCGGGCGCGCTGCGCAGGCTCGCGGTTGAAGTCGGCAAGGTCGCGTCCGATCTGCGGCTGCTCAGCATGGGCCCTCGCGCGGGGATCGCGGAAGTCCAGCTGCCAGCGGTCCAGCCTGGATCGTCGATCATGCCGGGCAAGGTGAATCCGTCGGTGCCCGAGATGGTCAACCAGGTCTGCTTCCAGGTGATCGGGTGCGACGCGGCGATCCTCGCCGCCGCCGACGCCGGGCAGCTCGAGCTGAACGTCATGATGCCGGTGATCGCCTGGAATGCCCTGCACGCGGCGGAGATCATGACCCGGTCGATGCGCGTGTTCGCGGATCGCTGCGTACGCGGCATTCAGGCGGACGAGGCGCGCTGCCGCGAACTGCTCGACCGAAGCACCGCCGTCGCCACTGCGCTCTCGCCGTACATCGGCTACGCCGCGACCGCCGAGATCGCGAAAGCGTCGGTGAAGACCGGCCGTCCAGTCCGGGACCTCGTGCGTGAGCGCGGCCTCGTGCCGTCTGCGCGGCTCGATGCGATTCTCTCTCCGGAAGCGATGACCTCACCCGGCGTGCCGGGCCAGACCGAGCAGACACGTGATGACCGCAGTGACACATCTTCTCGCCGCGGCGCTCGCCGCCGCCGTGCTGGCGCAGGCGCCGGCGCGGCCCGCGCAGCACGGCCGGCTGTTCCCTCCGAAGGATCTCGGACTGCTGGAGGGGCCGGATCGCGACGCGTGGCAGCGTCCAGACCAGATCATGGACGCGCTCGGGATCGGCGACGGCAGCGTCGTCGCTGACCTCGGCGCTGGCGCCGGCTGGTTCACGATCCGCCTCGCGCGCCGCGTCGGGCCGAACGGCGTGGTGTACGCCGAGGACGTCCAGCGTCAGATGATCCAGTCGATCGAGCAGCGCGTGCAGCGTGAGGGGCTGGCGAACGTGCGCACCGTGCTCGGGACGGCCCTCGATCCAAGGCTGCCGGACGGATCCCTCGACGCGGTCCTCATCGTCGACACGTACCACGAGATGGAGCAGCCGGTCGCGCTGCTGAAGAATCTCGCCCGCGACCTCAAACCTGACGGACGCATCGGCATCGTCGACTTCACCCGGGAAGGCGGTGGACCGGGCCCCGACATGGCGGAACGCGTCGACCCGGAACGGATCATCCGCGACGCGACCGCGGCCGGACTCGCGCTGCGGTCGCGCGAAACGTTCCTGCGCTTTCAGTACATGCTCGTGTTCGGACGGGCTCGATGATCGCGCTGCCGCGCTATTTCGGCGAATACCAAGCGCGCGTGAGCACCGAGATTGAACGGCTGGTCCCGCGCGACGGCGACCAGGTGCGCCGGTCGATGGCGTACACCGCGCTCGCGCCGTCGAAACAGGTCCGTGCCGTGCTGACGCTGCTCGCCGCCGAACTGTGCGGCGGCACCGCGGCGCGAGCGGTACCCGTGGCGGCGGCGATCGAACTCGTGCACGCCGCTTCATTGATCCTCGACGATCTGCCCGCCATGGACGATGCCCCGCTGCGCCGGGGACGGCCGTCCAACCACCGCGAGTTCGGCGAAGCGGTGGCCATTCTCGCCGCCTTCGGACTGCTGAATCTCGCGTACGGCAGCCTCGCGCGCGGATACGACGCCGGACTGTCGTCGCGCTTGACCGATTTGCTGTCCGACTCGATCGGACCGGACGGGCTCATCGGCGGTCAGGCGCTGGACCTGTTGGCGACGGACCAGCAGGTGACGTTCGAAATGCTCGAACGCATCCACCGAGGCAAGACGGGCGCGCTGTTCGTCGCCGCCGCGACCGCCGGCGCGCTGACGGCCGGTGCGGCCGCCGAGCCAGTTGCGGCGCTCGCCGCGTACGCCAAGAATCTCGGGCTCGCGTTCCAGATTGTCGACGACCTCCTCGACGTCGAGGGCAACCCGACGGAAACCGGGAAGGCGGTGCGCGCGGACGCGAGAAAGACGACCTTCGTGTCGTTCAGCGGTGTGGAGGGCGCGCGCCAGCTCGCCGCGGAACTGTGTCAGACGGCCGATCGCGCGCTGACCCCGTTCGGCGCGCGCGCGGATCGCCTTCGCGAGCTCTCGGCCTTCGTCGCCGCGAGACGTCTATGACGCCGGATACCCGCGACGATCGCGTCGACGACCTGCGGCAGCAGCTCCGTGCGCTCGGCTATCTGGATGCCGGCGTCGATCGCTTCGTGCTCGCGCCGGCACGAGGCGCGCGTGGTCCGTTCATCATCGCGGTCCTGTCGAGTCTCCGGATCGGCCTGCTCGGTGCGCTGCTGCTCGGTCCGGCGGCCGCCGTCGGCGTCCGCAGCCGTCTGCCCGATCTGGTGACCGGCCTCCGCGACGCGATCGTCGTCGCGATTTATCTCGGCGTGCTGTTCGGCGCCGCGCTGTTCGTCCTCTCGCTCGGCGCCAGCCTGATCGCGGCGGCCTCGGTGCGCCCGTCGTCCGCGCGGTTCACGGTGCGCGCCCGCCGATTCGCGCTTGGCGCCGGCGGCGCGATCGCGATCGCGCTGCTCGCGTATCTGACGCTGTGGTGGCGCACGGCAACCGCCGGGTTCGGATGGGGGGCGCCGGGCTGGACGTCGCTGACGCTCGTCGCCGCGGTCGCGATCAGCCTGCTGCTCGGGCATGCCGTCATGACGGCGATGCTCGCCACGCTGGCCGCCGCCGCACCGGCCAGCCCGCTGCCGCGCCTGCCATCGCCGTCGTGGCGTCTGCGGATCGCCGGCTTCGCGGTCGCGTTCGCCGGCGCTGCCGCGCTGCTCCTCTGGACGGCGCCCGGTGTGGCTGCCGGCCGTGAAACTCCCCCCCTGACCGTCGTCCCGACCGGCGTTCGCGTCCGCGTGATCGCGGTGGACGGGTTCGACGCGGCGCTCTTTCGCGAGATGTCCGCGCGCGGCGCGCTGCCAGCGTTGACGGCAGCGCTCGACGGCGCCCGCGCGGAGCTGATCGCCGAAGACACACGCGATCCCGCGCGCGCCTGGACGACGATCGCCACCGGCGAGCCGCCTGCGATCCACGGTGTCCGGGGACTCGAGACGCGCCGCGTCGCCGGCGTTCAAGGATCCGTGGATGCACGGACCGCTGGCGCGATCGGGCGGTTGATCGGAGGCGCGACGGACCTGCTCCGCCTCACGCGTCCCGCCGTCGTCACGCGCGGCGAGCGTCACGCGAAGACATTCTGGGAAGTTGCGACGGACGCAGGGCTGCGAACGACGGTCGTCAACTGGTGGGCGAGCTGGCCGGCCCCGGATACCGGCGCGACCATCCTCACGGATCGCGCGGTGCTGCGGCTGGAGCGCGGCGGAGCGCTCGACGCGGAGATCGCGCCGACGTCGCTGTATCCCGCGCTGCGGGAACTGTGGCCCGCACTTCGCGCGCGCGCCCGCAGCGTCGCGACGGAGGCGTTCGGCGACGTCGACGCGGACGAGATCCGCGACATCCTCGAGCGCTCCGCTGAACTCGACACGTCGATGCTCGCGCTGGCGGCTGCGCTTCCCGGCCCGCCGGCGGATCTCACGGCGGTGTACCTGCCGGGCCTCGACATTGCGCAGCACGCGCTGTTCAGCCGGGAGGGCGGCGCGTCGCTCTCGCCGTCGGCGGCGGCTTCACGCCTCGACGCGGTCCGCGCGTACTACTCCTTCCTGGATCGCGCGCTCAGGGATCCGCTGTCGTCGGATCCGGACGAATGCCTGGTGATCATCATGGAGCCGGGGCGCGTAGACGTGGCCGGCCGCGGATTGATGGCGCTGGGCGGACGCTGCGCGGCGCCGAACGCGCGTGTGGAGGCGCACGCGCTCGACGCGGCGCCCACCATTCTCGCCGCGCTCGGCGTTCCGCTCAGCCGCGAATTGAGGGGCGCGCCCATCGCCGCGCTGTTCTCGCGTCCGTTCGTCGACGCGCATCCTGTGCGGTACGTCGCGTCGTACGGATCACCGTCCGCCGTGCGTCAGGTGCGCCGCGGGCAGCCGCTCGACGAAGAGATGATCGAACGGCTCAGGAGTCTTGGGTACGTGCGGTAGCGCCGACCAGCGCCCACAGGCCGGGAAGCACGGCGGCGGCGACGCACAGCTTGAAGAGATCGGCGACGATGAAGGGATAGAAGCCGGCCGCGAGGGCGGCCGTCAGGCCCAGCGGCGCGACCGGGCTCCACGCGAGCCAGATGACGCCGCCGAAAAAGATCACCGCGAGCCCGGCAAGCATCGCGAGGAGCGACGTGCCGTAGCGGCGATCCAGGCCGCGCTCGGCGAGCGCACCCGCAAGCCACGCGGCGAATGGATACGCCATGAGATAGCCGCCCGTCGGACCGAACAGCCGTGCAAT
>DASSOM010000253.1:0-8287 GCA_035700625.1 Vicinamibacterales bacterium
CGCGGATCGAACTGGAATTGCGTCGCGTCCGCTTCCACCTGCGAGAAGTCCGGGTTGACGGTCGCGTTCAGCGTCAGGTTCGGCGTGAGTCCCCATCGCACGTTGCCGCCGAACTCGGGCCGGTGTCCGTCGTACGTCCAGCCGTCGCCTCCGCCCGCGCCGTCCGCGCGGGCCGTGACGACGGGATTGAGATCCATCACGAGCCCGCGGTGCAGGGCCGTCAAATCCTCGAGCGTTCCGGCCTGGCCGAGAAACGATGCCGCCGAACGCCGCGCCGGCACCCATGAATCCTCGTGGCCCGTGCTCTGAATTCGGCGGACGATGTGAATGCCCCAATCCTGCGAGTCCGTGGGCTGGTACCGGAGGCTCTTGAACGGAATCCGCAGTTCGACCTCGTAGCCATACTCCGTCAGCCGTCCCTTCGACTCGAACACGAAATCGGGGCTGAGATCGGTCGCCTCGCGACCGCTCGCCAGCCCGCCGAAGCCGCCGCCGTTCCCCTGCTGCGATCCGTCGATCACGGCGCCGTCCATCTGCACGCCCAGCGGGTTGACGCCGAACACCGACGCGCGACGCCCGTCGTTGAACGTCGCGAGATAGATCTGCACCCAATCGTCGTTCTCGATGTGGTCGCGATCCGCGAGCGTGGCGCGGACGCTGCCGAGCGCGGCGTGCGCGCGGATGCCGAAGTAAATCGCCGACGGGGAGTACCACACGAGCACTTCCGTCTCGTCTTCCGCCGGCCGCCCATCGTCGGGTGAGTACTGCGAAAAGCCCATGAGCCGCGCCGCCTGCTGCCAGACGGGATCCGCGAGGTCGCCGTCGATCTCTGCGGACGCTTCCAGGCGCGGGATCGCGACCCGCAGCGCGCCGTCCGTGCCGGCGTACGAGGGGCCGTCCGCGCGGGCCGTGCCGGCGCCGGCGACGAGGGCGGTGATCAGGATGAAGAGGCGTGTGCGCAAGCGCATCAATTTACCATTGTCCGGGCGCGCGTCCGCCCCGCGGCGTCGTTGCGTTTGCGGCCCGTTTGCCCCACACTTGAAGGCATCCCGCCCGGTTCAGGAGTGTTTCCGGATGCAGACGCTGATCTTCCGTGTTCGAGGGCCGGTGGCGTGTGCCGCCGTGGTGATGGCCTGCGTGATGAGCGTAGCCGCGGCGGCGCAGAAGCCGGCGCCGGCGCCCGCCCCGGAGTCGCGGACGACGGCGAACGCGCTCCCGCCCGCGCGCGAGATCATCGATCGCCACATCAAGGCCATCGGCGGCCGTGCGGCGCTGCTCGCGCACACGTCGAGCCACGCGACCGGGACGTTCAGCGTACCGTCGGCCGGCATGACCGGCTCCGTCGAGATCTTCAACGCTGCGAAGCCCGATCGGATCGTGACCCGCATTTCGATCGGGGGCATCGGAGACATCACGAACGGCTTCGACGGTGTCCACGGCTGGATCGTGTCGCCGATGACCGGACCGATGCTGCAGCAGGGGAAGGAACTCGATGAGGCGCGGCTGGATGCGGCCTTCTACGGCGAGTTGCGCGAGGATGAGCACTACCGTACGATTCGCACCGTCGAGAAGACCGACTTCGAAGGGCGTCCCTGCTACAAGGTAAGCCTGATGCGCCGGGACGGCGTCGAAGACTTCGATTTCTACGACGTCGAGACGGGGCTGAAGGCCGGCAGCATCACCACGCGCGAGACGCCGATGGGAACGGTCACGGCGACGAGCGTCGTCTCCGACTATCGCAAGTTCGGCAGCCTGCTCCAGCCGACGAAGCTCACGAACAAGTCCATGGGCGTCGAGCAGACGATCACGATCGGATCGGTCGAGTTCGACAAGGTCGACCCGTCGGTGTTCGAGCTGCCGGCGCCGATCAAGGCGCTGATCAAATGATGCGCCTGGCGATCCCGTTCCTCGCGCTGCTGCTGTTCAATTCACCAATTCACCAATCCACCACCTCACCAATTCCCCTTGCCGCGGAGACGTTCGACGCTGTCTGGACGATCGTCCGCGACACGCACTTCGATCCGTCGATGCAGGGAGTGGACTGGGACGCGGTTCGCACGGAGCTGCGTCCGCGCGCGCTGTCGGCGCGAACGCCGGGCGAACTGCGCGCCGTGCTCGGCGAGATGCTGAGCCGCCTGCATCTCTCACACTTCGCCGTGATCCCCGCGTCGCCCGACGACGAGGAGGATGCACGGGATCTCGGCGGCGAGCCAGGGTTCGACGTGCGGTTGATCGACGGCGAACTCGTCGTGTCGAGCGTGGAACCGGACGGAGGCGCCTCGCGTGCCGGCGTGCAGCCGGGCTGGGCGATCGACCGGATTGGCGCGACGCCGGCGTCGGCGATCCTGAAGACGATCGCCGAGGCGACGTCCGAGCGAATCGCGCGGCTCGAGGCGTGGCGCGCCGCGACCGCGAAGCTGCGCGGTCCGGCGGGATCGTCGATTGCGATTGCGTTTCGCGACGGTGGTGATGCGCCGGTCGTTCGCACGATCGCGCGCGAACGCGATCCCGGCGAGCCGGTCACGGTCGGCGCGCTCCCGACGCTGCGCGTCAGATTCTCCGCAACCGGTGCCGAAACGCCGCAGGGACGCCGCGTCGGTGTCATCCGCTTCTCGGCGTGGATGACGACGGTGGATGCGGAGTTCCAGCGCGCCATCGATCGGTATCGCGACGCCGACGGGATCGTCATCGATCTGCGCGGCAATCCGGGCGGCCTGGCCGCGATGCTGATGGGCATTTCCGGGCAGTTCCTCGACGAGCGCGTCACGCTGGGCGTCATGAAGACGCGCGACTCGGAGCTGCGCTTCGTGTCGAACCCCCGCCTGGTCGACGCCAGCGGCATGCGCGTGCAGCCCTTCGCCGGTCCCGTCGCGATCCTCGTCGATGGCCTGACCGGCAGTGCCTCTGAATGTTTCGCGGGCGGCATGCAGGCGATCGGCCGCGCGCGCGTCTTCGGTCAGACGTCGATGGGGCAGGCGCTTCCGGCGCTGTTCGATAAGCTGCCGAACGGGGACGTGTTCATCCACGCGTGGGGAGACTTCGTGACCGCCGACGGCACCCGCGTGGAAGGCCGCGGCGTCGTCCCGGACGAGATCGTGCCGGTGACCCGCCGGGATCTGCTCGCCGGGCGCGATGCGCCGCTCGAGGCCGCGCTCGCGTGGTTCGATACCCGCAAGCCCAGGCAGTAGCGGGAGTTGCGCGAGTTACGGTTGCGCTTGGGGCCCCCTTCTGCTACACTAACGGCACTCCGCATTCGTAGACCTGCCTCGCCAGACGCGCGGCGGTCTGGGCCCTACAGCGAACGCGGTCTTTTCCAGCCCACCACCAAAAGGCACAATTCCGGGGGAATGAATGGAGCAGCGGCGGCTGCGTCTCGGTGACATATTGGACGACTACTGTCCGCGCGAGCGCAGGGTGACGAATCACGCCGTGGTCGCGATGATCGAGGACGAGATCAAACAGACGCGTTGCACGACGTGCGACGCGGAGCACGCGTACAAGGGTGGACGGGCACCGCGGCGGCGCAAGGCCGAGGGCACCGCCACGCTCTACAAGGAAGTCCTCGCCGGTCTCTCCGACGCGGACGCCTCCGTACCTGACGACCCCGGCCCTTCAGAGATGTCCAGCAACTCGATTCCGTCTGACGAACCGTTCGATCCCGTCGATCCCGTCGACGCGGACGCCGATGCCGATGCTGCGCCCGACGTGGAGGATGCGTCCGTTGCACCGCCGCCCGCCGATGAGGGGCCGGTTCATCGTCCGTTGATCCGCGCGACGCTGCCGCGCCCCGAAGGCGTCAAGGTCGAGCGGCCCATTCCCGAGTTCACCATCCGCCAGAACGGCGGGCGCGGCGGCAATTTCCGCGATGCGCGCGGCGGCAAGGGCCGCGGCCCGGGCGGCGGCAACCGTCCCGGTCACGGCGGCGGCGGCGGCGGCCGCTTCGGCCGGCACGGCCGCGGGAGCGGGATGGGACGCCACAAGAAGCGGTCGCGGTAGTGGATCTCACGGGCAAGTCCGGTCTCATCGTCGGCGTCGCCAACAAACGATCCATTGCGTGGGCCATCGCGCAGGCCGCGGCATCGGCCGGTGCGCGGCTGGCGCTGACGTATCAGGGGGAGCGGCTCGAGGAGAACGTCCGCGAGCTGGCAGCCACGCTGACCGATCCGCTGGTCCTTCCGTGTGACGTCACCGACGACGCGCAGATCGCGCGCGTGTTCGAGGAGATCGACGGACGCTTCGGCGGGCTCGACTTTCTCGTGCACGGCGCCGCGTTCGCGCCCCGCGAGGAGCTGTCGAATCCCTTCGTCGAGACCTCGCGCGACGGATTCCGCCTGTCGCTCGACATCAGCGCCTACTCGCTCATCGCGCTCGCGCGCGGCGCACTGCCGCTCATGGAACGGCGCGGCGGCGGCAGCATCGTGACGCTCACGTATCTCGGCGCCGAGCGCGTGTTTCCCAACTACAACGTGATGGGCGTCGCGAAAGCCGCGCTCGAGGCGTCCGTGCGCTACCTCGCCGCGGACCTCGGTCCGAAGAACATCCGCGTGAACGCGATTTCCGCCGGGCCGATCAAGACGCTCGCCGCGTCCGGCATCTCGGGATTCAGCAGCATCCTGCAGGTGTATCGGGATCGTGCGCCGCTGCGGCGCACCGTCGACACGGCCGAGGTAGCGAGCGCCGCACTCTTCCTGCTGAGCGACGCCGGCCGCGCCGTCACCGCCGAAGTGCTGATGGTCGACGGCGGGTTCCACGCGTCGGGGATGTAGCCCGAAAGGTACATGCCTTGCAGTCGCCGTGAGTGGAGGCGATTGCACATGAAACAGCTCAAACCCGCAACGGCGATCCTGGTGGCGCTGATGTTCGTCGCGCCGCTGCTGCTCTCCGCGTGCGGCAAGTCGGTCGGCGACACGGTCGACGACGCCACGATTACCACTCGCGTGAAGACCGCTCTGCTGAACGACCCGAACGTCGGCGGCCTGAAGATCGACGTCGACACGTTCAAGGGGGTGGTCACGCTGTCCGGCGCCGTGAACTCGAAGGCCGAGGAGCAGCAGGCGATCGCGCTGGCGCGCAAGATCGGCGGCGTGACGTCCGTCAAGTCCACGCTCCAGGTCAATCCAAAAGATCAACCGGTTCCCTGAACCCCGCGTGGTGCCATAATCCACATGTGATCCGCGCGCTGACGGTGGCCCTGGCGTTCGTGACCGGCACCCTGCCGGTCGCGGCCCAGGACCGACCGGTCAGCCTCGACGTGTTCGTGACGGATCGCGGCGGCGCGCCCGTCGCCGCGATCCGTCCCGCCGATCTCGAACTGCTGGTCGACGGCGTCCCGCAGACGATTGCCGCCGTCCGACCCGAGACGGATGCTGCGGGCGCGTTTGCCATCCTGCTCGACGAATTTCATATTGCCCCCGGTCCCTCCACCGATCGCGTGCGTGACGCGGTCGCGCGCTTCGTCGATGCGCTGCCCGCCGGCGATCGTGTCGCCATCGTCAAACCGCTGCAGCCGCTCTCGTCGATCGAACTGTCGACGGACCGGGTCGAGGTCCGCGACGCGCTCGCGAGTTTCGCCGGACGCAAAGGGGACTACACGCCGCGGACGGCGCTCGAGTCGCAGCTCATGAGCCGTGCGCCGGGACCGGCCGAAGCGGAACGCATCCAGGTGGTCGTGTCGGCGCTGCAGGCGCTCGTATCGCAGTTCGCGCGGCTGCGTGAGCGCGGCGTGATCGTGCTGATGAGCGACGGCTTCGACGCGCAGTCCGAGGCGGCGAAGGCGATCACGCTCCGCACGCTTCGCGCCGCGGGGCATGCCGGCGTCGTGATCTACGCGATGGATTCGCGCGCCGACGGGGAGGCGGGAACGGGCGAGGGGCCGGAGGCCGAACTGATGCGGATGCTGGCCGCCGAAACGGGAGGCGCGGCCGTCGCGGCGGGCGGTGACCTCGATGCGGCGCTCGCGCGGATGCGCCGGGACGCCGGCACGCGGTTCGTCGTCACGTGGCAGTCGTCGTTGGCGGACGGCAAATTCCATCCCGTGGAGCTGCGCGTCAAGAAGCGGGACGTGGCCGTGCGCGCGCGTCCCGGCTACTGGGCGCCGTTCCCCGCGCAGGTCCGGCACGCGGGGCTGACCAATCCGCTGCCGTTCATGTCGGTGCCGACGCGCCCCGTGCGGCGCAGCGCGCTCATCCAGCCGTCGTTCGCGGTTCGCCGGATTCCCGACGGCCGCGCGCGCGTGACGTTCACGTGGACGCCGGCTCGCGAGTACGTGGCCACGCGGGGGCTGCCCACGCCGAGCGCGATCCGCGTCAGCATCACGTCTCCGGACGGCACCCTGCTGTATCGCGGCACGGTCGCCTCGGTCGATGCGGCGGCGTCGTCATCGAACGCCTCGGCCGTGTTCGATGCCGCGGCCGGCCGCTTCGACGTCGACATGTCGATTCTCGGCCCGACGGGCTCGCTGCTCGACATGGACGCGCGAAGCGTCCCCGTTCCGGATTTCGCGGGCGAAGACGTCGTGCTGCTCGAGCCGGAGTTCGTGCGGACGCACAGTGCGCTCGAATTCCGTGAAGCGTCGGCCAACGCGGAGGCCGCTCCGAGCCCGTCGCGCGAATTCAGCCGCACGGAACGCCTGCTCGTGCGCATCCCGGCGTACGGTCCGGGCGGCTCGCCCGCGTCGGTGACGGCGCGGCTGTTGAACCGGTCGGGCCAGGTCATGACCGAGTTGGGCCGCGCTCCGGGGGAGGGCGGCGTCGCGCAGTTCGATCTGCAGCTGGCGCCGTACGCGCCGGGAGAGTATGCACTCGAGATCGCCGCCGTCGCGGGAGAGAAGCGCGCGCGCCGGTTGGTCACCTTCAGGATTACCTACTGAGTTCGCTGATCGAATCCCTGATCACGCATCCCTAATCCCTGATCCTCGGATCCCTGATCCTTATCCCGGATCCCTTATCCCGGATCCCTTATCCCGGATCCCTGATCTCGGATCTCTGATCGCTATCCCGCATCCCGCATCCCGCATCCCGCATCCCGCATCCCGCATCCCGCATCCCGCATCCCGCATCTCGCATCCCGCATCCCGCATCCCGCATCTCGCATCCCGCGCCCCGCATCCCGCATCCCGCATCTCGCATCCCGGTTCACGATACGATCGTCACGATGGAATTCTCCGTCGCTTCAATTCGCCGCGCGACGCCGACGACGCGTGTCGTTCGCCTGGCGCTCGGGGCCGCGCGGTTTCCGTTCCGGGCGGGGCAGGCTGCACTGCTCGGCGCGCCGGGAGGCGGGGAGCTCGCCCCGTACTCGGTCGCCTCTTCGCCCGAGGACGTGCGCGAGACCGGCACGCTCGAGTTCCTCGTCAAGCCCGACCCCTCCTCACGATTTGCCGCGTGCGTGACGACGCTGCGGCGCGGGGATCGGGTGACGGTCGGCGGCCCGGTCGGCAGCTTCACCTGGCCGGACCGGCCGCGCGAGCGGCACTTTCTGTTCGTCGCGGGGGGCACCGGCATCACACCGCTGCGATCGATGATCCGCCATGCGATCGCCGTGAAGCAGCCAGGCCGCTTCCGGCTGCTCTACGCCGCGCGTGCGCGCGATGAATTTGCGTACCTTCCGGAATTCCGCCGCCTCGCCCGCGACGGCGCGCTCGACCTCAGTCTGACGATCACGCGCCAGACGGGCGGTCGCTGGCGCCACGGACGCGGACGCCCGGGCGCCGACGTCCTGCGGCCGCTCGTCGACGACCCGGCAACGCTGTGCTTTCTCTGCGGACCATCCGCGATGGTGGTGGAGTTGTCGGACGTGCTGCGCTCGTTCGGGATCGCCGCGAACCGGATCCGATCCGAACGCTGGTAACGCGGGGCGCGGGGCGCGGGGCGCGGGGCGCGGGTCGCGGGACGCGGGGTGCGGGACGCGAGGTGCGAGGTTCGAGGTTCGAGGTGCGAGGCGCGGGACGCGGAATGCGGGGCGAACGAGCGGAGCGAGTGAGCCACGTGAGCGGAGCGGGGCGTTGGGGCCCCCGCGAGCGAGCGTGCAGGGGAGTCCGAGGGGCGAAGCCCCTCGGTTCAGATTAGACCGGATGCGGATCGCTGGATCTCGCCGTCGGTGAGCTGGTAGCCGGAGACGGCGACGTTCTCGTCGGGGCGCCCGGGCTCTCGCCCCGCGCGCCGCTTGCGCGCGGCCTTGTCCTGATACATGCGGCTGTCGGCCGTGGCGAGCAGCGCCTCGTACGACTCGCCGTCCTGCGGGAACACGGCCGCGCCTACGCTGATCCCGAGCTGCAGGCGTTTGCCCG
>DASSOM010000254.1:0-8041 GCA_035700625.1 Vicinamibacterales bacterium
GCCGCCAGAGTCTCTGGAACGATCCGTCCGATCGGCGGTCCACGACGTCGACCGGGACCAGGCGCTCAGCGACGTCCGGTCCCTCGAACAGATCGTGAACGAGTCGATGCTGGGCAATCGCGTCGTGAGCATGATCCTGGCGATCTTCTCCGCCATGGCGCTGTCGCTCGCCGTCGCCGGGATCTACGGCGTGATTTCCTACACGGGTCTCCAGCGCACTCACGAGATGGGGCTGCGCGCCGCGCTGGGCGCCACGGCCGGCGACCTGTGCAGACTGATCATGCGTCGAGGGATGCTGCTCACGGTGGGCGGGCTTGCGATCGGGCTCGCCGGCATGATTCCGTCGACAGATGTTCTGTCGTCGATGCTCTACGGCGTGGGCACGTACGATCCGCTGACGATCGCCATCGTCTCCGTCGTGCTCTCGGCCGTCGCCGGGCTGGCCTGCTTCTTACCAGCTTGGCGAGTTGCGCACGCGGACCCGATGGAGGCGCTGAGATATCCGTGACGACGCTGAAGGAGAAGAAGTTGGCCCCGGTCGGACGCGGGGCCAACGATGGTCGTCGCTACTGGCGAGATTCGTTCGTGCCGCCCTTGCACGCGCCGAGTAAGCCTGGCGTGCCTTTCGGAAGGCCGTAAAACTTCCAGGAGTCGGCGGCCGTCTGCACCTGCGACGTCTGCTGGCCCATGAGATCCTCTGAATCGAAGTCGTTCAATCCACTGTAGGCGCAGTTCGAATTGGCGTGCGCGGGAGCGGCGGTGGCGTTCGTGTTATCGGTGACGTTCGGCGGTCCCTTCACTTCGCCCGCGAATGCTCCGCCAACACCGAGGGCGGCGGCAGCCACGGCAACGAGCAATAGTCGTTTCATCTCTGATCCCTCCTTGTGCGACCTCCCGTTGGGGGTCTTGAATGCGGGATGCGCAGGAGTGCGGCGTTGCAACCGGCATGCCTTGTCGTGCATTTCAGGCAGGCGTGAACAGACGCGTAACTCTTTCGGCTTGTGCTTCTTACGCGGTCCGGCGGCGATCGCAGGACCCGACGGTCGGCTCAAGGAGTTCGAAGGCGCTACATTTTTCCAGATGTCGCGTTCCACGCGAATACGCACGCCTGCAGCTGCCGCACCCCTTCGGTCAACGCTGCGGGTCCGGGCTGGAGGATGTAGGCCGACTTGATCTCGTGGACCTGGCCGCTGCGCACGGCGGCCACGTCCGACCATCCGGCGCGCTGGAGGATCCGCTCCTTGCGCACCGGCTTGCCGCACCACGACGCGATGATCACTTCCGGGTCGCGCCGCGCGGCTTCCGCGGGATCGACGATGCGATCCTTGCCCAGGCGCGCGGCGCGCAGCTCCGGGAACACCGGCGCGCCCCCTGCGATCTCGATCAGCTCATCGACCCAGGCGATCCCGGAGATCAGCGGATCGTCCCACTCCTCGAAGAACACCCGGGGACGGCGGGGAAGCGCCGCGCCGCGCGTGCGGATTGCCGTCAGGTCGCGCTCGAATCCGGCCGCGAGCTCGTCCGCCTCGGGGCCTCGCCCTACGAGCGCGCCCACGATCCGGATCATCTGCAGGATTTCCGCGACCGTCCGCTGGTTGAACGTGTAGACCGGATAGCCGCGGCGGATGAGTTCCGCCGCGATGTCGGCCTGCAGGTCCGAAAAGGCCAGGACGAGGTCCGGTTTCAGGGCCTCGATCTTGTCGAACCGCGCGTTGATGAACGCCGAGACCCGCGGTTTGCGCCGGGCCTCCGGCGGACGGACGGTGTAGCCCGAGACGCCGACAACCCGATCCCCTTCGCCGAGCAGGTAGAGGGTCTCGGTCGTTTCTTCGGTCAGACACACGATCCGCGAAGGCCAGGGCATCCTTTCTTATAACGCAACGGCCATCTCTGCCGTTTGTTCGGATCGGCCGCGCGCGACGTTACCTCCATGTAAGCGGTTTCTTCGTGGCGCTCGTGGGGCGCCGCTGGGCTATCATCGCTCCGGGAATGACTCCGGTCCGATGGAAGAACCCAAGCCCCCAGGCGGCACCAGTCCGCTGATTTCGACGACGGACCTGCTCGCGCGGGCGCGGAGCGGGGACACCGCCGCGCGCAATGAGCTGTTTGCGCGATATCTGCCGGCGCTGCGGCGATGGGCGCGCGGACAGCTCCCCGCCTGGACACGCGATCTTCGCGATACCGACGATATCGTGCAGGACACGCTCGTGCAGACGTTGCGCCGGCTTGACGAATTCGAGCCGCGCCACGAGGGCGCCCTGCAGGCGTACCTCCGTCAGGCGGTGGTGAATCGCGTGCGCGACGAGGTCCGGCGCGCCGCGCGCCGGCCGATGCCGGCGGAGTTGCCGGAGGAATACGAAGATCCGTCGGTATCGCCGCTCGATCAGGCGATCGGACGGCAGGCGTCGGCGCGGTACGAGTCGGCGCTTCAGCGGCTGCGGCCGGAGGATCGCGAATTGGTCGTCGCCCGGGTGGAAATGGGGAACAGCTACCGGCAAATCGCCGACTCGCACGGCAAACCGAGCGCCGACGCCGCCCGCATGGCGGTGGCGCGCGCGCTGCTGCGCCTCGCCGAGGAGATGGATCGTGAGCGCTGAACGCCAGGAACTGACCGACCTGGCGGCGTCGGTGGCGGACGGCGCGCCGATCGACTGGGGGACCGTCGAAGAGTCCGCCGGCACTCAGCACGACCGCCGGCTGGTGCAGCACCTGCGGCTCGTGTCGAGCGTCGCGGAGCTGTATCGCAGTCTGCCGGCAGATGACGACGCGTCCCTGCCCGAGGAGGAGGCCGGCGCCTTCCGCTGGGGACATCTCGTTGCCCGGGAAGGAATCGGCCGCGGCACGTCGGCGGAAGTCTTCCGCGCCTGGGACGTGGAGCTGCACCGCGAAGTCGCCCTGAAGCTGTTTCCGGCCGGCGCCGGCGCCGCGTCGCGGCGGCAGGCGCACGTGCTGTCCGAGGCACGGCGGCTCGCCCGCGTGCGGCACCCGAACGTCGCGGCGGTGTACGGCGCCGATTCCGACGGCGATCGCGTCGGCTTCTGGATGGAATTCGTCCGCGGCGCATCGCTGCAGGACGTCCTCGACCGCGACGGTCCGTTCGGCGCGCGCGAGGTGGCCCTGATCGGCAGCGAATTGTGCGGAGCGCTCGCGGCCGTCCATGGCGCAGGTCTCCTGCATCGTGACATCAAGGCGCAGAACGTCCTCCGCGAGCAGGGTGGGCGCATCGTCCTCACCGACTTCGGGACGGGTGAAGAAGTGGGCGCGATGTCGCGGGGCATGGCGGGCACGCCGATGTATCTCGCCCCTGAAGTGCTGCGCGGCGGAGAGGCGTCGGTCGCGAGCGACCTGTACAGCCTCGGTGTCCTGCTGTTCCTGCTCGCGACCGGGCGGTTTCCGATCGCCGCGTCGGGCATGCAGGACCTCGTCCGGGCGCACGCGGAAGGCCGCCGGCAGCGGCTTCGCGATCTCCGTCCGGATTTTCCCGCCGACCTCGCCGGCGTCATCGAGCGGGCGCTGTCGCCGGACCCGGCCGCGCGTTACGAGAGCGCCGGCGCGTTCGACGAGGCCCTGCGGCGGACGCTCGAGCGTCGACCCGCGTCGCCGGTCCGCGAGGGGCGGACGTCCGCGGCGCGTAGGCTGCGTCCCAGTCTGATCCCGGCGACGCTCGCGGCGGTGGTGGCGCTCATCGTGTGGGCGGGATGGCGGCATCGCACGGCGACGACGACAACGAACGCGCGCATTGACAGCATCGCCGTCCTGCCGATCGCAGACCTGTCGGGGCAGTCGCCACAGCTGGCCGATGCGATGACCGATCAGCTGATCACGGTTCTTGGGCGAATTCATGCGCTGCGCGTGACGTCGCGGACGTCCGTCCAGCGTTTCCGCGGCAACGGCCATTCGCCCACGGACGTGGGGCATTCACTCGGCGTCAGGGCGGTGCTGGAGGCGTCGCTGGCCCTCGGCGACCCCTCGCCGAACGAGCCGCGTCCCGTGCGCGTGAACGCGCGGCTGCTCGCCACCGACACCGGGGCGCAGATCTGGGGCGGGAGCTTTCGCGGCGTGCTCGGCGACACCTTCGCGCTGCAGGCGTCGATAGCCAAAGGGATTGCGGAAAGCGTGGAAGCGGAGGTCACGCCGACGGAGGCCAGCCAGCTCCAACGCCGCCAGCAGACCAGCCCCGCCGCCGAGGAGGCGTATTTCCAGGGACGTCGGTTCCTGACTGGCGTGAGCACGGAGAATTGGCGTCGTGCGGCCGACGCGTTCGAGCGGGCATCGCAGCTGGATCCGCAGTTCGCGCCCGCATTCGCCGGCCTCGCGCGTGCGGACATCGCGCTCGGCTTTGCGGGCGTACTGACACAGCCCGAAGCCAGGGCCCGCGCGCTTGCGGCGGCGACGCACGCGCTGGAGCTGAATCCCGATTTGGCCGATGCCGCAGCCGCGCTGGCGGATCTGCAGTTCTACTACGACTGGAACTGGGCGGGAGCTGATCGATCCTATCGCCGGGCCATCGACCTGCGCCCCAGCGGTCCGTATCTCCGCACGCAGTACGCGCGTTTTCTCGCGGCCGCCGGCCGTCTGCCGGAAGCGCTGGATCAGGCCCGTGAGGCGACGGCGGTGGATCCCCTGTCAGCGCTGGCGGCCGTGACGGAGGGGCTTGTTCACTACTATGCCCGGGATTACGCCTCCGCGGAAGCGGCCCTCGAGCGCGCGCTTCAGATCGATTCGCAATCTGCCGGCGCAGAGGTGGTGCTCGGACGCGTGTACGACGCGCAAGGGCGCGTCGGAGACGCCTTGAGGGCCGCGCAGCGGGGGCTGTCGCTGACGAGGAGCGCGCCTGTCGATTGGCGCGCTGAGGTCGTACGGCTGCACGTTCGTGCCGGACGGGTAGACGAGGCAAGGTCTCAGGTGCGCGCGCTTCAACGCGGCAAGCCGACCCCTACGCCGGAAAATCTCGCTTACATCTATCTGGCGCTGGGCGATTCCGATCGGGCGTTGACGTTGCTCGAGGACGCCGCCGATCAGCGAGATCCAGCCCTCCTGTGGTTGGGCGTGGATCCTCGAGTGGATCCGCTGCGCGGGACTCCACGATTCGATGCGCTCCTCGCGCGTCTCGGACGCCCCGAATGATCGCGGGTGCCCTTGATCCTCTCCGGCGCGCTGGCTAGACTTATGACGAAACGGCTCAGCTCGGTGCAAGCGGTCGTGAATCTCAACTGAGGAAGGTGAGTGGTGTCGAAGGCACGAAGGACGTCGCGGACGAAGCCGCGCAGCGCGGCTCGCAGAGGCACCCGCAGGGCAGGCGCGATGGCTCGCGGGAGAATCGATCTTGGCCCCCTCCACACGAAGCTGAAGAGTCATGCGCGTCAGCTGAAACAGGCAGAGCAGACCACAAAGGTGAAAAACGCGCTGCGCCGCCTGCAGCGGTGTATGGACGAAATCCGGAGCACCTGCGGTCCGACCATGGTGATTCCGCTCGGCTGATCGCGCGCGTTCGCGTCAGCCGCTCGTTATCCATCTTCGCGCCTCAGACTCGCGTTGACGCGGACGGCAGGCGTCTCGACTCCCGGCGGCGCGGGCGCCCACTCGGCGCCCGCGGGCAGCACGCCCACACCGGCGGCGTACAGCACGGACTCTGTCACGCCGTCGACACCCAGATCCTTTTCGATCTCGCTGTCGGCTAACCCCATGATGCTGAAGGGGGCGAGCCGGTGGGCGGTCGCCAGCAGGCAGAACGTCTGACAGAGGTGGCCGGCTTCCACCAGCGGCGCGCGGTACGCCCGCGAATACCCGTATCGCCAGAGATCGCGTTCGTAGACCGCCGAAAACAGGACGAGCGCGCACGCGTCGGCGAAATACTCTGATTGCGGCAGATACGCCGGGACGCGTTCGCCCCCCACACGAGGGTTGACCACCTCCAGCGCGTGCCGGTCCGGGGCGTAGTGATACAGCCCTGCGGCCAGTCCGTCGATCTTCCAGGCGAGCACGTACAGCTCGACCGGATGGCGCGCGCCGCCGGATGGCGACGTCTTGAGCGCGACCTCGCCATGGCCGGGGACGGCAACCCACTGCTGGACTCCGGCGGTCAGGCCGAGAAGAGTGCCGAGGGTCGCGAGCGGAATCGTCCCCTCGCCGAAGCGCCGCCAGGTGCGGCGGCTGAGCAGGATCTCGGTGATGCGATCGTCCGCCGCGGGCGGCGCGAGCGAAACGCTGCGTGCGCCGTCGTAGCGTTTCACCGGCGGGGGCATCGGCCAGTCGCGCGACTGCTCCAGGAGCGTCCTTGCCGCGGCGTCGGCCGTCGTGAACTCGACGTCCTTCGTCGCGGTGTGAAAGAACCCCGCCTCCGGATTCCATCGCGAGAACCGGTCCATCGCGCGTTCGGCATCGCCCGGCGGACGGTCCGACGCCTGCAGCAGCGTGAGATCGAGCAGCGTGGACACGAGCGTCCGCAGCAGCGGGCGACTCACGTCGGGTTTGTCTGCCGCGAGGTCGGCGACCGACCTCCAGTCCGAGAAGAAGTCGAGCACGTCGCACGCGAGGGCGCTGGCGCCCGCGAGCCGCCGCGTCGCGTAGTTGTGGAACACGAACTCGCCGTGTTTCCAGTAGCAGACGACGTGAGGCGAGCGGCGATACAGGCGACGGGTGGCCATGCGGTGGTGTCCGGACGGCTGGGAACTCCGGGAAGGCGGGAATCGTAGGGCGCGGCCTGGTGTTTGTCAACTTACGACTTTGGTCGTACAGCGAAGGGTCCGCCGTTCGGTTCGCCAGCCCGCGGCGTTAATAGAAGGGTAGCGCACGGGAGGGGGGCCATGAACGGAACCAAACGCGACGTCATTGTCTGGGGTGAATACGCGACAAGGCGTCCGGCCCGGCGGCCGGATCGCACGCGGGCGGCCACGGCCGTTTCGGTGTTTCCTCAAAAGAGTTCAGACCCGGAGGAGGCGGCATACGCGGGCGCCCTCGCGCGCCGCTACCGGGAGATGACGGAGCTCGCCGTCAACCTCCTCGACGAGTGCCGGCGCCTGCAGCAGGACAACGACGATCTGCGCCGCTCCGCGGAACAGTGGGTCGACTTGTACCAGCGGCAGCTCGATCGTGGAAACGCGTTGAGCCGGGCACTGGGCGCAGCGCTCGAGCGGGCCTCGCTGGAAGCTGAGCCGGCCCGCACGGACGATCTCCCCTTGCCGTCCGGACCGATTGTCCTCTCGCCGAAGCCGGATCGCCGCGACCCGAAGCGCCAGTCGCCGCAGCCCGGCGGCCGTCGCACGACGGATCGCTCGTAATACCTACTTCTTCCGATACTCCACCTGCACGTTGCTGACGATCGCCACCGGGCGGCCAGGAAGGACTACGGTCTCGTGGCCGGCCGGTGTGGAGGCGTCGAGCGTTTCCCCGAGCAGGCTGACCTCCGTCAGCCCGGCGGGGACCGTGACGTAGACCTGCTCGACGCCGACGGGCGCGACGGCTTTCAAGCCGTTCGGGCCCGCGCCTCCGGAGATGCGGTCGAAGAGACTCGCGGCGGATCGGAACTCGGTCTGGATCGCGGCGCGACTGATGAGGTCTCCCTTCATCGACAGGACGCCGATCACCGCCATGTACTGCGAGAAGGCGCGGCCCGCGCGCGTCTCAGCTTCCGAATACGTGTGGCGCGCGTGCAGATCGAACGATAGCGTGGCGGTGCCGGTGTGTGGCGGAATGGTCACGATCACGCCGTCGGCGGGATCGCGCCCCGCCGGCACGTCGCAGAAGATCCGCGCCGTCTTGACGCCCGTGCCGAGCAGCGCCGGACACTTCACGGCGGCAATCGATTTCGTCAGCGGCGCCTGCCGCGCCGGCGCCTTGCGCGCCGGCCGCCGCTGCGCGTCCACCGGCGCCAGCGCCATCGTCACCGCCGCCGCAATCACCACAACACTCCGAAGCATGCGCCGAGTATAGCAATGCAGCTGGCAGCTTCCAGCTTCCAGCTGCCAGTCAGTTCCGAGTTGCCAGTTTCCAGTTGCGAGTTGCGCCCCGTACCCCGGGTCCGTCACATCCAACCTCCCGC
>DASSOM010000255.1:0-3570 GCA_035700625.1 Vicinamibacterales bacterium
TCCTCTGCGAGCACGACGTGCTGTATCACCCGTCGCATTTTGACGTCGTGCCGCCGAGGGACGACGTCTATTACTACAACCTCCACACGATCAAGGTGGATGCCGCGACAGGACGAGCCGTCAGCTACGTCACGAAGCAGACGTCAGGGCTCTGCGCGAACCGGCAACTCCTGATCGAGCACTACCGGAAGCGGATCGCGATCGTCGAGCGCGACGGCTTTTCGCGGCGGATGGGATTCGAGCCAGGCTCGCATCGTCGCAAGGAACGGATCGACGACGTGCCGTCGGACGTGTGGCGGTCGCCGTTCGCCAACGTGGACATCCGGCACACGGCAAACCTGACGCAATCGCGCTGGTCGCCGTCGCAGTTCCGGGATCAGCGGAACTGTCAGGCGTGGACGGAACACACGGCGGCGCCGGGATGGCCCGCGTGGCACGGACGGCCGTTCGCGGCGTTTCTGCAGGAGGTCGCGCATGGCGCGCTTGTCGAAGCGGTCGCTTGAGGGGGAACTCCTCATCGACCATCGGAACAGTCCGGGGCTGACGCCGGAGGATCTGGCGGGGTTCGATGCGCCGGCCGTGGCGGGCGGGCAGACGCTCGAAAGCGCGATCTACGTGTGCGGGCATTGTCAATACACCGTGCTGAAGAACCCGGACCGCACGCGGGATCGCGAGTGGTGTCCCGGCTGCGACACGTACATCTGTGACGAGTGCGCGGCGGTGCGGCGGTTGACACTCAGTTGCAATGACGTGAACCGGCGGATCGACGCCATCGGGGAAGCACTGGAGCAGGGGGTGAGTCCGCTCCTGATCGGCTTGAAACTGTAACGGCAGAAGGAGACGCGTGCGATGAGTATTCGAACCTTTGCGGTGGCGTCGTTCACGACGGAAGCGGTCGCGGATACGACGAACATGACCGACAACGCGCATATGAACCTGCAGGGCGGGTCCTCGACGCAGCGGACGAAGATCGTCGAGGTCTACGCCGGCGGGCTGGAGGCGAGCACGTCCTCGCCACAGAAGCTGCTGCTCGCGCGGGATTCTACCATCGGCGCGACGTTGACATCGCTCACGACGGGCCAATCGGACACGCCCGATGACCCGGCGACCGCCGCGCTCTCCGCGCCCGTCGTGCCGTTCACGGCCTCGACGACGAAATGCCAGCGCGCAAAGGCGTATCTCGCGAATCTGGCGTTCAACGCCATCGGCGGGATCGTGCGCCTGCGGTTCCCGGAGGGACAGGAACCGACGATGCTCGGGAACACGGCGAGCAATGGTGAGGTGAGCCTGAGCGGGTTCACGGGGACGACGGCGGCCCTGATCGGCGCGCACATCAAGTACGAAACGCTCGTGATGCTGCTCGCTGTCGGTCTATCGGCATGGGTCTAGCCATGACGCTCCGAGTCGCTGTCCTCGCGGTGTTCCTATCGGCGTGGACGGTCACGCCGCAGGTGATCTTCCGCGTGCCTGCAGATTGCAGCGGATCGGGACCGACGATCTGTAGTGTCTCGTCGAGCACGCTGACGGATGCGGGCACGCTGACGATCACGGGCGTGAACTTCGGGACGAAGAATCCGGCCGCGCCGATGGTGTGGGATGACGGCGGGACGAGCGCCTCAACGAGTCCGTTCACGCACGGCTATAACTCGGTGTGGTCGCACCCCGACGATACGTCTGGCAGCCAGTCCAACACGGATTGTGACGAGCATTACCGGACGCAAGCGGAAGTGGTGGCGCTGGGGAGTCTCGCGGCCGGGATGCCGATGGCCCACAGTCACATGACGCGCTACCTGACGGGCGCGCATTGTGATTCGCCCACGGCAGGGGCCTCGGGTGTGGAGACGGTGTTCGGGGGCGTGTCGCTCCCGTTCAACGTGTTCACCAGCGTCTATGAAGCCTACGACCCCAATTGGTGTTTCCAAGGCGAAGCGGCGTGCCCGGTGGAAGTGGACAACAACTTCAAGGACTTCACGTGGAGCACCGCGCTGGGGAACACTGGTCCTCCCTCGGGGTACTGGTATTCGGTTTCGAATGATGGGGCGGCGAGTTGGAGTTGGGGATCCGATCGGTTCGACATGGGGAGCGGGCCGTCGGGGACCAATCCCTTCGGGCACTGGCGACAGGTGCAATGGGTGATGCATATGGCGCGCACGGGCGGATCGATCGCGCTGTACGAGAACGGCACGCAACGGTGGGATGTGACCGGCGTGGATAGCACGCAAGGCGACGGCAGTACCGGAACCGATTGCGGCAGCTACGGCTCGCCCTGTTTCGGTTGGTGGATCGGCGGCTACTACCGCCCGGCCGAGCGCACCAGCCAGCGGCAGTACTTCGGGGACATCTATATCGATCGGACGTGGGCGCGCGTGATTCTCGGGAACGCCTCCACGTATGCGAGCGCGACGACGCGCGAGCCGCAGATTCCGTCGGCGTGGTCGAGCAGTTCGATCACCGTGACCGTCAATCTCGGCGCGCTCAGTGCGGAGACGGCGTACCTCTACGTGTGCGACAGCACGAATACGTGTTCAGCGGGCTTTCAGGTGACGGCGGGCAGCTAAGGCGCTGTCGCAGAGCCACACGAGCAGGAGCCAGAACGCGGCCAGTTCGGTGACTTCGCCCGCGGGCGACAACGCGGCGACGAGCAGCAGGAGCCCCCCCAGGGGCAGGGCCAGGACGACAAGGCGCAGGGTCTTAGTGAGCATGAGTATCGCGGCTCGCAAATTCGGTGCCCGATATAGCTGGGCTGAAACCGCGAGTATTCCGAGGATGGGCAGACTTTAGATGGCGTCACGGATCCAGACCGCCACGCCGGGATCGGGCGCAGGCGTCACCAGCATCAACATCGTCTTTGGGTCTGCCGTGACGGTGGGCCACGGCGTGTTTGTGCTGGTGGAAGGTTTTGGCTCCGGCCTGACGTTCCCGACCAACGGCTGCGCGGATAACGGCGGCAACACCTACACACGCCTCGTCGAAACCAACGGCGGGAACATCGCGTGCGCGATTTACGCCTGTTTCGCGGCGACGTCGTCGGCCACGACGATCACGGTCACGCCCTCGACGTCGGGCTTCCTGGTGGGCGGCGCGGAAGAGTGGGATCCCGCGGGGGCGACATTCTCGCTGGATCAGACCGCGACGAATGCCGACGAGGACTCGGTCACCAATCCGACGACGGGCACGACGGCGGCGACGGATACCGCCAACGAGATTCTGCTGGCGGTCTTGGCGCTGGTCGGCTCGCAAACGTCGATCGCGGCCGCCGCGAACTGGACCGAAGTCTTCGAGGAACTGACGCTCGACGCGAATCCCGGCGAAGGCGACTCCCGCCTGATCAGTGCCACGGGGACGCAGTCGCATACCTGGACGATCTCGTCCGCGTCAGGGTATCGCGCGGCGATCGCGACCGTGCGGGCGACGTCCGGAGGATCGGCGTCAGTGTCACCGAGCGCCTCGGCGAGCGCGTCGGTGTCACCCTCTGCGATTGTGAGCCCGTCGAGTTCTGCCAGTCGGAGCCTCAGCCCATCGGCGAGCGCGAGCCGATCAGTGAGTCCCAGCGCCTCGGCGTCGGCGTCG
>DASSOM010000256.1:0-7231 GCA_035700625.1 Vicinamibacterales bacterium
AGCGGCTGAAGGAGCTGGAATTGACGGGTCGTGATGGCCCGTTCTACCGGACGAAATGCCAATGCCTGCGCATGTGCACGCAGGGTCCGATCTGCGTCGTGTATCCGGAGGGGGCGTGGTACCGGTTCGTCACACCTGAAAACGCGGAGCGCATCATTCAGGAACACCTGATCGGCGGCCGCATCGTGGAGGATCTGTGCTTCGCGCGAAATCCGTTGAATCTGGTAGACTCGTGATTTCGCGCGCCCGTAGCTCAGTTGGATAGAGCGCCGGGCTTCGAACCCGTAGGTCGGGGGTTCAAATCCCTCCGGGCGCGCCAGCCTTCGCCGCCACGAATGCACCGGCGGCTTCGGCTGACAAGCCACAGTTCGACATTTTTGCGTGTGCGCCCGTAGCTCAATGGATAGAGCGCTGGCCTCCGGAGCCAGAGGTTGCAGGTTCGAGCCCTGCCGGGCGCGCCAGTTCGCGGTAGGCGAACTGGCGGGGCCGGGCGCCTTCCTTTTTCCCGCGCTAGCATTCGGGCACAGGTATCGTGACCGACCCGCAGAGCGTCGATGACCGCCTGATTCAGGCCGCGCGCGACGGTAATGTTGCGGCACTTTCGTCGCTCCTCGACCAGCATCCCGAAAAGCTCCACATCGCCGTCCCGCCGTACGGCGGCACGCTGCTGCACAGCGCGGCGGCGCACCTCGAAGCCGTCGACCTGCTGCTGAAGCGCGGCATGGACCCGAACGCCCGCGAAGAGGGGGACAACACGTACGCGATGCACTGGGCAGCGGCCGCGGGGCGCCTCGACGTCGTCCGCCGCCTCGCCGACGCGGGCGGAGACGTGATCGGCGAGGGGGACGACCACCGGCTCGGCGTCATCGGATGGGCGACGTGTTGGCCAGGCTGCGAGGATAAAGCCCACCGCGCCGTCGCGGATTTCCTCGTGAGCCGCGGCGCGACACACCACATCTTCTCGGCCATCGCGCTGAACCTCGATGGCGAAGTCCGCCGCATCGTCGCCGAAACGCCCGCGGCGATGAATCAGCGCATGAGCCGCAACGAGGCGCACCAGACGCCGCTGCACTTCGCGGTCGGAATGGATCGCCCGGAAATGGTCACGCTTCTGATGGAGCTGGGCGCCGATCCGCTCGCCGTGGATGGCGCCGGCTTCGGTGTCGCGATGTACGCGCGCACGTCGGACGTGGACCTCCCGGTGATGCAGAGGATTCACGCGATGACGCGCGACGAGTTGACCAGCGCCGACCGTGGCCGGCGACCGCCACAGGTGCGCGACATCGATCTGATCGCCGCGCTCGCGCTGGGTCAGTTCAACGCGGCCTCACGGATACTCGATGCGGGCCACACGCTCCTGGACACCGACGGGCACGCCAGCGGCGTGATGCACGTCATGGCGAAGCGTGGCGACGCGCGCGCGGTGAAGTGGCTGCTGGAACGCGGCGGCGATCCGAATGCCATGTGGGGGCACTGGGACGCGAAGCTGCCGCCGATTCATCTCGCGGCCGCGCAGGGGCACGCCGGCGTGGTGCGCGCCCTGCTCGCGGCCGGCGCCGACCCGTCGATCCACGATTCGAAGCACGACGGCGACGCCATCGGGTGGGCCGAATACGGAAGCAACCCGCAGGCGCCGAACTGGCGGGAGATCGTGCGCATCATCTCGGAGTCCTGGCCCGGTCAGCCCATGAAGGGCTGACCCACATTCCGTGGTCACGACGCTCGATCAGCCCGAAAGGGCTGATCCGCAATCCCCGTAGCGCAGACCTTCAGGTCTGCCTCACTCACTCGACGACTCTGGCCACGCGAATGCGAGGACGTTCACCCTGCCGCGCGGTCCAGGCGACGACGACGGCGTCCGGCGTCAGCGTGACGGCGGGATAGTTCGCGCCGCGGTCGTCGCTGACGACGCGGACGTCGGTCCACGCGCCGCCGCCGTCGGCGTCCGGCTCGAACGTGCGCAGCGCGATGCGCCGCGCCCCATTCGACAGCTCGTCCCACACCACCGCGAGCCGGCCGTCCGCACGCGCCGCGATGCGCGGATGCGCGGGATCGGTGCCGCGCGCGCCGTCGACGCGTTCGCGCGCCGAGAACGTCCGGCCGTCGCGCGTCACGGCGTGGAAGATCGCGATCCGCGGCGTCCCGTTGTCGTCCACCATCGTCGGCCAGACGACGTGCAGCGCGCCGGCGCCGTCGAGCGCCAGCGCCGGACCGTCGTCCGGGCACGCATTGATCTTCCAGTTGTCGGCGCTCACGCGCGCGGGTGTGCCGAACGTCCGGCCGCCGTCGGTTGAATGCGCGACCGAGATGTCGCGCACGCCGCCGGGAAAGAGGTCGCGCCAGGCCGTGTAGACATCCTGGCCGCGCGTGACGATGGCCGTCTTGCAGCAGAAGCAGACGTCCGTGTCGACGCGCACTTCCTGGAGCGCGGCGCCGTCGCGCCAGACGGCGTGATACACGTCCTGACGCGGATCTGCCGCGCCGTGACCGTGCCCGGCGCCGTGGGTATGACCGACGTTCGACCCCGACGCGGCGAAGCGGCCGTCGAGCCACACCGCGTGGACGCTGCCGTCGTCGGCAATCGCCGCCGACTGCCATCCGCGCGCGCCCATCAGCGACGGCGGCGAGACGGCGCGGGACGCCGCGAACGACGCCCCTCCACGGGACGAGGCCGCACGGATGGACGGCAGCCCGCCGCGTTTCGCCACCCACACGACCTCGATCGCCTCACCGCGCAAGTCGACGCGAGGCGGCTGCTCGCCGGAGACGGATGCCTCCCCCGCCGCATCGTTGACGCGAATCGGCGCTCCGAACCGCCGCCCGCCATCCTTACTTACTGCCGCGTAGATGTCCGTGCCCTGCTGTCCCGTCGCCCCCCACGCCACGATCACCCGCGATCCGTCCGACGCGATCGTCGCGTTCGCATTCGACCGCGACGGCACGCTGAGCGTGACGACGCGTTCCGTGCGCGCGCAGGAGACCATGGTGAGCAGCACAACACCAGCGACAGCAGCTATTCGATGTGTCATCATTCTCCTGATCTCAACGCCCGCGCACCCCGCGCCCCGCGTCCCGCGCCCCCGCTCCTCGCCCCTCGCTCCTCCCACCTTCGCGGCTTTGCCGCTTCGGTGGGCAAGCGCCCCTCGAAATCAGAACGCCACTCTCACCCCAAGCTGAATCTGCCGCGGATCCATCGCCGCCGTCGCCCGGCCGAACGATGGCAGCGGCGTCGTCCCGGTCCCGAACACGCCGTTCGGCAGCGTCAGATTCGACCGGTTCAGCACGTTGAACACATCGGCCATGAACTCCGTCTCGATGCCGGCGAAGCGGACGCTTCGCGCGACCCGCACGTCGAGCGTCGCGAACCCGAACGCGCGCTCGCTGTTCCGGCCGACACCGGCCGGGCGGTCATTCACGTTCGTATCGTGATTATCGTCGACTCCGGTCACGACGTTGAACGGCAGCGCCGAAGCGGCGCTGAACATGCCGCTCACCTGCCAGTCGCGCCAGATCGGCGCGAGACGATCCGGCGTCTGGAGCGATCCACTCACGGTCAGCCGATGCCGCTGATCGTTGTCGGACGGTCCCCAGTCCGCGTGCACATCGCCGGCGTCCTGCGGCTGACTGAAAAAGAAATTCCCCGCATCGTCCAGCGCGCGCGAAAGCGTGTACGACAGACGGAGACTGCCGGCGCCGCGGCGCCACGTTCCCGACACGCTCAGTGCGTCGTACGAGGAGCGTCCGATGCTCTCGTAGCGGACGTCGTTCGCGAGCCGCGAATCAGGCCGCCCGAGATTCGGGACGCCGAGCCGTTCCGCCTCGGCGGCGGTGAGCGTCGGAACGTTCACGTTACGCGACATGATCAGGCCGCGGCCGGTCACATGCTGGTAGCCGACCTCCAGCGATGCATCTCCGCCGACGGCCCGCTCGACGGCGACCGCGACCTGCCGGCTCGAGGCATCCTGGATGCCCGGATCGATCGAGTTGATGGACGTCAACAGCCCGTCGGGAAACGCCGCGAGCCGATCGGGAAACGCGGGCGCGCGAGGATCGTCGCCGGGCAGCACCGCGACGCGGTAGCGCACGCCGTCGCGCTGCAGCGCGTTCGACGTCGCCCGCAGCGGAAGGCGATCGAAGAACAAGCCGGCGCTCGCCCGGACGACGGTGCGGTGATCGCCGGGGGCCCAGGCGAGTCCGGCGCGCGGCGAGAGATTGTTCGCGTCCGTTCGAATCGGATCCGGCAGTCCCTGCAGGTCGTAGCGGACGCCCGCATTGATCGTCACCGTGCTGGTGAGACGCCACTCGTCCTGCGCGAAGAGTCCGACATTCGGATTGCTCTGGAACTGGCGCGGATCGCCAAACGCCTGCTGGTAGGTCACGTACCGCCCGGCAAGAAAATCGTCCAGCGATCCGAACGTGTAGACGCCAGCGATCGCGCCCGGGAACGTCACCGCCACGCGATTCAGCAGCACGTCCGCGCCGGTCTTCACCAGGTGACGCCCGCGCTGAATCGTGAGGGTGTCCGCCATCTCGTAGACGTCGAGCGCGCGCGCGGTCGGGGAGAACGTTGCGGTCCCCATGTTCGCGACGCCGGCGACGTTGATCGCGGGGCCGCGTTCGTCGTTCACCGGCGCGTCCAGCCGGCTGCGCGTCGCCTGCCCGCGCAGCTCGTGCAGCAGCGTCGCGCCGATCGTGCTCGTCAGGCTGAACGCGGCGGTCTGATCGAGGTTGTCGAGCACCGAGCCGCGGGTAATCGTGTTCAGTCCACCGACGTTGCGCGCGTTGGGACTCGTCACGTGATACGCGCTGTAGCGCGCGTACGAACGGGTCGCCGCACTCCACGCATGATCCACCCGCGCGAAGACGTTCAGCGTGGTGAAACCTGTCGGGAACGCGCCGGTCGCGATCGGCCGCTCGCCCGTCACGCCGAACATCCGCGCGTTGATCGCGTCGGCCGCCGCGGGATCGATCGTGATGAGGCCCGTCCTCCGGTTGCGGGTGGACTCGACGTTCGTGAAGAGGAACGTGCGGTCGCGCCGGAGCGGGCCGCCGTACGTCGCGCCCCACTGCTGCTGGCTGAGCGGCTCGGTGCGGCGCGACAGCGGATTGCGCGCGTCGAGCGCCGCGTCGCGGAAGAATCCGTAGGCCGCGCCGTGCACGTCGTTCGTCCCCGATTGCGTGACGATGTCGATGAAGCCGCTCGAGGCGCGGCCGAACTGCGCCTCCGCGCCGGAGGAGATCACGTTGAACTCGCGAATGACCTCCTGGCTGTAGAACGTCCCCGCCAGCCCGGCCGCATCGTCGTTCGCCGACAGCCCGTCGACGACGAAGGCGTTGTTCAGATTGCGCTGGCTGGAGATGGAGATGCCCGTGCCGGGCACGGCGGACGTCTCCGCGAAGCGCTGCGGCGTGCCGGTGTTCGTGCGCGAGACGCCCGGCGTCAGCAGCGCGAGATCGAGATAGTTGCGTCCGTTGAGCGGAAGATCGCGGACCTCGTGCAGGCTGACCGATTGCGCCGTCTCCGTGCGGACGACGTCGACGAGCGGCGGCGCGGCGGAGACGGTAACCGCTTCCGACACGCCGGCGACGGCGAGCGTCAGCGGCACGTCGAGCGTCTGCCCCAGTGCGAGCGTCAGCTCGCGGGACGCGGACTCGAACCCGGGCGCGTCCGCGGCGACGCGATACCGTCCGAGCGGCAGCGCGAGCAGACGGAAGCGTCCGTCCGCGTCCGACACGGCCGTCCACGACTGCCCGACGTCGAGATTCGTCGCGCGGACCGCCGCCCGCGCGATCGGCGCTCCCGACGCGTCCGCAATGATGCCCGCAATGCTTCCAGTCGACGCGCTGCCCTGCGCGTACGCCGGCGCGGCGCACACGAAGGCGGCCAACACCACCGCCAGCACGATGCCTCCTCTCTTCGATAGCCGTCGCGCAGACCTTCAGGTCTGCCGCCGCGCTATCTCGGCGGAGGCGAATCGGGAACGGACGGACGGAAAGAAGCCGGCGCAGCGGACGGCGCCAGCGTGACGGCCGACAGCGTGTCGGCGAGGAGGGACGGCGGATTGACGAGGATGCCGATCGGACCGAACAGCGCGGACGCGGCGTGGTTCGTCGCGCCGCACGATAAGCGGCACTCGCTCTTCGGAGTCGATCGGTGCATGGGGCACTGACCGTCGGGATGCGCGCCGGCCGGGCAGCATTCAACGACCCCGGCTGCCGCACCGCGATGGCATTCGATGGCCCCCGCGGTCAGCGGCGCTGCAATCGGCAGCAGGCACAGCGCGAGCGCGCCCGCCGTCAACCGCCGCCGCAGAAAGGAGAGGACCACGGGGTTCAGTCTGACAGGAGACTTACGACGCGCGCAAGCGGTTTACGACGCCCGAAAACCAGCGACGCCGCCCGTGCGCCAGAAGCGCCCGTTTGTTGAATATTCCAGCATGTCCACGGGTCGCCTGCGCGCGTCGCTGACGAGTAGTGCAGGAAGCGTGCTCACGCGCGACAGGTGGGTCAGGCGTTCAGCCCTGACGCATCGACATTGATCTGTGGGTCAGGGCTTCAGCCCTGACGCGAGCGGCTGAGGCATGTGATCACCGCGCGGGTCGTGTGCTAGGATCAGGAGTTGCTGCCGGCCGCCGTTCGCGCGCCGACGGTCCCTCCAGCGTTCACGTGTGGGCCGCTAGCTCAATTGGCAGAGCAGCAGACTCTTAATCTGCGGGTTGTAGGTTCGATTCCTACGCGGCTCACCATCTTTTCATCAGCACTCTCAGACGGCGCCAAGTAGTTGAAAAGTGGTGCCGTTGCGGCGGTTCGATTGAATCGATTTCCGTCGTACGCGATTCCTTCCGGGATGAACAACTGCTGCAGTCGCTGTTTGTAATCGAGAGACGCTTGCACCCACAGGTCTGATGCGCGCGGCAGAATGCGTTCTGCGAACGCCAGGATGCCCTGTACGTCGAGTTCGTCGACGGCTTCGGTGTGATGCTCGATCTTGGCGAGCGTCAGTTCTTCGCGCAGCTTGTCGCGCTGGCGGCTGTAGCTGGTGAGATCGATCGACTCGGAGTAGAGGAACGCTTCGTCGAGCCGGTCGAGCTTCTGCTGGATGCCCTTGAGGCGCTTCGCCTGCTCCGCCGTCCGGTCCTTTGCTTCCGCCCGTCGCTGTTCCCAGACGTGGAGAATCCGGTCCTTCACCAGCCGCATGTAGCCGGCCGTCGGCTGCAGCAGCGCAAGTTCG